>NZ_JBMWAM010000003.1:0-242732 GCF_049725345.1 Paenibacillus praedii | reverse complement strand
TCGCTCATCCCCTCGTTAACTTTCATTTTATTTCATACGAGGGTGTTATTCGACTGCATTTTTATCGTAGCACTCCATGACTCAGTTGTTCCATAGTCCATAAACTCATGTGAGCTCCCTATATTTTATATTGCCTCTATTTAAAACCTATTGTACTTTACTCATAGTAGTTTAAAGACTCTATTATATATCCTACCTATATTCATAGCTTACAAACAATCAATTCCAAAACTACACCGCTGATTGAGCGGTGTAGTTTATTTTAATTTAAATCTAAGTTTTTCATGTACCCATAAAAATTACTTTTGGTTTGATAAAAATCGGATTATTGTTTAAATTATAAAATACTATTTTTGAGATTGAAGTTTTCTCATCTAGTAGGTAATAGGAATACTTGTTTCCTGTCGGGGTCAGCTGAACAATATCTACTATCAGATTATCTCTCGAATCAAAAGCTACGATTCTTACGTCCTGCTGAGTCATCGTTTCTATTGTAAAACTTTTGACTTTCCAATTCACACTTTCAGGAATCATATCAAGTAAATTAATTTGGCTTACTGGAACACTGGTTTCTAATGGTGAATTTAATACATTTAAGTTTTTACACATTGCCCAAGGATACGGGTTTACAGGAATACAATATTCCTCGTTATTCAATAATTTGTTATATACATTCCACTGTGAATAAGAGTCTTGTGCGTTTTTATATGGATCTTGTGAAACCCCAAATATCATAATGATTATTGCTAAATACAATGAGACAATTACTTTTGTCTTTTTAGAATGAATTGCACTTATTGATAATATGAAAAGTCCTATAAAAATCATAATATTACTCACGAAATAGTGTCTGAAATTAGCGATTAACAGCTCAGTATCCCATAAATTCATGTTTTTAAAACTTGGCAGCGTAAATGCATTAAGAGCTAATGAACTGAGTGCCAAATAATTAGTCAATAAAATTGCGTTTTTAGCATTTTTATTTTCAATTCTTTTATATAAAAGAATGACTGTAACAATAATTAACATTAGAGTAAACATTGCAACTAAATAGAATAGTGATTTGCTTGAAAAGGGATTTAGTTTATATAAGACCCATAAATAAGACTGAAAATAAAGATAAATTGTAGTATTAAACATGTCATAAATCTTTTCAAAAAAACTCACTTGGACTTGTGTATCAGTCGACGCCCATGTCATTTTGTTTCTAATCATCGTTGTAGCTTGAATGCATAATGATATAACTGAGATTGTGTAGAAAAAAATATGTTTCTTTGAACGTATATAACAATAATAAATAAGTAAACTTATATACACGGGTAAAAAGATAATAAAATATGGTTTGGATGAGAGTAGTAAAAATACAAGTATACTAATGAAAACATATCTTAGATTTGATATTTTTGTAAAGTCAATAAACACTACTAACAAACAAACTATAATCCCAAGATATGAAAAATTGATAAAGGTAACAAGTTCATAATCAAATAAAAATCCGCAACCTACTATACAACTAAAAATAAACCTTATTTTATCTGAAGGAATAATGTTCTTAAACATTCTACTGTTAATAAAAGAAGCAAAAAATGCAATTCCAAATACACTTAATAGCTGAATGACATAGTTGAAGGATTCATTAATGTGAAATAATTTAACGATTACCAAAGAAATAACTCTTTGAAACAAAGGTAAATAGCCAGCGTCTAATTGTTTCAAATTATGAATGACACTGCTGTAATAAGCGTTATGAAAAAAATTAGTTGCAGTTTCTGCATAAAGTTCTGCAGAAGTCGATAAAGACGGGAATCTGAAACACAAAATAGATATGCTAATAAAAAATGATAAAAAGAAAAAGTAATTGAAAATTTCTACTTTATAATTAAGTCGAAAAAAAAGAATTAGTATTAAAATGATTATGAATAATGATATGAAAGTAAATGAAGTATCTTTTTTTGGTAGTTTCATATCAATATTCAGATTGTAGTTTTCTATTTTTTGTCCATTAATCGTAAGAATACCTAAAGATGCATCTTTTGTTTGCCAAGCAGTTATAGCATTACCTTGAGATGCTTCAATCCCTTTCAGGATGATAGTAGCTGGTCCTTCTTCAAAGATCTTGCCTTTGTTAAAAGTAAATTTTTTAAATGAATTATCATTAAGATTTTTTGTATTAACAATTATTTTCTCAATTTTATCATTTTGAGCCAAAGAAACTTCGATCAAACCATTATTTACTCTATTATATGTTGCTAATAATATATTAATATCAATTGGTTGGTTTCTCATAAAGTGATGCAAATTAATAGTTTGTTTAATTTCTGTTTCATTTGTAATCTCTCCAAGGGGCACTTGTTCCACTAGAGTATTACTAATGTTTTCTTTTGAAATAAAAATCTCATTCCATAAAGGTCTTGTTGTTACTAAAAGCACTAATGTAAATAACAATAACAAGCTAAAGACATATATTTTATTTCGAAAAAAAGTTTTCAAATAAATCCACCTCTATTGAACAAATATCAATTATTTATTTTTCCATAAATTCACATTTTCTACTTTAGTACATATAGCATCAAATTTTATTTCATTTGTTTTTAAAAATTTATTATAGTCATCAATGTCTTCTTTGCGGCCTTGGAGTTCTGGTGAAACAAGACAAAGTTTGAACTCATTTTCTCTTAATATATGATAAATCTGTTTATCAAGAGGGAGTTTTGTGAAGCAATCTACCCAGACCCAATTTACTTTCCCCTTAAGATTAAGTATAGTGTCCAAGCCTTCGTATTCTGAATATCTGACAGCGATATTTTTTTCACCAGTTTGGGACAATAAATGAATCATAGGAAATGAGGAATCCAGAAAAAAATAATTATTAATTTTGTATTTCTGAATTAGTTCCAAAACTCTATGCTCAATACGTTCGCTTTTTATATTTAAAATCATTGTGCCATGATTGTAATGCATTAAGTATTCTTCAAAGTCAACTCCATCACTAAAAGGATCATGACTAATAATCAGACGTTCACCTCGATCTCTTAAATCTAACTCGACACCAAATTCTACGGGTGTTTTTATAAGATCTTCTAAAGTGTTAATTCTATGTGCGATGAACTCCATTTTTCAATTCCCCCTTAAGTTTAATACTATAGTGTAATGTCCGTTTAATGAATTTCCATTTACTCGATAAGCCGGTATTCCAACTTGATTGTCCATGGACACGATTAGGAAATATAACATCAAATCTCATGACGTTTAGTCCGTTCTGCTTGGCCATATATAATACAAATAAATCTAATGAAAAGTCATGTGGTGCGTTACTCCACGATTTATAAAAGCTTCGATGAAATACGTTAGGCTGCGCATTTATGTCATAAAGTATTTTATTCATATATATAGTTTCGAAAACACTCATACCGAATGTGAAAAATTGATCCATTAAAGGACGGTTTTTACGTATCCCTTTAACGTATATGTTTGTTGGATTATTATTATCTTCAATTAATTGAAAAGCTTTAAGTAAATCTGCTGGGTCAGTTTGCATATCGGCATGAGTCCAACCAATATATTCTCCTAGAGTATTTGATAATCCGAATAATATACCGTACCCATATCCTTGATTTTTTTCTACATGAACAGTTCGAGCAAATGAATAATCGCCAATAAGATTATTTAATACATTTTGACTGTTATCTGTTGAGCCATTATTTACGAGTAAGACTTCAATATCATTTCTATTAATATAACTTGCGAAACGCTCCAAAATTAAAGGTATATTTTTTTCTTCGTTATAGCAAGGTACAACAATTGATAATTTTATCATTTTTTAAACACCCACCATTTTTGTCCAATGAAATTAAGAACAGTACTTGTACCAGTAGCAGCGATAAAAGCAAAAAGATATGCTCCAGGGTATAACAGCAATCCGCTTTTATTAACTAGAATGTTTGCCGATAATGTAAATAAGTATAAGAGAGCAAAACGTATAATTTTTTTCTTTTGGTGAACTTTTTCTTCAAAAGTCCATTGCTTATTAAGTAAATAAGCTAAGATAGTTCCTAGACAAAAAGAGATGCCTTTGGCCACTGATGGTGGCACAAAGGCTTTAAGAATAAAATAACTAGATGTATCGATTAGTACAGCAAGAAGTCCGACAATTACGAAACGGTATGCTTGAATTTTTAGCATGTTTATTTGTTTTCTTGTGTGAAAGCAGTGTAATTCACTACAAGCTCATTTAGTTTATCAGGGTTAACAGTAGGGTCAAGTTTTAAGTTATAAGGATGCCAGAAGCATTTGTGAAAGAAGCTTTGCCAATATACAAATGTTCTATAGTCGTTTGGAGTTCCCCAGCAGATATAGTCGCTTGTTTCAAGAACTTTTACCTTTAAGCCCATTTCAATCAACTCATTTACTGTTGAATCCACGTAAAATTCACCATTCACACGAATGTCTTTCTTTCTCATGCTATTAAGTGCATCGATTAGATAATGGGATTTTTTGAAGTAAAACGAGCCAACTACAGCATGATCGTTTTTTGGATCATCACTAATCGGAACCTTCACACTAACCTTTTTTGCATGATTATTTGGATCGGTTTCTACCCAACCGTACATTTGAGGATTTATTTGGCTAGAAATATGATTTTTAAAAGTCCACACAATTGCATCTGTATTTGGGTCATTGAATAATTCGTTTAATTTATGATGATCATAGATCATTCCATTGTCACATGCACCAATCATAAGAGGCTTCTCTAAATCCTCGCCTTGAAGGCCTAATTCACATGTACAAGCCTGCCCCTCTGTTAATTGTTTTAAAGAAACAATTTTTGCATCTGGGTATTCTTGTAAGAGCTGCTCTCGCAACGGATATTGTTGAAGATGGTCTTCAAGACAAACGAAAATATGTTGCTTACTGCTAGGAAGACTATTCGCAGCTTGAATAATCATTGGTTTTCCTGATACTTCAATTAGTGGTTTTGGAATCATATATCCCTCTTTAGCAAATCTGCTTCCAGCACCTGCAAGTGGAATAATGTTAATTCCATCATGCTGAGCAATAAAGGATTCATTTTGTTTGACAATATTTGAGAAGTACTGTGACCATTCGTTGTACTCAGTCACATCTTCAGGTGTTCCCCATTGAAGCATATGTTGGATTTCATATATGGAAACTCGTAAACCGTCCTCAACTAGCAAATTATAAACAAGGCTTACGTAATACTCATCGTTTAAATGAATATTTCTGTCCATTAGTAAATTGAAGTACTTTTTGACAAATGCCCCTTTTTTAAAATAATACGTACCATCAGAAGCGTATTCATTCATTCGATTCTCTGTAAAAGGTGCCTTCTCTTTAATTTCTAGCATCCATTGTTTATCATCTCGCATAAAGGCGTAATTTGTTTTGCCGAGCATATGTGGATGATAATTTTTATAAGAAGGAACTGCACCATCAGCATTTCTGCTGCGCGTATGTTTTAAAAAATCAGTATAATTCCAATAGCAGGAGAAATCGCAATAGTTAACAATAACTTCTTCTTCATCATCGATTAAATCATAAGCAAAGGAAACAGCAAAAACTGGTCCCTTTTTATGTGGGGGAATGGTAACAATATTGCCTTTAGGAGCTATACGCTTTAAGATCTGCTCCATATTGGTATCTTTTATATGGTCCTCGTTACAGATAAAAGTAAACTTAGATTCGCCTGGGAACATATTAACAACATGTTCAATCATGGGAATCCCATCAATTTCAATTAATGATTTTGGAATTGTGTAGCCAGCTTTTAAGAAACGATTACCAAAGCCAGACATAGGAATTACTATATGCATAAATTGTTCAATCCTTTACTTTTACAATTTTTGTCTGAATTTTTCCGCTTCCCAATTTCCTAAATATCTTAGTTCTTCCAATGGTAATTGTTGAATCTTTCCTGGGGCATATTGAATTCCCATCAGATGCAGCTTTAATACATCTTCCATCTCTTTAGCTTTTTTAACATTCAGCGCAACGAAGTATATATGATTATCATAAATAATGACTTTCGGATGATCAAGATAAGCTTCAAAGTAATGTTGGATAATATTAAGAGCTGTTTCTTTCGTAAGAAATAGCGTTTCATATCCAAGAAAGACTAATCCGTCTGGAAAGTAAGGGGTATATTTCAACAGATCAGGATTTTTTGCGAATAAATCAGTTACCTGCTTGTCTTCTGTTAAGTAAGTAATAAGACGGTTTTCACTATATTGATTAATTATATTTGATAAGTGGTTTGTAGAACGATAACGTACCATATCAAGGTGTAGCATTTGCTCTAATCGGGAGGTAACAGTATCAGTGATAGTCTGTATATCTTCATAATTGTCGGAAGTGGTTATTAAACCGTGATTTTGAAGGAAGACTATTTTTGGTTTTGAACCGTGAATTCGGAGAAAATTGTTAAGACTGTCCTTTAAACGCAATGCGAGCTCAACACCTGGGGTATCATAACTAACCAATAATATTTCAGGTCCGAATAATTCCATCAATATTTCTTTCCAATTTTCTAAACAAGTAACAGCATTCACGGTAACTGGATGTGTATGAAGAGTATATTTTGATAATATCGCATGTAAAAAAGTCTCAATAGAAGGTCTGGATTCAGGTGTTAAAATCGTTCGTTGTAACAATTGTGCAGATAGTTCTTCCCTTGCTTTTTTTGGTGATGCCTGCAACACTTGTTCTGTCGATAAGATCTCGCATACCATCTCATTATTCACAATTGAGTATCCACGTTTAGTATCTAAATCTGAAAGAAGATAGCCAGAAGCCTTAATAGCCATTCTGCCATCCTCAAATTTCACAGATGAATTGCCACCTCCTGCTTGAATTAAATCAAACCTTTCCCCGGCGTATTTAGACATTAATACTAATAAATCTAATTCTTTCATATTAAATAGCCTCGCAGTTCATTAAAGTATTTTATCTCCGTTATTCTATCAGTAATCGGTCTGATTTTACTAGATCGATTTAACCAAAACGCTTGAATATTCATGTTTAACGCGCCTGATATATCCTTATCATATGAGTCACCAATCATACAAACTTGTTCAGGAGACAATCCGCTTTTCCGAAGCGCTAATTCAAATATATAAGGATGGGGTTTTTCGCAGCCTGCTTCCTCACTTGTAACGATATAATCAAATAGATGTTCTAGCTTTAGTCTTTCAATTTTTTCGAATTGAACGTCTGCCGTTAAATCAGTAACCATAATAATTTGTAAACCTTTTTCCTTTAAATCACTAAGCAAGTTGATTACATCATCAAAAAGTTCAATACTTTCAATAAATGAGTCCCAATATAAAGAGTAGCATTGCTTCGCCAAACTAATTGGAAATTCAATTTTGTTAGGGAGCTGCTCAAATAACTTTTGAAAATATAGCAACCTATTATGCGAGGACGCAAATCCATGAAGAGAGATATGGATTTGCCTTTTGGCTTCCAGATAGCGATTATATAGTTCGGTTGACTCCAGCCCTATGTTCTGACCCAATAAGTTGAAAACTTTAGTTAAAGCTAATTCGTGGCATTGCTTATATTCATAAAGAGTATCGTCAAAATCAATAAGAATACCTTTAATATTCAATGTTATCCTCCTTCATTTTTTCCGAAATGATAATAAGTATTACGATTTGTACTAAACCTCGCATGCCTGTTAAAAACGAAGCATTGGTAGAAATTATTTCCTCGGAATTTAGTACAAGCTTGTCAACCCATGGTTTAATTGATAAATCATCTGATTGATCAGTTATCGTAAGGAATTGGGTTTGCAGATCCTCCGAATAGTCATGTTCGAATTTAGCACCTTCTTCGACTAATTCTAGGACAAGAGGTTCTAAATCAACATTTGAATCTAAAGTAAGTTTTACCAATGTGCGTGGTGTATATTGAGAATCACCAACAGTAAATTCTTCATCCGTGAAATAAGTAATAATTAAATCAGCATATGTCCTTTGAGGATGAATATATTTCTGAGCATCAGGGAGTCTAGCGTTTATTTGCTCGATCACTTTATCTTTTGAATAACCTCTCTTCGCAGTATCCCTTAATATTTTCCAGTGGCAACGAAGGTTGTCTTCCGTTTCAATGTAAATCTTTAAATCAATGTTTTTGCGCATTTTTGGCAAGTAAAACGGATGGAGACCGGATAATACAATAAAGTCATTTGATCTTGTAATAATCGGTGATGTAAAAGTACCAGTCTCATGATCATAGATGACCCGTTCTACATGTTCACCACGTTTTAAAGCAGTTAAATGTTCAGATTGACGGTGCAGGTAATTAGCCTTTGGATTTAAGTGTGTATACGATTCCCAATTGACATCCCCACGCTCCCACTTATGATCACCGTCTCCTTCAATTTCTAAAAGTCTTTTATGGTACAAGAGGAGTTTAATATCTTGAAGTAATGTACTTTTTCCTGAACCACTATCTCCACTGATTCCTATAGCAAAAGCAGCGTGTTTTTTTTTATAAATAGAATTACTACGTACCCCATGGTTGTACAAATAGTAAACAACTGCAAGTAAACAACTGGTTAGTACGGTAAACGAAACGTTTTTTAACTGATGACTATTAATTTTTAAATCTATAACGTGACCGCCTAATATAATGTCGTTATATTCAGTACTGTGAAATACGATGAAGTAAACAAGGTATGAAGTTGTAAGTATTGCATCTAAAATGAAAACTTTTTCGTTAGAAGTCTGGTAAGCATTAATAAAATAGATACACAAAAATGGCACAATCCATATATACCAGCCTGGCATTGGTGGTACAAAAAGTAAAAAGGCTGAGAACAGAAGACCCGTGTAACTAAAAAGCAAATCATTATTTATTTTCTTATAGACTGTGAAGCGAATATATATGAGTAGGACGACAAATAATGATAAATAAATATTAATTCCAGATATAGGGAACGTCACATTGAAAATTTGCATTTGTTCTTTATTTCGAAAGACGAAATTTATAAATCCATCAGAAAATATAAATGGTAATGATATAATAAAGTAGATAACAGGCGATAGAGCCATGTATAGGGCTGACCTATGCGATTTCTTCAAAAGAAATATTAGAATTAAAGGTAGAGCAGCTATGACATGAAACTTAGTACTTATTGCAAGTCCAAAGAGAACGGCTGCAAGCAAACCTTTTTCCTTTATGAGATAATACATGGATGCGAGTAAAAGAGCCGTTGGTATTAAATCAAGCTGCGAATGAATGTAACTAGCATAAATGACAATAGGGGATGTAAAATAAAATCCTATAATATGTTTGGAGTTTCTCGGAAACAATTTATTAAGATAAAATAATATTGTGACATCCGCAAATAGAATTGGTAGCTTGAATATGAAATTGCTAATCATTCCTGAAGGGATGTTTTGCGCAATAATTTGAAACAGAGATAACAGATAAAGCATACCTGCAGGATATGGAAAAGGGTTTGGCAATTGTTGTGTGTAATAATACTCCCATGGGTTCGAAAATTGGTCAGTAAAATAATCCACAAATGGAACGAATAGTTGGTCTTTATAATCCGATGAAAATAATGCTAAAAGGATTATCTTGATGATAAATAGAATTATAAAAAGACGATTGAAAATAATGTTTTTTGTCATCATTTAATAGTTACACCTTTTTTAGTTTTTTGGTATGCTGATTAAGTAACCCCTAATCATTATATACGAGACATTGTACAAACATGAAGTATTATGTCGAAAATAGTGTATTTTTTTTTACTAATAAGTATTTCAAATTTATAATTGGAGGCAATTAAATGAAAGGCATCATTCTAGCAGGAGGAACCGGCTCGCGCCTGTTTCCGTTAACGAAAGTAACGAACAAGCACTTATTACCAGTTGGTAAATATCCAATGATCTTCCATTCTATTGCAAAGCTAAAAGAAGCAGATATTATTGATATTCTCATTGTTACTGGTAAAGAGCATATGGGCGATGTAGTTAATTTGCTTGGCAGCGGTCATGAATTTGGCGTAACCCTAACGTATAAAGTCCAAGACGAAGCAGGGGGTATTGCACAGGCGCTCGGATTAGCCGAGCATTTTGTGAATGGGGACCAGATGGTCGTTATCCTCGGAGATAACGTATTCGAAGACAGTATCGCACCTTTTGTGAATAATTTCAAAAAACAGCAAAAGGGTGCTAAGATTCTTATTCAAGAGGTACATGATCCTCAGAGATATGGTGTTCCTCAACTGAATGGAGACAAAATTATTTCCATCGAGGAAAAGCCGCAGCAGCCAAAAAGTAACTTCGCGGTAACGGGAATCTACATGTACGATAGTCAGGTATTTGAGATCGTGAAAACGTTAAAGCCATCTGGTCGAGGTGAGCTGGAAATTACAGATGTTAACAATGCTTATATTGGAGCCAATGAGCTAAGCTATGATGTGCTCCAAGGCTGGTGGACGGATGCAGGGACCCATGCTTCGTTGACAAAAGCGAATGAGCTAGCTAAAGAACTTGTTTTCGGTGAAGAGTTTGGTAAATTAAAATTGTAAATAGAGCAGGTGACACATGAAAATCGTAGAAACTAATCTCCCAGGAGTTAAGCTGATAGAGCCTGCCGTGTTTGGGGATCATCGCGGATTCTTCATGGAAAGCTATAATGAACAAGTTGCGCATGCCAATGGTATCCCATTCGCTTTTATCCAAGATAATCACTCGTTATCGGGAGAAGCTGGCGTGCTTCGTGGCATGCACTATCAATTAGCGCCAAAGGCGCAAACAAAGCTAGTACGTGTTACTGCTGGCGCAATTTATGATGTAGTAATTGACATTCGCAAGGGATCACCTACATTTGGGCAATGGCAGGGTTTTATTCTGAGCGCAGCTAACAAACGCCAATTACTGGTACCACAAGGCTTCGCACATGGCTTCTGTACACTTGTGCCAAACTGTGAGGTTCAGTATAAAGTAGACGAGTTATATTCTCCAGAACATGACCGCGGTATTGCCTGGAACGACCCAGCCCTTGCGATCGACTGGCCAACTTCGAATCCGATATTATCGGAAAAGGATGGCAAGCATCCGGTGCTGGCTGACGCTGAATTCAACTTTGTATATGAAGGGTGAGTTAATCTCGTGAAATTATTGGTTACAGGCGGAGCTGGCTTTATAGGCAGCAACTTTGTTTTGTATATGATCAAGAACTATCCTCAATACGAAATTATTAATGTCGATGCGCTTACTTATGCGGGCAATCTTGAAAATCTGCGCATGATTGAGAAACATCCGAACTATACTTTCGTAAAGGCGGATATTGCAGAGCGCAGCGAGCTAGAAGATTTGTTTCAATCGGGTATCGATGCTGTTATTAATTTTGCTGCTGAATCTCATGTGGATCGGAGCATTCTGCAGCCGGATATATTCGTACGGACGAATATTCTAGGTACACAAACGCTGCTTGAGCTAGCGAAGCAATATACGGTTGCAAAATTCGTTCAGGTATCAACGGATGAGGTATACGGCACGTTGGGTGAGACTGGTCTCTTCACAGAAGAAACGCCGCTTGCCGCAAACAGCCCCTATTCCGCAAGTAAGGCAGGTGCGGACCTGCTCGTACGCGCTTATCATGAAACATTCGGCCTGAACGTGAATATTACCCGCTGCTCGAACAATTACGGTCCTTATCAGTTCCCTGAGAAGCTGATTCCTCTTATGATTCAGAACGCATTGCAGGATAAGACATTGCCCGTATATGGAGATGGCTTGAATGTCCGCGATTGGTTGTACGTTGAAGATCATTGCAGTGCAATCGACTTGGTCCTCCACAAAGGCCGCAATGGCGAGGTGTATAATGTCGGTGGACGCAATGAGCGGAACAATCTTCAGGTTGTACGCACCATCCTTGAGGAGCTTGGTAAGCCGGAGTCGCTTATTACATATGTGAAGGATCGTTTGGGGCACGACCGCCGCTATGCGATCGATGCTGACAAGATCCGTAACGAGCTCGGCTGGCAGCCAAAGTTTAATTATGAGGATGGCATTAAGGAAACGATTCGCTGGTATTTGAGCAACAAGGAATGGATGGAGCAGGTCGCATCTGGTACGTATCAGCAATATTACGATACCCAGTACAAAGAGCGCCTGGAGGGAAAGTGATATATGTCCAAAATAAAAATTATCGTAACAGGTGCAAATGGTCAGCTAGGTCGGGAATTGGCTTTATGGACGATGGATACAGCTGAAATTATAGGGCTGGATCGTGCTTCTCTTGATATTACCAGCTTGCCGGCCTGCCGTAATATGTTCACGCTGCACAAACCCGATGTGGTCATTCACTGCGCCGCCTATACTGCTGTTGATAAAGCCGAGTCCGAACCGGACGAGGCTTTTCGTGTGAATGCAGCAGCAACCCGAAATGTTGCAGTAGCCGCTAGAGAAGTAGGCGCAAAGCTCTGCTACATCAGTACAGATTATGTGTTCGATGGTAAAGGCACTGCGCCTTACAATGAGTATGATCGTACGAATCCGCAGACGGTATATGGGAAGTCGAAGCTTGCCGGTGAGGTAATGGTACAAACCTTGCATGATCGATTCTTTATTGTTCGCACCTCGTGGGTATATGGGAAGTACGGCAATAATTTCGTGAAAACGATGTTGAAGATAGCCGACGAAAGAGATCAACTGAAAGTCGTGGCGGATCAGTGGGGCTCTCCAACCTATACCTATGATTTAGCAGCTTTTCTGCTTGAGCTAGTGCATACCGATTATTTTGGCATTTATCATGCTTCAAACAGCGGGATATGCTCTTGGCATGAGTTTGCAAAAGCGATTTTCGAGGATAGTGGGAGATCTACTCATGCTGAACCGTGTACAACAGCGGATTTTCCAAGACCGGCGCCTAGACCTGGCTATTCGGTAATGGATCACAGTGCGATTCGCAGCAATGGGTTGCAAACCCTGCGTCCATGGAGAGAAGCGTTGAACCACTATCTTAAAGATTGTGAGTGATGCAAGAAGCTATGGCAACTGTTAGCGTATGTATCGTAACCTACAATAGCGCTCAGGACATAGAAGCCTGCCTGCAAGCGGTATTTAAACAAAGCCATCCAGTTGAACGTATTGTCGTAATCGACAATGCTTCAAAGGATGGTACTCCTGAGCGAGTGCAGCCATTTGCGGATCGAGTTCTTTTTATAGCGAATGATGTGAATAACGGGTTTGCCGGAGGCCAGAATCAGGCGATCCGACAAACCCGTTCGGATTATGTGCTGGTACTTAATCCGGATGTGATCTTACACGAAGATTATTTAAAAGAAATCATCGATTTCATGGAGAAGCAGCCTGCTGTTGGAAGCGCGACTGGCAAGCTTGTACTGGCATCCAACCCGAACGTCATGGACAGCGCCGGACTTGGCATGAAGCGAACGAGGAATGCCTATGATCTGGGTGCAGGAGAGCAAGCAGCGAACTGGAGCGTTACGCAAATGGTTTTCGGTGTATCAGGAGCGGCTGCGGTATATCGCAGCGCGATGATTCGAGATATTGCGATCGATGGTCAATTTTTTGATGAGCAATTTTTTGCTTATAAGGAGGATGTGGATGTCGCATGGCGAGCGAAGAGGCTCGGCTGGACATCCTTTTACGTGGCCTCAGCGTTTGCTGTTCACCATAGGGGCTGGAAAAAGGGAGGACGCCGTGCAGTCCCTTTGTTCGTTCGCAGACATTCCTATCAGAACCGATTTTTCACTTTGATTAAAAATGAAGCCATTGGCTGGCATTCTCTACTCACCCTCCCTATCATTATTGGAACTGAAGCAGCAAAGATAGCGTATATCGTAATGCGAGAGCCGGGTTTATTAAGCTGCTGGCCAGTTATATGGCGTATGCTTCCGGATATGCTACGCAAGCGGAAGTGGCTGAGAGATAAAGAGAGGAAGCGCAATGGAACGAAATAAATTTTGCATCTGAAGCGGATTAAAATGGAAAAAAATGGTGTTCTCAACCAATTCTGATTTTGGTACAATGCAGATAGAGTCGAAATTTTAGAGAACGCAGGTGAAATCGGCGGATGCTTCGTCAAAACCAAAGGTTTTTAACCCAATTATATATGCTTGCGGATTTGTTTTGCACGCTGGTTGTTTTTTTAGCCGCATACTGGCTTAAATTTTATAGCGGTATGCTGCCCAGCTCCAACTCTGTTCCGTTCACAACTTATTTGTTGTGGGGGACGATTTACTCGTTCGCTACTGTGCTGGTAGGCTTTTACTTGCAATTCTACTCCCCTAAACGGCGCAAAAACTATTCCTATGAAATATTGAAAATTTTGCAGATTCAAACGATCAGCTTCTTAGGTCTTCTAAGCTTGTTTTTCTTCACGCGAGAAGTACATATTTCCCGCGAGTTTCTTGCTATTTTCTTTATTGTAAACTTCATCGCGATTGCAGCCTATCGTTACGGGGTCAAGTCGATGCTTGCCTCATTTCGCCGTCGCGGCTTCAATAAACGATTTGTGCTAATCGTAGGCGCTGGCTCCTTGGGGCGCAGCTTCTACTATAATCTAGAGCAGCACCCTGAGCTAGGCTATGAGGTTATAGGCTTTCTAGATGACAATCATCAGGAGCATCCGTTGGAATTTAAGCACATGAAGCCAATTATCGGTACGCTGGATGATTTGAGGTTAAAGCTTGAGACGGCTACCATTGACGACGTTATTATTGCGCTGCCCCTGGATGCCCATAAGAAATATTCGAATATTATCGAGGTGTGCGAGCAGTCGGGCGTGAAGACGCTCATCATACCAGATTTCTTCGATCTTCTGCCTGCAAAACCTTTCTTCGATAATTTCGCAGGCATTCCGTTAATTAACGTTAGAGATGTTCCGCTAGATGAGCTGAGCAACCGTATTCTGAAACGATGGTTCGATATTTTCTTCTCTATTGCTGCCATTATCATCACATCACCGGTCATGCTGTTCATTGTCATTGGTCTGAAGCTGACTTCTCCTGGTCCGATCTTCTTTAAACAGGAACGAATGGGACTCGATCGTAAGTCCTTCTATATGCTTAAATTCCGCTCCATGCATGTTTCTACGAATGATGTGTCCGATACGCAGTGGACGGTGGAGAATGATCCGCGCCGCACGAGGTTCGGAAGCTTCCTGAGACGGACGAGTCTGGATGAGCTGCCTCAGTTTCTCAACGTACTGCTAGGAGATATGAGCGTGGTCGGCCCACGGCCGGAACGACCTTTTTTCGTTCATCAATTCAAATCAGAAATACCGAAGTATATGATCAAGCATCAGATACGCCCTGGCATTACGGGATGGGCTCAGACGAACGGTCTGCGCGGCGATACGTCGATCCAAGACCGCATCAAGCATGACATTTTTTATATTGAGAATTGGACGTTCTTGTTTGATATCAAAATTATTTTAAAGACGGTACTGAAGGGCTTGATCAACAAAAATGCTTACTAATAAGCTGACAGACCCTCAAGTGTCGGTTATTATTCCTACGCTGAATGCCGGTTCGGAGTTTACACTGCTTCTTAAGCGTCTACAGCAGCAAACGATTAGGCCTTATGAAATCATTATTATGGATTCAGAGTCTACCGATGGAACAGCCGAGCGAGCGAGACAGGCAGGTGCTCAGCTCATCACTGTAAAGCGCAGCGAATTTGACCATGGCGGTACCCGGAATCGCGGCGCTGAGCAAGCGAAGGGTGACATTTTGTTGTTCATGACGCAGGATGCGCTCCCTTATGACGATAAGCTGATCGAGCAGCTGACGAAGCCTTTGCTCAGGGATGAGAAGGTTGTTTATGCTTACGCAAGACAGCTAGCGAGACCAGGGGCGAGCTTTCTGGAGCAATTAGCCAGAGAGAGCAACTATCCGGCTCAATCTACAGTGAAGGGCTATGAGCAAATTGAGGCGCTTGGCATTAAGACGTTCTTTTGTTCAAATGTCTGCTCGGCGATTAGACGGGAGACGTTCGTGGAGATGGGGCGGTTTCAGGAGCCGGTTATTTTCAACGAGGATTTGTTTATGGCGGCGAAATGTATTTTGTCTGGCTTAAATGTGGCTTACCAGGCAGAAGCTGTCGTGTATCATTCTCATGAATATACGATTGCGCAGCAGCTTAGACGTTACTTTGACAATGGCATCTCGATGAGCTGCAATCCGTGGATAAGGCCCTACAGCGCGATTGGCGGGGCAGGCTCGAAGCTGGTAAAGCTGCAGCTAAAGGGTCTGCATGAACATCGGAAATGGCATCTCATTCCGGGGCTCATTGCTGAATCGGCTGCCAAGCTGATCGGCTACAAGCTGGGTTATCATTTTAATCGCCTGCCGGCAAGCGTGACGCGCAAGCTCAGTATGCATAAGCTTGTTTTGGCACATATTGCGAGAACGAACGGCTTCGAGACGCAGCAGACAATGAAGCAATGATTTATTGTTATGAAATACTATGTGATCATTTATTAAGGCTTCCCGAATGGGAGGCCTTTTCGTTTGCTGTGTTACTCCAGTAGTATACCTTCCCACCCTGACGCTCAAACTAATCATTCCTGAATAAACCTGTCAGCGTCTCGGAGCGTGAGGAGAAAGTGGTGTTAGCGTGGCACAGTGGCTCGGTTGGTTGAACGTGGCGCTTGTCGTTTATATTGCGCAATTGGCGTTTATTTTTGTGACGGAGCATCGCCGGCCGTTCGAAATGAGGGCCTGGCTCTTTATTGCGTTCGTTTGCCCGTATATTGGTATTGCGGCTTATCTTGTTCTGGGGCAGGAATTTGTTAGGAGGCGGCATTTTAGCAGGTTTAAGGAGGCGACATTTGAACTCGCCATAGAGAGATCATCAGCGGTAGCAAAAGCGGCTGAGCTCGGTCTGAAGCAGCAAGACCAGCTGGAGAAGCTGTTCGCGATGCTTGCTGGATTGGCTCCGTTTCCGATCACGCGGCGTAATACGACAAAAGTTCTCACTAACGGATATGGCACCTACGAGACTATCTTTCAAGAGCTTGAACGTGCGCGTCATCACATCCACCTGGATTATTATACGATTCGCGATGATGACATCGGCAAAAAATTCCTTAGGGTGCTTTCCCGAAAGGCCCGCGATGGAGTAGAGGTCCGGGTTGTCTATGATGGTATTGGCAGCATGAAGCTAAGCGAGGCGTATATTCAGGAGCTTCGCGTGGCGGGCGTGCAGACAAGCTGTTTTTTGCCGCCGCGCTTTGCTTTTTTTGATAAACGTTTAAATTACCGTAATCATCGTAAAATCGTCGTTGTGGACGGAAAGGTCGGCTTTGTAGGCGGCATTAATATCGGCGATGAGTATTTGGGCAAAGACGCAAAGCTCGGGTTTTGGCGGGATACGCATTTACGGCTCGAGGGAGACGCGGTTTATTTTTTACAGGAGCTGTTTCTGCAAGACTGGGCTTATGCGGCTAAGGAGCAGTTGAATGGCAAGAAATATATGCAAGCTCATGGCTGCGAGGGTGAAGAGAGGGTGCTGGTTGTCTCCAGCAAGCCCGGGCTTCATGATCAGAAGATCAAGGAGGTCATGCTTGCGGCCATTATGATGGCCAAAACGAGAGTCTATGTGACTACGCCATATTTTATTCCGGATGCGGGTATACTAATGGGTCTTCGCTTAGCAGCGTTAACCGGCATAGACGTAAGGCTTGTTATTCCTAAGGTTGCCGATTCCAGGCTTGTGCTGCGCGCTACAATGTCCTATATCCAGGAGATGCTGGAGGCGGGTGTCAAGGTGTATCGCTATGAGAAGGGGTTCATCCATGCCAAAGTATTAATTGTTGATGAAGTGCTGGCTTCCGTTGGAACAGCGAATGTGGATATGAGGAGCTTGTACAGCAACTTTGAACTCAATGCAGTCATGTTCGATTTGGACACGATTAGACGGCTGGAGTCAGATTTTTGGGATGATTTACAGCATAGTCACCAAATGGATTTCGAGGCTTTCCAGAGCAGACCTCTCAAGCAGAAGCTAGCGGAGTCTGCGCTGCGTCTGCTCTCTCCGCTGCTGTGAGACATGCATGGTTAAAGGCCATTTCGGGCATATTTTGTTAGGAAGGACGATTGAACTAGCTAAAGGAGGATTAACGAATGAGTAGTTTAGAGCATGAGCAGAAGCAGACCTCAGCAGAACCTCAGAATGAGGGCAGGGATGATTATTTTATGGACATCGACCGGATGGTGAATGAGGGATTAGGCGGAGGCAATGTGACGCTGCAAAATGGACTCATTGATGAATCCACCACGGATACGATGGAGCGGGAAACGAAGTAAGGGGGGTACGATGCGATGGATACAGCGCGCGCAATGGAAATTTATAAGTCGAAGGAAACCTACAAGGTTCATCTTGACAGAGATTCGGTCTGGATTGAGAATGTAGACGAGGATAACGGCATGGCGACAGTCATGGTCGGCAACAATCCGGTGAATACGAAAACAGTCTCCTGCGACCGGCTGAAGGAAGTAGACTCATGACGGCATGACAAGCGAGGCAGCCCTGACAGTATGGGAGCTGCCTCTTTTCGTTGAAGTCAAGCGCCTAGCTTGACTGCTCTTCCCATTCGTTCAACCGCCGTACGCCTCGCGGAAGGCATCACATAGCTTTGTGCGGTCTACCTCCCAGAGCTCGGCGATGTCTGCGCTGACGTGTTCATCCCACCAGTCTGCTTGCACCTTGCGGTTGCTTTCATTTTCGACGATCCAGGTGAGATTCAATATAACCTTTTTAAAATAAAGCGACTCGGCCTGTTCCATCTTATCCTTCGGAATCCACAGCTTCATCCGTTTCACAGTACGGTAAAGCTCCTTGCTGCAGGCTCTGCGAATTTTGCGCGCGGTCGGGTAGCCTGCGGTATGCTTTTGCGCGTTAGCTTTCACAGGTAAAAGCCTCCTCTCTATCACATATGTATGCGTTTTGAGAGAGGATGGTCACTCCGTCCAGCTGATGTTTGCAGCCGTTACTGTACGACGATATAGCCGACCATTGGTCCGCTATGGCGCATATCAGTGTGGGTCAAGCATAGGATAGGGTAGGTGCCTTCTTTCTCTGCGGTAAATCGAACGATTGTCGTTTTTCCCTTCGTAACCTCACCGCGGATGCCAAGCCCTTCGACGACAAAAGGATGGCTGTTGCCGTTCACTCCGCCAATGTGCAGCTCGATCGATTCGCCTTTATTTACGATAATTGTACCGGGATCCCAGCGGTACACCTCGATTTCCTTGCCGTCCTCAGTATTGGTTTTGAACTCCCCGGTGACCAGGTGAATGACGCGCGGCGCAGCGGCTTGTCCATTTACTGCACGAGACTGATCCCAGCTTAAGTACACGCCGACTAATACGATTAAAGCAGCCACAACGATAAACAGCTGAATCTGTCTTTTGCTCACTATTACTACTTTGGACATGAAACGATCACCTCATCTATTCGTAACATTTAGAGCTAGTCTATGCAGGGTCTTGTCCGCGCATGACAAAAGTGGATTGGCATGAATACCTATGTTAAGATAGCTTCAGCAGTCGAAATGATTGGAGAAGCTATGACCAGCAGAGGAAGGCGGTTTGTTAACGACAATGGAATGGGTAAGTAATTTTTTGCATGAGGTGCTGGTTTGGATCGAAGACCTGGGGTATTTCGGCATCCTAATTGGTCTGCTGATTGAGGTGATTCCAAGCGAAGTCGTACTGGCCTTCGGCGGTTATTTGGTATGGAAGGGTGACGTATCCTATTGGGGAGCCGTTCTGTTCGGTACGCTTGGCGCTGTTGGACAAAACTGGATATTATATGCGATTGGAAGGTACGGGGGCAGACCGATTGTCGAGAGGTTCGGCAAATATATAAAAATTAAATCGAAACATGTCGATACCGCGGAAAAATGGTTCAATAAATTTGGTGCCGGCATCGTATTTACAGCTCGTTTCGTACCTGTCATGAGACAAGTTATATCCATTCCAGCCGGCATGGCGCGCATGAATTTTGGTTTATTCACGCTGCTTACAGCACTTGCTTCCATCCCTTGGTCTATCTTATTTGTTTACTTAGGAAAATCACTAGGAGACCAATGGCAGCGAATTGACGAGAAGGCATCCCAATACGTTCAGCCTGCTATCTGGATTGCTCTCGCAATATTTGTCGTTTACATGCTATTTAAGCTTTTAAGGACACGCGGCAAGACCGTCTAATTATACGGTAATGAGATTAGTTAATAGGTGGAGGTTTGTATGGAAAACTGGATTACGGATTTTATGGAGCAGTATGGATATTTCGGTATTTTACTCTTGATTGCGCTTGAAAATTTATTTCCTCCGATACCGTCTGAGGTGATTCTGACATTCGGGGGCTTTATGACGACATACACCAGCTTAACGCCGCTGGGCGTCGTCGTCACCGCTACGCTGGGATCGGTTATCGGAGCCATTATTTTATTTTACCTTGGTCGGCTACTTGGCGTGGAGCGTTTGGAGAAAATCATCGATAGGTGGGGGCATGTCCTTCGCGTCAAAAAAGAAGATATACGAAGAGCGGATGCCTGGTTTGATAAATACGGCTACTGGGCTGTGTTTCTTTGTCGGATGGTTCCGCTCATTCGCAGTCTGATTTCCATACCCGCAGGCATGTCCGGCATGAAGTTCGTGCCATTCCTTCTATTCACCATATTCGGAACGCTCATTTGGAATACGCTGCTTGTGTACATCGGTGCTGCGGTAGGAGATAACTGGCATGATATTATTAACTTTATGGATATTTACTCCACTATTGCTTACGCGATTATCGCAGTTGTAATTATTATTGTTCTTATATTATATATTCGCAGAGCCAAAAAGTTTTAAGTATAATTAGGTTAAACACTACCATTTCATAAACGAAAGAGGGATATCGATGAGCAAAAGCATAGCGGATAAGCTTGGACAAGGGATTAGCCCACAGCAGTTTATTGACGGCATGACTAAAAATAAAGAGTCGTTTATCGACTGGTCAGAACAATTCGTTTGGACGGACGAGAGCGATAAGGCGTTTTTTGAATCGCTGAGCAACCGTGATGATCTTCGTTGCCTCATCTTGATGGCAGATTGGTGCGGAGATGTTGTTCGCAACATACCTGTCGTATTCCGCGCTCTTGAGAACAGCGGCATTCCAATTGATGTGCTTATTATGGAAGAGAATCTCGATACGATGGACCAGTATCTGACGCTGGGCGGCCGTTCGATTCCGGTTGTTATTTTTGCCGATACGGGCGGAGCGGTGCTTGGACAATGGGGTCCGCGTCCTGCCTATGTTCAGGAACCGATGGTTGCGTTCAAGCAAGCCAATCCGGACCGTGAAGCGGCGGATTATCAAGATAACCTGGCGGCTGCACGTCAAGAAATTATGCGCCGATATGGCGAAGGAACCGGCTACCAGTCTGTGATTGTGAAAGAACTGCGCACTCTGCTGGAGTCGTTATAGAAGGTGGCTATGAGCGAGAATATGAAGATTGAGACATTTACCCTAGGACCCTTACAGACGAATGCATATGTAATAAGTGTGACTGAGACAGTCGCGGCAGAAGGTCGGCAAGCGGAGCGGGCGATCGTTATCGATCCTGGCATGAATCCTAAGCGGCTGCTCGAACGCTTAGCGGGCGTGAAAGTAGAGGCAATATTGCTGACGCATGCGCATTTCGATCATATGGGCGGAGTTGATGAGGTTCGCAAAGCAGCGGGTTGTCCGGTTTACATACATGATTTGGAGGCGGATTGGCTGACTGATCCCCGTAAGAACGGGTCCATGCGCTGGCAGGACGTTACGCCGCCGCTGTCTACAGATCCTGCTGAATATGCCCTTGCAGAGGGACAGACGCTGAAGATGCTTGGCTTGACCTTTAACGTCATGCACACGCCTGGTCATTCGCCTGGAAGTGTGAGCTTCTTGTGCGGCGAGCATTTGTTCTCCGGCGATGTGCTGTTCAAAATGTCGGTCGGCAGGACAGACCTGCCGGGTGGTCGCGAGCGGGATTTATATAATTCCATTCGTACGAAGCTGTATAAGCTAAAACCGGAGGTTATCGTATATCCCGGACATGGCGGACGCACGACAATCGGCTTTGAAATGGCAAACAATCCCTATACAGGGGCATGAAGCAAAGGACGGTGCATGACGTTTGACGGATACGAAGCAGCAGATAGTGACAGCCGAGCTGGAAGAAGGCGCAGGCAAGACAAAATTAACAACGGAGCAAAGGACCGCCGAAAGCGAGCGGATCGTAAAAGCGATTGCGGCACTGCTTTCCATTCCGGTTACGAAGGTGAAATCGGCGGTAGCGCTGCTGGATGAAGGAAATACGATTCCGTTCATTGCTCGTTACCGGAAGGAAATGACCGGTGAGCTGGATGAAAATGATCTGCGGTCTATTGAAGAAAAACTTCAATATATGCGTAATTTGGAGGAGCGTAAGCGCGAGGTCACTCGGCTCATAGCGGAGCAGGGCAAGCTGACAGACGAGCTGGAGGCGGATATTCAGAAATCTGTTAAGCTGCAGGAGATCGAAGACCTGTATCGCCCTTATCGGCAAAAGCGTAAAACCCGCGCCAGTGTCGCGAAAGAAAGAGGGCTTGAGCCGCTGGCGAGCTGGCTGTGG
The DNA here is from genome assembly GCF_049725345.1 of Paenibacillus praedii. Lineage (NCBI taxonomy): Bacteria > Bacillati > Bacillota > Bacilli > Caryophanales > Paenibacillaceae > Paenibacillus > Paenibacillus praedii. Next base: position 220,082 of record NZ_JBMWAM010000003.1, on the reverse strand, counting down.
TCACAGCCGCGTCAAGGCGAACCTCTAGATGAAGCGGCTCGTTATGTGAATGAGTCGAAGGGGGTTCCAAGCGCGCAGGATGCCCTGCAGGGAGCCATGGACATTATTGCCGAGAATATCGCAGATGATGCGGCTATCCGCTCATGGGTGCGTAAATTTACGTTCGATCAGGCGCTTCTGAAAACAGATGCGAAGAATGCGGACGAAGAATCGGTTTACGAGATGTATTACAGCTATCAGGAGCCTGTACGGAAGCTTCCGCCGCATCGCATATTAGCGATCAACCGCGGTGAACGCGAGGACGTGCTGCGTGTGAGCTTCGACGTACCTGCTGAGCGAATACACGACCATATTCAGCGTAAGCTGCTTCGGAACGGAACGGCCGCTAGCATTCGCGACATCCTTGCCGCCGTGGTTGAAGACGCTTATAAGCGTTTGATTTCACCATCGATTGAACGCGAGGTGCGCGGTGAGCTGACCCAGAAGGCTGAGGAGCATGCGATTTCTATTTTCTCCGAAAATTTAAGAAACCTGCTGCTGCAGCCTCCTGTTCGCGGCAATATCGTACTTGGGGTAGACCCCGCGTTCCGTACAGGCTGCAAGCTTGCGGTCATTGATGATACGGGTAAGCTGCTCGAGGTTGCGGTATCGTACCCGACCCCGCCTAACAATAAAGTAGCCGAAGCTGAACGTCAGATTAACGGATTAATCGATAAATACAAGGTCGAGTTGATCGTAATCGGCAACGGAACAGCCTCGCGCGAGACGGAGCAGTTCATTGCGACCCTTTTAGGCAAGCGCAAGGCGTCCTCTGCCGGCAGTGAAGAGCTGAAGTACATTATCGTCAATGAAGCAGGCGCGAGCGTTTATTCGGCCTCTAAGCTGGCTCAGGAGGAGTTCCCTGCCCTTGACGTAGCGGAGAGGAGCGCGGTGTCGATTGCCCGCAGGCTGCAGGACCCGTTGGCTGAGCTCGTTAAAATTGAGCCGAAGGCCATTGGCGTCGGTCAATATCAGCATGACGTCAGTCAGAAACGGCTTGATGAAACGCTTGGGGGTGTCGTCGAATCGGTGGTTAACCATGTCGGTGTCGACGTCAACACCGCATCCGCTTCGCTGCTTTCTTATGTAGCGGGCATTAATGCGACAATTGCGAAGAATATTGTTAAATATCGCGAGGAGAACGGCCGCTTTGCGAAGCGGACACAGCTGCAGAAGGTACCGCGCTTGGGTGCAAAATCCTACGAGCAGTGCATTGGCTTCATCCGTATACCGGAAGCAAGTAATCCGCTCGACAGCACCCCAATTCATCCCGAGTCGTATGATGTGGTGGACAAGCTGTTTAATGAGATGGGAATCCAGCTGAAGCAGTTAGGCTCTGAAGAGCTGAAGGTGAAGCTGGCGGCCGCTGATGCTGCTGCGTTAGCTCCAACGCTTGGCGTAGGGGTTCCTACGCTGCGCGATATCATCGACAGCCTTCTGAAGCCCGGTCGTGACCCGCGGGAGGAACTGCCTCCTCCAATCTTCCATACGGATGTGCTGAACTTGGCGGATCTGGCTCCGGGAATGGAACTGCAGGGAACGGTGCGCAACGTAATTGACTTCGGCGCCTTTGTCGATATCGGAATAAAGAATGACGGACTCGTTCATATCTCGCAAATGAGCGAGAAATTCGTCAAGCATCCGATGGATGTTGTATCGGTTGGCGATACGGTTACGGTTTGGGTGCTCGGTGTGGATGAGAAAAAAGGCCGTGTGAGCTTGACCATGCGCAAGCCGAACTAACCGGCTGCAGCTGGCTCGGTGTGCGATGTGAAACAAGCAAGGCGGAACGAGGATCAAGATAATTATTTCATTATCGCGTAATCCGCTCTGCGGCTTGGAGGGGCTGTCCTTATGAGGTCAAATATGACCTGAATAGGGCAGTTCTTTTGGTTGTGTTCATTTTTTCCAAAGTTAATATACCAAAGTAAGTAAATTGACAAATGTAACGATCACAACTATACTGTGTATATAAAAGATACAGATAAAAACTATTCCTTGGAGGGAACCCCTATGACACAAGCGCAATTAGAAACAACGACACAACCTCAAGCTGCATTTTTCGATGTGTTGAACTCGCGCCACTCTGTACGCAAGTATGATAGCAATGCCACCATTTCGGAGGAGGAGCTTCGCGAGATTTTGGAAATGGCAACGAAAGCACCTTCATCCTCGAATATGCAGCCTTGGCGCTTCCTTGTTGTAACGGATCCTGAGTTGAAGCAAAAGCTCCATCCAATTGCTTTCAATCAACAGCAAGTAGTAGAAGCATCTGCTGTAATTATCGTGTTGGCGGACCTGGAAATGTATCGTTTATCCGACAAAATATACGGCGCTTCTGTTGAAGCGGGGTATATGACGGAGGAGGTCGCAAATAATTTCATTAAGAACTCGACCGAAATGTATTCTGCTCTGCCGGAAGAAAGACGAAAGGAAATCGTCGTATTTGATACGGGGCTCGTTGCTATGCAGCTTATGCTGACTGCGCGCGCCAAAGGCTATGATACGGTTCCTATGGGCGGCTACAACCGTGACCAAGTAAAGGAACTGTTCCATATTTCGGACCGCTACTTGCCGACACTCATGCTGCCGATCGGCAAAGCTGCAGCCGAAGCACATCCGACTTCCCGTCTGACGGTTGACGATGTAACTTCTTTCAACAAATTCTAATGCTTCTTGCATAAATACAAAACCGGCTCTTCCAATGAGGAGGCCGGTTTTTTTATTGCCGATTTATGGGAGCCATTAGTGGAAATCGGCGCCGTTGCTGCCTTGCTCCTTCGGATTTTGCTTATTACGGTAGAAATACCAGCAGTCATTAAGGAGCTTCACTTGCCGGCGGTCTTTCTTATGAAATGCGCGCATCAGTTGGTTGCACAGCCACTGCGGCATACGCATCGTCCTCCTCCCGGGCCTAACATGTTGTACTTTTACATTATGGGGAAGGGCGAATGTCCGTGCAGGTCCAACCTTAAATGAGCTGTTCTTCCTCGTACTCCTCATACCACTGCTCAAGCTGCGCTTGCAGAGCCCGTATTTCCGTCAGCAGCGAAATAAGCGGATAGGATTTCTCCTGCACGCCGGCAAAATCCTGCTCCAGTCTGTTAATGTAATCAAGACCGGATAAAATCATAATGGAAGAATCATGCAGATCGACATCATTGCATTCCGCCACGGCGTAAGGCAGGCTTGGGATATATTCGGCCGTCAATTTATCGATTTCTTTATGAAGACGCAGATTAAGCGCGCTTAGCTGATAAGCGTGCGATTCAGGCATTTCGACAAAGAAGATGCTGTCGTTCTGTTTCATTAAAACAAAGCGCATAGTTGCCATATTGATAAGTGCTCTCCCCTCGGTATGTTACCGTGTTTCATATACAAGTAAGTCTGTTTATAATTCCTACTTGACAGTTTAGCCTATTGAGGCTTTAAAATTCAAGTAGTTAGGGGAGAATAATTGATGAATAATGATTCGTTACAGCAATGGGTTGAGCAAATTTCGACGGCTTATTTCGGCCGTCCATTTCTGCACCAAGCAACCTTTAACAGCCGTCTGAAGGCAACGGGGGGACGTTATTTTACACGTTCACACAATATTGAGATCAGTCCGCATCAACTGGAGACGTTTGGCTTTGCTGAAACGGAAAAAATAATCAAGCATGAGCTGTGCCATTATCACTTGCATATTATGAGGCGGGGATACCGGCACCGGGATGCCGACTTCAGAAATCTGCTGGCCCACGTTGGCGGCTCGCGTTATTGTCAATCGCTTCCAGAGCGTGCACAGCGCAAAAAGATGCCTTATCGCTATAAGCTTATTTGCAGTAAATGCGGCATGGAGTATTTGCGTAAGCGAAAAATTGATCCCGCTAGGTATGCATGCGGCAAATGTCGGGGCAAGCTAAAAATAATTGCGCTTGACTTTGAAAATGAAGCATGATAAATTATTACTTGTCACTTTTAATTTTCCCTGATAGCTCAGTTGGTAGAGCACTCGACTGTTAATCGAGTTGTCACAGGTTCGAGTCCTGTTCGGGGAGCCAAGTTTGGAGAGATACCCAAGTGGCTCAAGGGGACCCTCTGCTAAGGGGTTAGACTGCGTAAGTGGTGCGAGGGTTCGAATCCCTCTCTCTCCGCCACATGTTTTCTCACAAGTGTTTGCAACGGGGGACCGTTCAACCGGTCTTTTTTATTTGCCTGTATAGGCTGCAGCCAAGTGTGAAGCAATAATTGCTTTGTTATCAAGGCCCGTTGGTCAAGGGGTTAAGACACCTCCCTTTCACGGAGGTAACAGGGGTTCGAATCCCCTACGGGTCACCATCTTTTCTCAAGCTGAAAGAGCTCTCAAGAGTTGCTTTACAGTCACAGTGAGAGCCATTAGCTCAGTTGGTAGAGCACCTGACTTTTAATCAGGGTGTCGAAGGTTCGAGTCCTTCATGGCTCACCATTTGCTTCAACCCTCGAAGCGGATGCGAGTGAAGGGAACGGTATGAATGTTAAATGTGCGGTAGTGGTGGAACGGCAGACACGCTATCTTGAGGGGGTAGTGTCCCATGGACGTGCAGGTTCAAATCCTGTCTACCGCACCATAACCTAATTAATACCATGTATATAGGTGAATTTAGAGGGTGTGCGACACGAACACTTTTCTGATAGATGCTGCCACTTTATATTCAGATCATAAAATCTGACTAGAGAGTGGTTTTTTCGTTATAGATGATGGATACCGTGCGAGCAGAAGCATCAATTGAAATGAGGAGCTGTGGATATGAGAATGAATTTGAATTTTACGAATAAGGGACAAGCAGCAATCGCTAAGTTCAATAATGAAGAGTTGCTGGAAATATTCGCACGATACAGCAATACGTTAATGAAAAAATATTCAATTGAGATTACGGTGCCGGCTGAAGGCAATGAAGCGATTGTAGAAAAAGGCGCGATGACGGTTATAGCGGATAAGATTGAATGCGATGTAGATACCTTCTTTAAGGAACTGGGAAGAGATGTAAAGGTGCCTCTGAAGAAAAGGCTGTCTCCAGAAGATAAATTAGACAATGTATTCAAGGCGGAGTCACTTGATTAGTAATCGCCAGGTCTGAATCTTATTCTCAGAAAAAGTGCTTGTAATCCAGCATATATGCTGATATAATCATTTTTGTTGTCTGAAGGATATAGCTTATATAGCTGTAAGAAATGGCCCGTTGGTCAAGGGGTTAAGACACCTCCCTTTCACGGAGGTAACAGGGGTTCGAATCCCCTACGGGTCACCATTGTTTCATTCATCTTTACATGCTCGGAGCAAATGAAACAACTTCATATGTGCGGTAGTGGTGGAATGGCAGACACGCTATCTTGAGGGGGTAGTGGGCGTATGCCCGTGGAGGTTCGAGTCCTCTCTACCGCACCATAACGAAATAACGAACACCTTCGCGCGAGCGGAGGTTTTTTTATTTTTACAGGAAGGAAGGGGAGTGCAACGCAGGGAGGCTTGAATGAAAAACCTTGAAAAAACACTTGCTTTAAATGACGATTTATGATTTAATGACAATGAAAATCATTATCGATAAACTGGTGAGGGAGAAATGAAAGTGAAAAGATTTGGACTAGGAAAAGCGGGTTTATTGGCTTTAGCATTGATGCTCGTGCTCGTTATTGCGGCATGCGGCTCTGGAAATACGAATCAAGCAGGGGAGAACAACAGCCCAAATAACGCAGCGGCAACGAATGGGACGAATGCTGCGGAGGCTTCGAATACACCAGCATCAGAAAGCGAGACCGTTACATATAAAGCGGCTAATGGTGATATTGAAATACCTAAAAATCCAAAACGGATTGCACTGCTTGCCGATTACTTTGGATATTTCATGCAGCTTGGCATTAAGCCGGTTGCCGTAACGAACTATTCGTTCCAGAATCCGTTCTTTGAGGGTCTTCTGGACGGTGTCGAAAATATCGGAGATGGAAGCGATTTGGAAAAAATCATTGCAGCGCAGCCTGATCTAATTTTCACATGGGATGAGAAAAGCGTAGAGCAGTTGGAAAAGATTGCTCCAACGATTCTCATCCAATACGGCGCTTTGAACTATAAGGATCAGCTAAAGGAATTTGGAAAAATAACGGGTACGGAAGCAAAGGCAGAAGAGTGGTTGGCATCTTGGGATGCTAAAATCGCTGAAGCGAAACCGAAGCTGCAGGAGTCAGTTGGTGATAAGACGATCTCGATTATTCAAACCGACGGTAAAAACGTATATGTATTTGGCGATAAATTCGGCCGCGGCGGTGAAATCCTCTATCAAGAATTGGGGCTGAATGCGACACCGGCAACGAAGAAAGAAACGATTGATCAAGGACCAGGCTATGCGAGTATCTCGCTGGAGAAGCTGCCTGAGTTCGCAGGCGATTACATCTTTGGAGGAGCATGGACGCTGGAAAATACCGCGGACTTGCTGTATGATAGCGCCATTTGGAAAGAGCTTCCGGCTGTAAAGGCGAATAATGTATTTGAAATCCATCCGATTGGCTTTTACTTCAATGATCCGATCTCGCTGGAGAAGCAGCTGGATTTCTTCTTAACGAACTTGGTGAAGGAATAAAGCCCCATAGTTAAGCTTTTAATTAACAGTTGAAATTAAACAGTAAGAGGACTCTTTCAGAGGTATTAATAAGATACCTTTGAGAGAGTCTTTTTTTGTTGTCCTGGATTCAACTTTATTTGATGAAGTTATCCATTGATAGATGGAATTAGTCTTTACGAATAAGAAGAGACCTCCCCTAAAGCGGCTTGCAATAATTACAGTAAATGTATATACGAGAGGCGAGACGGAAGTTTTCGGTAAATCGGAAGTCCAGGCAGCTACGGCCGAATCGTCACCATTGTGCCGATAGGCACGATTTGCGATAAAGCTACAACGTCATCATTAAACATGCGAATGCACCCATGCGAAACAAAATGGCCGATGGAGGAAGGATCATTGGTACCATGGATGCCGTAATGCGGCTTAGATAAGCCCATCCAGAAGTCGCCAAAGGGTCCTCCTGGATGGGCTTGCTTGTTAATGATGAAGTATTCGCCGGTTGGCGTCTGGGTTACCATCCTTCCGACTCCTACAGGGTAAGAATGAATGACGGTATTCCCGTCTAAAAGATGCAATTGACGTTCAGAGAGATCAACGATAATCCGATAGGCAGGCATTTTCTCAGCACTCCTTTCCATATAGGGTATGTGGGAGTATGCAGAATGGCTTCACAGCATTAAAAAGTGAAGAGGCAGTGGGTAGAAAGAGAGCGGTAAGCACCTATGTGTTCCTACAATACAAAAGTAACAATTAGTAAATGGAAAAAGGAGAGTCCCTCAAGGTCATAGACCTGGTGGACTCTCCTTTTTTTGTTTAATGTCCTGCTGCCTCGCTGTCATTGGAGAGCCTTAGCACCTCGAACAGCTTGAACAGAAGACTAAATACGATTGCGACCACCGTTGCAAGCGCCATCCCGTGAATGGAGAAATCTCCAATCGTAAGTTTAACGCCGCTTAGACCGGTTACGAAAACGATGGTAGAAAGGAATAGATTGGTTGGTTTGCTGTAATCCACTTTTGATTCTACAAGCATGCGAAGACCTGATGCGGCAATAACGCCGAAGAGCAGCAAGGAAACGCCTCCCATAACGGGCGCTGGAATACTGGATATGAGCGCGGAAAACTTGCCTGAGAATGACAGCACAATCGCAATCACAGCCGCTCCGCCAATGACGAAGGTCGAGTAAACTTTCGTAATTGCCAATACGCCGATATTCTCGCCGTAGGTCGTATTCGGTGTGGAGCCTACGAAGCCGGACAAAATCGTTGAAATACCGTTGCCAAGCATAGAACGGTGAAGGCCAGGGTCCTTTGACAAGTCCTTCTCCACGATGTTGCCTGTGACGACCAAGTGACCGATGTGCTCTGCAATGACGACAAGCGCAGCCGGTGCAATAACAATTATGGCCGTCCATTCAAATTGAGGAAACGTGAAGGTCGGCGATTGAATCCAACCGTTCTCTCCCACCTTGCTGAAATCTGTGAAGCCCATGAAAAAGGCAATCACATAGCCGGTAACGATACCGAACAAAATCGGAATAATGCGCATAAATCCGCGGAATAGCACGGATGCAAGTACGGTTACAACCAACGTAATTGTCGATAAAGCGACGACTCGCGAGTCAGGCGACCAGTTATCTGGAGCACCGGCTTCTGGAATCCAGCCAGCCATTCGCGCAGCAACCGGAATAAGCTCCAAGCCGATGATTGCAACAATGGCTCCCATAGCTGCTGGAGGGAATACGATATTAATCCATCCTGTCCCAGCGGCTTGAATAATAAGAGCTACGATCGTAAAGATGACACCGGAAATAATAAATCCGCCAAGCGCCGCCGCATAGTTGCCGCCGCCGGCTGCTTGATCACCGATCACGGCGCCAGCTGGAGCGAGGAATGCAAAGCTTGAACCGAGATAAGCAGGGATTTTGCCTTTGCAAATCCATATGTAAAACAGTGTGCCGATTCCGTTCATGAGCAAGCAGACCGCCGGATCGACGCCTAGGATATTCGGTACGAGAACAGTCGAGCCGAACATGGCGAACAAATGCTGCAGGCTGAGCATGAAGCTTTGTCCAAGTGGCGGTCTTTCATGGACACCTATTGCTTTTTTCATCATAATGCGCTCCTTCAATGATCTAGTTTAGCTAGGTATAACCCTTGTAGATTCTACCTAGTTCCGCAGTGGTTGGCAAGTGTTTTCTTATCATAGGCTGGGCTGGAATGAATACATTAATGAAAAAGGGTGGGGAAGCACGCGGTTATAAGGATGTATTTGAGGATATGGTTGGCAAGCAAGGTGTCGTCCTTGTTAATTCCGCTGCGGATGCGCCCGGCATTGTAAGGATCGGCAAATTATTAAAAAAATGAAAAAAAACCGTGACCTATGCCCGAGTTACACGTATTATCCATTAAATCAAGGGATGTTGTCAAAAGGGGAGAGATGTATTGAGCATTATGGATCAAGATCAGAATCAAGGTCAAAATCATGCCCACATTAATACGCGCAGACCGCCGGAGTTCAAGCCGGGCACGGTGAAGAAGATAGTTATCGGTATCGTGGCTGCGGTTATCGTGGTTTGGTTGGGATCATCGTCATTTTACACGGTGCAGGAGCAAGAACGTGCGGCGATAATGACCTTCGGTAAGTATACGAGTGAGAGCTCGGCGGGGCTGCATTTCAAATGGCCTTATCCGATTCAGCAAGTCTATACTGTACCGGCAGAGCTGACGCAGCGTATTCATATTGGATATCGTCAGGAAGGCAATCAGGTTACGCCAGTAGAAGATGAAGCAATGATGATTACGGGGGACGAAAATATTGTATCGGCAGACGCGGTCGTGCAGTGGAAAATAAGCAATATTCGTGATTTTTTATTCAATATTGATGATCCTGAGCAGTTTCTGCGTAATGCGGCAAGCTCGTCGATCCGTTCGGTCATCGGCTCAGAGAAGCTGGATTACGCCATTACGGACGGTAAGACGGTTATTCAGGATAAGGTCCGGGAGAAGCTGGTCCAGCTGCAGGCGAAATACAACACGGGCATTCAAATCATTGATATTAAGTTCCAAGATATCGAGCCGCCAAGCGGTCAAGTTGCTGAAGCATTCCGCGAGGTAACGAATGCGCGGGAAGAAAAAAATACGAAAATCAACAACGCAGCCAAATATGAGAATGATCGTATCCCGAAAGCACGGGGAGAGGCGCAGGCGTTAATTGAGAACGCAGAAGGTCAGAAGAAGTCGCGTATTCTCAATGCTCAAGGTGACGTTGCACAATTTAATGCGATTTTCGCCGAGTACAAGAACAATCCGAATGTTACACAAAGCCGTTTAGTTCTTGAAACATTGGAGAAAATATTGCCTAATGCTCAAATTTTCATTACAAATTCGAATAGTGACACCGTAAATTATTTACCATTAAACGAACTGCTGCGCAGCGGATCGAGTAACGTGACGGCTCCGCCAGCAGCGACACCGCCTGCAGATGCAGCTCCGCAAGGAGGCAATGCGCAATGAAAAAAAATCAATGGATAACCCTTATCGTAGGTGTCATTGCTCTTATTCTATTATCAGGCTCGATGTATGTCGTAAAAGAAGGCGAGTACAAAGTCGTTCTTCGATTCGGTGAAGCAATGCGGGTGGCGCCTGAGCCAGGCTTGAAATTTAAAATTCCGTTTATTGAAAACGTATCGATGCTTCCGAAGTATCAAATGACGTATGAGAGCAGTCCGACGACTATTCTTACGAAGGACCAGAAGCCGATTGTTGTCGATAACTATACCGTTTGGCGAATAACGAATGCATCCGAATTTTTAAGAACCGTTCAAACGGTGAGCGGCGGCGTTCAACGACTCGATGAGGCAGTATATAACTCAGTCAGACGCAAGCTGTCTGAGGTGAACTACGATAACATCATCAGTGAGAACACGGAGCGCGGCAATATTAATGATGAGATCACGAGGGATGTTGTTGAAGCATTAAAGCGAGACAGCTACGGCATTGAGGTTATTGACGTGCGCATTAAGCGTACCGACTTGCCAGAGGAAAATAAACAAAGCGTATATAACCGAATGATTTCGGATCGTCAATCGATTGCCGCGAGGTATCTGTCAGAAGGTGACGAGGAATCGCGCAAAATAACATCGAAGGCGGATCGTACAGCCACTGAGCTCATTGCTCAAGCGGAAGCCGACTCGAAGAAAATTATTGCGGAGGGCGAGGGCGAAGCGGCTCGTATTTATAATCAGGCTTATGGCAGCGACCCGCAGTTCTACAACTTCTACCGTACGCTTGAAAGCTATGTGACGACGCTGCAGAATGAGCCGGTCATCATGATTCCGATCGATTCACCTTATGCGAAGATACTGTTAGGACAATAGGATAAGCAAGGATTGAGGGACTGTTTTCCGGGTTAATATTACCTGGGATACAGTCCTTTTCTCAGATTAGGAAATTCTCATTATTTTTTCATTTATGGGCTGAAAGCCTCTTCAATACTAGCAATTTTTTCTCATAGGTATAATTTAGGTAACCTCAAATTTGCTATATTTGTTGCAGACAAAAATAGTGGAGGTCATCTTAAATGCAGCTTAAACCATTCATTACGAAAGTTATCATAGCAAGCATGTGCGCAACGACAGTGGCGACAGCTATTCCATTTGTACAAGCCCCGCTTGATTCAAAGGTATCGGCAGCGTCAAGCTCGAAGGCGGATAAAGTCATCAGTCTTGCGGAAAGCTACAAAGGCCGTATCAGCTACGATTGGGGTACAAGAAACGTAAACCGTATGATATTCGATTGCTCCTCCTTTACGCAATTCATCTACCGCAAGGTAGGCGTTGAATTGAAGTGGGGAACGAAGGACCAGAAGTCGCAGGGTACGGCTGTCAGCAAAAAAAATCTTCGTAAAGGCGATCTTGTCTTTTTTGATACGGTTGGAAAAAACAATCGCGTCATTAACCATGTTGGCATCTATATGGGCGGAGGGAAATTTATTCATAACACGCCTTCTAAAGACGGTCTTGCGATTAACAGCCTGAGCTCAGGCTGGTGGTCCAGCCATTACGTTAGCGCTCGGAGAGTGCTGTAATCTGTAAGCAAAAACAGGACATTCCCGTAGAGGAAGGGTCCTGTTTTTTTTACCGCTATCTGCTAATAGAATATTTTTTCATTTTGCTTCTCTTTCAAGATTTCCACGGCTTCTCGGAAGCGTAAGGAATGTACAATTTCACGTTCCCGCAAAAACTTCAAACTATCTTGAAGATCGACATCATCCGTCAGATCAATGAGCCATTGGTAGGTTGCTCTTGCCTTTTCCTCCGCTGCGATGTCCTCGTATAAATCTGCAATCGGATCTCCTTTGGCTTGAATATACGCTGCTGTCCATGGCACGCCTGAAGCATTCTGATAAAATAATGCGCTGTCGTGAGCAACATAATGATCACCTAATCCGGCCGCTCTCAGCTGCTCGGGTGTCGCATCCTTCGTCAGCTTATAAACCATGGTGGCAATCATTTCTAAGTGAGCGAATTCCTCTGTCCCGATATCGGTCAACAGTCCGATGACCTTATCCGGAATCGTATAGCGCTGATTCAAATAACGCAGCGCTGCTGCGAGTTCACCATCCGCTCCTCCATATTGCTCCAATAAAAATTTCGCCATGAGCGGATCACATTTGCTTACGCGAACAGGATATTGCAGCTTCTTCTCATAAATCCACATTCACCGTACCTCCTCAACGATTTGCACGATAGAAAATCGTTCATTAAACCTGCCAAGGCCAAGGGGACTCAATCCATGAGAAAGGAGCGTGGACATAGCTTTGGCCAAAGTGCTTCAGCGGACCATACTCGGTTTCATAGCGATGCGCGATCTTTTGTCTGAGTTGAGCATATTGATTGTATTGCTGGATGGCATTCGTATCGCTCGGATGTGTGTCCAAATATAAATTTAATTCCACTAATACAAAATCAACGGCCTGCAATTCGTGAAGCAGCTTGTAGTAATTTTCATCCAACACTTTTTGCATCAGACTTCACCTTCTTCTGGCCTGTTGTTTTTGGGACCATACGAACTATAGAGCGCAGGCCATAGCGTTCCATGCTTCAGTGCTTCAAACGGTGTGAATTGAGGGAGGTTTGGAGGCTGAAAGGGAATAAATAATTGAGGCGGCGTACTAAAGCTTTTTACTCTTATGGGCGGACATGGATCTAACGGACTTACGTAAGGCTTAAAATAGCGTACCTGCTCGTTCACGATCGCAGTCTCCTTTCGGGTATTGTTCGAAACAATATATGGGCGTATGGTTGACCAAAATGCCTAATTAATGTATAAACTGCAGCCTAAGCCAGAGGTATACTTCCAAATTCCATTTCTAATGTACAAAACACATTAGAATCACAGCCTTATAACTGCTTTAAAGTGCCGGCTGCTTCAAGAGCAGCACAAGGAAAGCCTGATATTCTACCGTTATGGAAGAATATCAGGCTTTTTTGCTCAATTGGGGTGTCTAGAGGTGCCTCCAGTCGCTCCCTTGGCAGGGAGGGCTTGGGAGGTTTCGAAAAGCCTTTAAAGCTTGCTTGGAAGCCTATGAAGGTTTGTTTAGAATTTTTTATAGGCTTGGAGCATTCTTGGTTTGTTTTCGTTCGAAATATTTGATCGCCCAATCTATAGCATAAGCCGCTAATATGAAAATAAGAAACACGTTCGGATAGCCGTAACGGTTGAAGGCGACAAAGGGAATATAGATTACCGTAAAGTAAGCCAGGGAAAGCAACATGAAAAAGTAAGGGATGCTTTTTTTCTTCATCGCTTGAATGAACAGAAGCACCAGCCCCGCAGCCCCCATCAGCATCAACAGCGCGTGATAAACGACTACTGGCGCTTTAGGCACATCGAATACTGTTTTCCAATAATAAGGCGTTGCATAAAGGCCGAATACCTTGTCGACGGTATACCATTTCAAGTACTCCAGCGGCCGTTCCTGAAAGCCAAAGATAACAATTTTTTTGGCGGCATCAGCCAAATCATTATCCGAGCCAACGAATAAGTTGTTGCTGTCGCCTTCGTATTCCGGATGAGCCTCGAAGAAGGCCTGCGATGGCGCTGCGTGATGGATCAACGCTCCTAGCAGCATCGGATTTCCGGCTGACTTCGTGAATGGAATGAATTCATCGAACGTTATGTAATTGCGAATCCACCATGGCGACAAAATCAGAATGAGCGTTATTGATATAATGGCCGTGCGCGTGACGATTGTTCGCAAGCTTACCCTTTGGAAGAGCCAAAGGAGAAACCATACAATGGGCAAAAGGATCGAATGCGGCTTGAAATAACAAGCCAATCCAACGAGTACGGCGGCAATGACGTAATGCTTCAACTGATGGCTCTTCAAAGCAAGAAGGGTGATGCAGCATAATAAGATAAAGATCGTTCTGAACATCGTTTCCGATAAAATGGCGCCAGCGGAGAAATAATCCGGCAAATAGAGCGCAGTCGCGATAGCGGCAATTAGGGCTGTCCTCTGATTGAAGAGCTGATTGGCTAGCACAAATATAAAGTAAACGGACAGTGCCTGCAAAGCTGCTTGAAAAATGCGGAAAGCCATCACTGCCGTATCGTTTTGTCCGAATATAAGCATCAGTCCAGATAATACGACAGGCATACCTGGCATAATAAAGGTAGAAGGCTCCTCGCCGCTATTATAAGCAATCGTGTTCTTATTCAATAAGATTTTCGCGCTATTTACATATTTTACGTCATCGTTGTCAAGCTTCTCATAGGAGCCTAGCAAGTAATGATCACCGTAAACAAGTGCGGATGCCGTACTTCCTGCAAATACAAGAAGAATCGTGACGAGAAGAGCGATCTTAATCGGCTTGGATACATTTTTTAGCTGAAACAAAACTGGACACCTTCATTTCTTTTATATACTTGAGCTGCAAAAATCATCTTCCAATAATAATAGAGACGGACATTTGATGCAAAAAGTTCCAATTGCTAATTGGTATTTTTGGAGACTTTGCATGTTCGTGCAAGGACAGTTGCTGCATAGCATAAAGAGCGGTGAAGGCAAATATTTTAAAAATTAATTTTTTATTATTTAATCATTGATAAGTATCATTTTTAGTTGTTCAGTTAGCTAGTCTCGTTTTTGTCCCTGCGATAGAATACAAGAAGAACAACAAGTGCAAGGGGGATTGAGCAGTGGCGCAGATTTCTGTAGAGAGCGAACTGAAATTAAAAACGAAACCAAAAAACGGCTTCAAAAGATTTATTAAGCAAATTGACATCCAACTCATGGTTATACCTGCATTATTGCTCATTTTTGTATTTAGCTACATACCGATGTACGGCGTTTTGATGGCGTTCCAGGATTACAGTCTCTTCAAAGGTTTTTTTGCCAGTGAGTGGGTTGGACTGAAGCATTTCGATATGTTCTTCAATTCACCTGAGTTTTTCAAAGTGATGCGAAATACGGTTGTCATAAGCTTATTGAAATTTTTCATAGGTTTCCCGGCACCGATCATTTTAGCTCTCATGCTGAATGAAGTGAAAAACATGTTGTTTAAGCGTGTGGTACAAACGGTTAGCTATTTGCCGCATTTTATGTCATGGGTTATTGTTGCCGGTCTAGTGATGTCGATGCTCTCTACCGATAACGGAAGCATCAATATACTTATGGAAAACTTGAATTTTATTGATGAACCGATCAATTTCCTCTCGATTCCTGAGTTATTCTGGTCCATTCTCGTATCGACCGGAGTTTGGAAGGAAATCGGTTTTGGTTCGATCGTTTATTTAGCGGCAATTGCCGGCATCGATCCGAGCATGTACGAAGCTGCGTCGATGGACGGTGCGAGCAAGTTTAAACAAATTTTCTTGATTACGATTCCTTCTATCATGCCAGTCGTGATTATATTTATGATTCTTGCCATAGGAAATCTGCTGAATGCGGGTTTCGAGGATATACTCCTGCTGGCGGTCAATCCGGTACTCAGGGACGTGTCAGATGTTATAGACACTTATGTGTATAGGGTAGGTCTTCAAAATTCAAGGTACTCTTACGCAACTGCGGTAGGATTGTTCAAAGCGGTAATTAGCGTTGGTCTGTTGACGATGGCCAATTACTTAGCCCGCAGAGCCGGAAGCAGCTTGTGGTAGATTATACAATTAATCCGGAAAGGCGGATGATGCAGTGATTCGGTTAAGCTTTGGAGACCGTGTAATGACGGTTACAATTTATATTCTGCTTGCGTTATTAGCTTTTATAACCTTCTATCCTTTTTGGAATGCATTAGTTATTTCGTTGAATGAAGGCATGGACACAGCCAAGGGAGGCGTCACCTTTTGGCCGCGAGCTTGGACGATGGAAAACTATAAAATTGTGTTCGAGGACGACCGGCTGCTTGGCGCCTTCTTTATCTCGGTAGCCCGGACGATTGTTGGAACAGCAGCATCTATCCTCTTTACCGCTATTTTTGCTTACGGTATCTCAAAGAAGGAATTGATGGGCCGGAAGTTTTATATGGTCGTTTGTATTATTACAATGTATTTCAGCGGCGGACTTATTCCTTCCTTCTTGCTCATTCGTGAGCTTGGCCTGATGAACAGCTTCTGGGTGTTTATTATCCCGTCGCTTATCAGCGTATGGAATATGATTATTTTCCGGACCTTCTTCTTGGGCTTGCCTGCAGGGCTTGAGGAGTCGGCGAAAATTGACGGTAGCGGCAACTGGGGAATCTTTTTCCGGATCGTTATTCCGCTCTCTGGGCCAGTAATCGCAACTCTATCGCTTTTTACAGCTGTATTCCATTGGAATGACTGGTTTGGTCCAAGTATTTACATTTCCAACGAGAATCTTCTTCCGATACAGACCATGCTGAAACAAATTTTGAATACGAACGTCATATCCGATCAGTTGTCGCAGCTAGACTCCGCGGCGCAGGGCCAAATGGCCAAAATGCTGACGGTTACTGGCAAGTCACTGTCGATGGCGACGATGATGGTAGCAACGCTTCCGATTATTATGGTGTACCCGTTCCTTCAAAAATATTTTGTGAAGGGCGTTCTTATCGGCTCTTTGAAAGAGTAGGACCTCATGCATTGAATGTAGTTTAGGGCGAAAGCTTTGAACATAAAAAAACAGCTTGAAAGGGGAAATTAGACAGATGAAGATCAAAAGCAAACTGCTAGTTCCAGTTGTATCCGCTTTTATGGCCGTCTCATTGATGGCAGGCTGCAGCAATAATGGCGGCAACTCCGGCAGCGGGGAAACGGCTAATGGCAATGCTGATGCAAACAACAGCAACAGTAATACTCCAGCAGCTGTTTATGAGCTCGGCAAGGAGCAGTTAGATTTCACTCTTTATGGTCACTACGATTGGTATACAATGCCAGAGTGGGGCGGGGATATCACTAGCACATGGATTAGAGATACGAAAAAAGTTAATGTGAAGCCGATTCATTCCGGCGGAGCCGCTCAAGAAAAGCTGAACACCATGATCGCAACCGGAGATTTGCCGGATGCAATCTGGATGGAGCGCGTTGATGTTGAAAAATTGCGCAGCGCAGATATGCTTGTGCCGCTTGATGACTACCTGGACAAATATCCTAACTTGAAAAAATGGCTAGGCGATGAAGGCATCAACATGCTTCGTTCCGAAGACGGCAAGCTGTATCAGTTCCCGAACTGGTATACAAAGCAGCCAAACGGTAACGCAGGTTATGTCGTGAATAAGAAAATTTACGAGGAGCTTGGATCACCTAAGCTCGAAACAACGGATGATTTATACAACTACCTGAAAATGGTTAAAGAAAAATTTCCAGACGTAGTACCGTACGACCCGGACAGAGCGGTTGACGGTCAAGGCTTGGATACGCTTTATTCCGCATTTAAAGAAAATGATCAGAAGTACCCAGGTATGCGCGCTGTTCCTAACGGCGATCAGCTGACTTCGATCTTCCTTGATCCGGCATACCGCGAAGCTATGCAATATACGTCTAAGCTGTTCCGCGAGAAGCTAATCACACAAGATGCTATGACGCAAACCGTTGACCAAATTAAAGAGAAATTGCTGGCAGGCCGAGTTGCGGTATATTCCTCCGCAAGCCCAACTGAAAACGCAATGCTGGCGCACGGTGAACTAGTAAAGCAAGATCCGAATGCAGGCTACTTCATGATTTGGCCAATTCACAAAGAAGGTCTCGATAAGAACAAAATTTTCCCTGGCACGTACGGCATGCTTGGTTGGAACGTAACAGTTATTACTAAATCAGCTAAAGATCCTGAAAAAATCTTTGCTTTCTACGATTGGTTGACAGGTCCTGAAGGACAAAGCGTAATGATGTGGGGCCCTCCTGGCATCTACTGGGATGGAACGGAAGCTGATGGCGAAACACCAATTTTCACTGAAAAATACACATCTGAAGCAGGTGAGCTTGCTAAGCTTCAAGCCATCACAACAAGCTTGAACTGGGTTGGCAATACCGTATTCATCGATACAACTAAAGCGGCATTCGAAGAAACATTGCCGGTAGAGCAGCAGAACTGGTCGACTCGTTACCAACGTGAGATTACATGGAAGACGCAATCAAACGCAACGGAGTTCATCAACATTGATCCGCAGCCAGAGACAGAGGAAGGCATTATTCGTCAACGCATTGAGGATCTGTATCTGGAAGTAAGAGCAAAAGCATTGTTTGCGAAAAGCGATGAGGAAGTCCTTGCAATCCTTGACCAAGCGGAGAAGGATGCACAAGCAGCAGGCTATGATAAGCTTCTAGCTTATAAGACTCAAAAATGGCAAGAAAACCTTGCTAAAATTAATGGGTAATAAGCTGTTTAGCTCGTCATAACTGACATAAAACAGCCATAAGGGTGTGCTATAATAAGCATACCCTTATGGCTGTTTCTTGAATGGAGCTGAGAACATCATGTATAAAGTATTATTGGCAGACGACGAGAGGCTGGATTTGGAAGGGATGAGGACCTTCATTCCCTGGCAGGACCTTGGGATGGATGTGGTGGACGCCGTCATGAATGGCTTTGATGCTTGTAAAGTGCTCGAGGCAGAGAAAATCGATATTTTGGTCACGGATGTAAGGATGCCTAATATGTCTGGACTGGAGCTCGCAAGAAGAGCGCTGGAGAAGTGGAAGGATATTAAAATTATTTTCGTAAGCGGTTATCAGGATTTCAGCTATGCCAAGCAGGCGCTATCGCTCAACGCGGTTAATTATGTGCTCAAGCCGATGGATGACCAGGAGCTGATTGATTCTTTAATCAAGGTCCGCGAGGATCTCGATGAGGAACGGGTTAAGCAGGATACATACGGACAGATGGTCCCGATCGTAAAGAATGAGTACTTGCTGCAGCTGCTGGAAGGGTTATGCAGCGAGAAGACGATTGCCGCGCTGAAGCAGGAATATAATATGAGCAATTTCGTCTTTCCGGGCTGCGTTGCAGTGCTGGAGATCGATGATATGTCGTGGAAGCAAGCGGACGAAAGTCATATGGAGCAAGAGTTGATGGAGCGGCTTGTCTCGATCTGCGCTGAGTTCGGTGCCCGTCACATTTGTAAATTGAGCAAAGCGCGTGTTGCGCTTCTTATAGAGCAATCGTATTGCGATGCGCTTGTGAATCAAATTATTGAAAAGGTTAATCGAAAGAAGGATTTTACGATAACAGCTGGCGTCGGAGAATTGAGACAATCGCTTGCCGAGTTGAAGCAATCCTACCGTCATGCTATTGAGGCACTGGATCTAAAGATGTTTTATGGCAAAGGGAAATTGATCGTTCATGGAGAAGTCCGGTCGGCTGAGAAGGAAGACGTGAAAAACCTGGATGAGAGGCTTGAGGCTTTATTCGGGGCAATGTCCAATTATGAACTCGTATTGATTCATGATGAGCTGGATGATTTGTTCCAGGTTGCCAAAAGCATGAAATCCAAAATTACGATTCGAAATTATGCGTTATATATTCTGATGAGGCTCGATCAATATTTGCAAAGAACGAATGAAAACGTATTCCAATTACTCGGCATGGAGCTTGATAATTATGATATCATAATGCAATTCGAGACGATTGACGATATTCATTTATGGCTGAGAAGGCGTGTTTATGAAATATCGGAAACCTTGCAAGCGAACAAGCATAAAAAAAATTGGAAGCTCATTAAGCAGCTGGTTGAATATATGAAAGTAAGGACACATGAGAATATAACGCTGCGCGACTTAGCCGAGCAGTTTTCATTATCGCCGAACTATCTCGGCTTGATTTTTAAGGAGGAGACCGGTAAAAATTTCAGTGAATATTTCATTCTGCTTCGGATGGAACAGGCCTGTGAGCTGCTTAAAACGACAAATATGAAAATATATGAAATTGCGGATCAAGTAGGCTATCGGCATCTTCCTTATTTCAGCAGACAATTCAAAGAAACGTATGGCATGACGCCATTGGAGTATAGACGCACATGAAAACCGTCAAGAAGGATGATCGTTATGTTCCATTCGGCATTAAGCTCATGCTTACCTACAGCTTATTTATCATCATTCCGG
The DNA here is from genome assembly GCF_049725345.1 of Paenibacillus praedii. Classification (NCBI taxonomy): domain Bacteria; kingdom Bacillati; phylum Bacillota; class Bacilli; order Caryophanales; family Paenibacillaceae; genus Paenibacillus; species Paenibacillus praedii. The sequence continues at coordinate 199,912 of NZ_JBMWAM010000003.1, read as the reverse complement.
TGCTGCTTGCAGGCTATGCGGCGAATCTGATCTTTACCAACTCGATTCAGGAGCGTACCCGTGAAGCCAATCATGGGACCTTGCAGCAAATAAAGGATAATATTATGTACAAAATGGAGGATATGTCCCGAATATCCGACATGCTCTATTTGGACAGTAACTTAGCCTCCTACCTGCGTCATTACGAGGAGGGCTGGGTCAGCTATGAAGTTACGACGAAACAGCTCCTTCCGAAAATCCAGACCACGATAGAGGCAGCCAACAATAAGATGCGGCTTGCGGTCTATCTGCACAACAATACGCTTCCTGAAGTTTATCATAATTACAATAATACAGATCCGCTTAGCACCGAGGGACCGCTGTTCGATTTATATCATATTACCCGTATTCAGGATAAATCCTGGTATAAGGAATTTCCCGAGGAGCAGTATGGTGTTACGCTGCAATGGAAGCAGGTCGAGGGAGATTCTGTATTCCGTCATATTTCGCTACTTAGACGGCTCGTCGATACGAATAAACCGACAACCATCGATGAAATAGGCTTTATTCGCATTAGCTTAAGGCTTACGGACTTGCTTGAGAGCGTCGATGCAGATAAGCTGGGTGAGGAAACCCAAATTTTCGCGCTCGATGAAAATAGAAAGATTATGTTTTCCTCTGGCAGTAAGGAGTATTTGATCGGAGATACCTTAAGCGAGGAAAAAATGGCTGATTATTGGGTGATCGGTGAAGAGATTCCGCAGCTGAATTGGCGGCTTGTCGCTCTTGTTCCTACCGATATTATGGATAAAGCAACTCAAAAGGTGCAGTTGTGGACTATTTTAATTTGCTTGGCATGTTACCTTGTATTCTCGTTAGCTGGATTATTCATCTCCCGGTTCTACTCCCGCAAGGTTTCCAAAATCGTTCGCGTTCTGGATGCTTTTCAGGAGGGGGATTTTCAGAAGAAAATTAACTTCAAGGGGAAGGATGAATTCACCCGAATTTCCATCGCGCTTAATGAGATGGGGCAGAACATCGATGAGCTGATTCAAGAGGTCTATATGACAAACTTGAAGAAGAAGGAAGCGGAGCTGGAATCGCTGCAGGCGCAAATCAATCCGCACTTCTTATATAATACGCTGTCCTCAATCAGCCGTCTGGCCAAATTCGGCGAGGTGGACAAGCTGCAGCGGATGGTAATCGATTTGGCGAAGTTTTATCGCTTATCGTTGAACGAGGGGAGAACCGTCATACCGATCAAGAACGAGATCGAGCAAATCGGTGCATATATTAACATTCAAAAAACAAAATTCGGAGATGGGATGCGGGTGTTCTTCGATGTCGATCCGGATATTTTAAAGTACATGACCATAAAGCTTATTTTGCAGCCGTTTATCGAAAATACGCTGGAGCACGCTTGGTATGGGGAACGTATTAATATCCGAATTGTCGGCAAGCTGGAGGATGGAAAAATTACCTGTCAAATTATCGATGACGGAATCGGAATTCGTCCGGAAACGCTCAGCCAGCTGTTCGATCCTGCGGAAAGCTTGAATGTCGGCTACGGCATTCGTAATGTGGACGAGAGAATAAGACTGCATTACGGTGCAGAGTATGGGGTAAGCATTGTGAGCAAGCCGGGAATCGGGACCTCCGTCAATATTACGATTCCAGCGATTCCGAAGGAAAACGGCATTAAGGGAGGAGAGGAGCCTAGTAACTCTCTTCTCCGCGGCGGATAGCGGTACGCCGCGAAAAGCAGTAGAAGCACAAATTGCTCATCAGCATCGATATGGAAAGGAAGGAATTGACTTGTCAAAGCTGCTCGTAGTTGGAAGTATAAATATGGATATCGTCAATAATGTAGCGCAGTTTCCTATGCCTGGCGAAACGATTCACAGCAAAGGGACGGCATTCTTTCCCGGCGGGAAGGGGGCGAATCAGGCAGTCGCTGCCGCTCGCTCGGGCAGTGAATGCCTGATGCTAGGCGCTGTCGGCGAGGATCCTTTTGCTGATACTTTATTGAACTCTCTGCATGACAATGGAATAGACACCACACTAATGTTTCGCAAAGCAGGAACCTCGGGTTTTGCTATTATTACTGTGAATGGTGAAGGGGACAACCATATCGTATTATCTCCAGGAGCGAACGGGCAGCTGACAGAAGCGGACGTGACAGGAGCGATTGCCGACTGGTCTTATGTACATGCCGTGCTGCTTCAGAATGAAATTCCTTGGGAAACGACGCAATCAGTCATTCAAAGAGCGAGCAGCAACGGCGTACCCGTGTTTTATAATCCGGCACCAGCAAGAGAAATACCTGACGCGCTGTTTCATTCCATACATACGCTTATATTAAATGAAACAGAAGCTGCGGTTGTATCCGGCGTATCCGTAAGCGATTCTGGATCAGCTTTGTCTGCAGCGGAACGGATCATTGCCAAAGGAACGAATGCGGTCATCTTGACGCTAGGAGAAAAAGGCTGTGTTTATCGAAATGCCAACGGGGAATCGTTAACCGTTCCTGCGTTTAAGATGAAGGCAGTGGATACGACGGCAGCAGGAGACACCTTTATCGGCGCGTATGCCGCTGCAAGCGCGGAAGGACTTGCCGTTAAGCAGGCAATAACGTTTGCTTCAGCGGCGGCAGCGCTTGCCGTTACGAAGGCAGGTGCTCAAGCCTCTATTCCTTCCAAAGCTGATATTGAAGCTTTTATCCAAAGTCGAAGCAAGCCGGAGATACGGAATACGAGGCTGAAGCCAAGGTGTTAGTGGAGCTATTGATTCAGACGTTAAGCTATTATAAGTTTGAGCGCGACAGATCGATCCATATTGTACAGGGCTTTCGAAGCTATTTGCATGGGTTCGCCTCCCTTGAGCAGAAGGGTGGCTTCGGTCTGACGTAAGCGGTTGATGAGAGTATAAAGATTGTTCTGGAAACCTATCTGGCTGGTTTTTCGGTATCCGTTAAGCATTGAACAAAAAACAGCCCTGTTTCATTAATGGAATTGGGCTGTTGCTTATGATAATTAATAAGAAACTTGAACAAGTGCGGCTGCGCCGATCAAGCCGGCATCCTGCTGCAATTGCGCGGGTACGATTGCTGTCTCACGCCCTGATGGATTAAGCGCACTTTTGGATACATACTGCTGAACAGCTGAAAAAAGAGGCTCGCCTACCTGCGATACGCCGCCGCCGATGACGATTTTGTTCGGATCCAGCACATTAATAAGCGATACGCAGCCGATCCCAATGAATTTGAACACACGGTTGACGAGCTCAGACATTTGCGGATCGCCCTGAGCCGCCAGATCAAATGCCTCCTTGGAGGATACCTCGCGGCCAAGCAGCTCCGAGGCTTGACGAGCTACTGCTGTCCCTGAGGCGACCATTTCCCATGGCGTACCGTCAGGGTCGACAATCAAGAAGCCAGCATCGCCGGCATTTCCAGTTGAGCCGGTAATGAGCTTGCCGTGCAAATAAATGCCTGCACCGATTCCTGTGCTTATTGTAATGAATATAAAATGGTCGGAATCCTGCGCCGCGCCAAGCCATTTCTCGGCAAGGGCCGCTGCGGTAGCGTCATTTTCCATTTTTACGGGTAAAGGTAAATATGAACTCAGTGCGTCTACGACCGGGAAGCCCCACCAGCTTTTGAGATTCGGCGGACAAGTCAGCTTTCCGTTTCGAGTATCGAGCGGACCAGGCGCTCCTACGCCTATGCCTTTCATTGCTTCGAGCGAAAGACTGTTCTGCTCAGCGAGCTGCTTCACCGCTTCAGCGATTCGCCCTGTCATCTCGGCTGGTGATATCGACAAATCGGTTTTGAGAGAGCCTTTGGCAATTACATTACCTTGCTCATCAACAAATCCGTAGGCAACCTTAGTGCCGCCAATGTCTATTCCTACTGCTATACTCACGTCATGCCCTCCAATTAGCTGAAAAATAGTGCTGTAACCATTCGACAAAAAGTCTATCACACTCGTGCTGGATAAGGAAGCATTCAGCCAAAAAGCGGAAAGTTATACCAGAATTTGTGCCGATAACTAATGCTGTACAAATAATAGGGACTGTAGTAATATCCAATCAAATGAGGTGCTACAGTGAAGATCCTTTGCTTCGCAAAGGGTCTTGTCCACGTTTGCAATCAACTACAGTAAGGAAGGTATCAGACCTTATGGAATCAAAAACGAAAAACAGTCCGCTTATCGTAAAATTCGGATTGCCAATGACCGCTAATGTGTGGCGGAACGCCCGCATCGATGTCGGCGCCTCCTTACTGTTCAGTCTGTTTAATGTCGTGCTTAACCAGTTCTATGTAGCCTTTGCGATTCAACAGGGCGCCAGCAATCTGCAGGTAGGCATTTTAACGGCTGCGCCTGCAGTGGGCCTGCTGTTCTCGCCATTTTGGGCGGCTTGGATTGAGAAATCGAATAATCCAAGACCGTTTGTCATTATTCCTAATGTAATCGGCAGGCTGCTGCTGCTGCTGCCGGCATTTTTCGCTTATCCTTCGGTCTATGTCGCTGTTGCGCTTGTTTTCCAGCTGTTAATGGGAATTCAGGCTCCAGCTTATGCGGCTCTCATATCGCGCATGTATCCTAGCGATTTAAGAGGCAGGCTGATGGGCTACGTTCGGGTGGCAATGGGCATCCTGATGATTCCGCTCGCTTATTTTGTCGGGAGCTGGTCGGAGGCGTTCGGCCCTTCGGGTCCATTAATTGCCGCTACAATTGCCGGCATGCTGTCCATTGGACTATTTAATACGTTGATCATTCCGAAGGGGATAGAAAAGGTGAAGCCTATTATAGTTGCTAAGGCCAGCCGATTCCCGCTTCAGGAGCAGTGGAAGCTCGTAAAGGAGAATTCGACGCTTGCCGTTTTTCTAATTGCAACTACTTTTTCGGGCTTTGGCAACATGCTTGCAAGTCCCCTCTATCAAATTATTCAGGTCGATGTACTAGAGCTGTCGAACGTGCAGATCGGCTATGCGCGTGTTGCGTATTTCTCGGCATTACTGCTTACGTTCTTGATTGCCGGATGGATGATCGACCGCTTTGACATTAAATATACATTGTTGTTTGGTATTGGCGCTTATGCCGTTGTGCCGATGCTGTATGGGCTTTGGGGCAATTATCCCGCTGTTATCATAGGAAATGCGGTTCAGGGAGTGGGAGAAGCGATCTGGGACATTGGAATACTCGCCTTCGTATTCCGTCTTGCGCCCGGCCGCGAAGCGATGGTGTTCGGCCTGCATTTGATGCTCTTCGGCATTCGTGGAACACTAGCTCCAATTCTAAGCGCGTCATTGTCAAACAGCGTATCGTTATCGGTGCTGCTTGTGGTGGCCTCGATTTTCGGCTGGATCGGTACGGCACTTTTTGTTTCAGGCAACTGGAAGCGGATTAAGCAGCTAGGCTGAGGAATATTAATCTCTCCTTCGCAGTGCTGTACAAAGCATTTAAGTGAAAAATAAAGAAAAAAAGCTGCTTGGAGCAGGTCCGCCGTGATCTGATCCAAGCAGCTTTTTTGCTTTACTTATTTTGACCACCCAAAAATATGTCCATATGACCTATAAATGCGACATTTTAAGAGCACCGTTGTCTGTATATGATGAGAGCACGGAAGACGAAACGTCTATCCAATTTGATTAATAGGGGGATATACCAATATGACTAAAGCACACAAAAAGTTTTCCATGCTGCTCCTCATGATCACCATTATTGCATTAATTGCAGCCGGCTGCGGCGGCAATAACAATGGCGGGGGAGAACCGGCGAACGGAGGCAGCGATACTGGAGCATCCAATGGGAAGAAAACGGATATTTTGTTCTGGTCGCCCTTTTCCGGCTCGGACGGTCCATTCATGAAGAAAATCGTGGACAAATACAACAGCTCACAAGATCAATATAATGTGAATTTCGTAATTCAGCCAAACGGCGAATATTACAAGCAGCTTGACGTCGCTCTTAGCACGGGCAAAGAAAGCCCGGATCTGATGATTATGCACGTAGACCAAGTCCCGACGTATGCAAGCAAGGATCAGCTTCAGGCCATAGATAGTATGGCGACAGCGGCTGGCATTAATAAAGCCGACTTCGTGGAGGCTGCAGTTGAATACTCCACACTTGACGGGAATTGGTATTCGATCCCGCTCGATATCCATCCGCTCGTTATGTACTATAACAAGGATTTGTTCGAGAAGGCAGGCGTAGCTGGCGCACCGACTAATCGTGCGGAATTTGATGATGCGGTGCAGAAGCTTACGGATAAAGCCAGCGGCGTGTACGGCTATGTTGTACCTACTCTTTGGCCGCAACAGTTTATCTTCCCAACGCTCGTATGGCAAAATGGCGGCGAGCTGTGGAACGGCAACGATGTTGCCTACAACTCTCCTGAAGCTGTCGAAATGGTGCAGTACCTGCGCGGTCTAATTGATAGCGGCATCTCCCCAGGAAATGTCCAGCAGGATGGCGAGAACACACTGTTCTTGCAGGGCAAAAATGCGATTCAATTTAACGGCCCTTGGATGAAATCGCAGTACGATGAAGCTGGCCTTAATTACGGCGTTGCACCGGTTCCGCAAATCGGTAAAGCGAAGCAAGCGGTTTTCGCAGGCTCCCACGGCTTCGTTGTACCGAAAAGTGTTACAGACGAGAACATTACAGCTGGTATTGGAGATTTCCTGAAATATGTATCGACGAATTCGATGGACTGGGCGGAGTCTGGTCAAGCGTTGGCATCGAAGCCGATGCTTGAAAGCGAAGAGTTCAAGGCGCTAGAATTCCAAAGCAGCATTGCTTCTGCCTTCTCTTATGTTCAATTCGCACCGAACGTATTGAACTGGGCTACCATCTCCGAGCCCATCTGGGGCGAGCTGAACAGTGCATTGCTCGGCAAGAAGGATGCACAGAAGGCGCTAGATGATGCGGTTGCCAAATCACAGCAGGCACTCAAAAAATAATAGTGTGGAAGATGGGGATGTAAGGTTCGTTCCCATCTTCCCTCTATTTTAAGGCTTTGAAGAAAATAAGCAGTTCTCAGGGGGGACCCGGCTTGAAAAGCACATTGGCATCGCGGTTTACTTCATTTTTGTTCGTGCTGCCATATTTGGCGGCGTTTAGCATTTTTCTTTTATTCCCAATCTTATATGGCATTTATATTAGTCTTCATAACTTCGAGCTGCTATCCGTTGACCACGAGTTTGTCGGGCTCGCCAATTACATCGAAATTTTTACGCCGGGAACCTATATAAGCGATATCTTTTTCCGGGGGCTATGGGTGACGGCGCAGTTCGTTATCTACTCAGTTCCGCTATTGATTGTGGTAGGCCTAAGCTTGGCGATGCTGGTCAACGCGCTTCCAGGTAAAATCCGCGGGCTGTTCCGCACCTTCTACTTTCTGCCCTATGCCTTGTCCGCATCGGTAATGGCGGTTATTTGGCTTATGATGTTCGACACGAACGCAGGCTTTCTGAACAGCATGCTCATGAAGCTGGGGCTCAACACGATTCCTTGGCTTACGGATACCCCATGGGCGTGGGTTTCCTTGATCATTACGACGTTATGGTGGACGATCGGCTTTAACATGATTATATTTATTAATGCATTAAATGAAGTGCCGGAGGACTACTATGAAGCTGCTTCGATTGATGGAGCGAATGCCTGGCATAAATTTACGAAAATTACGCTTCCGTCGATTCGTCCGGTCATGCTGTTTGTCATGATCACGTCGACGATTGCTTCTTTTAATATTTTCGCGCAGCCTTTCCTGCTCACGCGCGGAGGTCCTGGAGATACGACCAAGGTACTGCTCATCAACGTGCTGGATCAGGCTTTTATCCGCAAGGAAATCGGCGCAGCATCAGCGATGGCAATCATTATGGCGCTAATTATTATCATTATTTCAATCGTACAATTCAAGCTCACGAGTGGCAGAAAGGGTGATGCGTAAATGGTGAAGACGAGAAAGCTGTGGCTCGTGCTGCTTGCCGTTGTCATTGCGGTCATTTTCCTGCTTCCGCTCGTTTGGATGATTTCAACATCGTTCAAAAATGATTTCGAAGCCTTGTCAGGCAAAATGAACTTTTTTCCGCTCAAGCCAACGGTCGATAATTTCGTGCAGGGTCTGAACGGTGAGCTGATGAACGTTCCGATCATGCGCTGGATTATGAACTCCTTATTTGTTGGTATCGCAGGAACGGCTATCGTACTGATTATTGATTCGATGGCGGCATACGCGCTAGCGAGGCTGCAGGATTTGCCGCTGCGCCGAACGATGCTGTCTCTCTTTATCGCCTCGCTGATGATTCCCGGCGTATTGACGTTTCTGCCGATGTATATGGAATTTAATGCGCTCAATTTGATCAATACGTACCCAGCACTTATTTTACCGGCAACCGCAGGAGCGTTCGGGGTGTTTCTGCTTTATCAATTTTTCGCCTCTTTTCCGAAAGAAATTGAAGAGGCTGCCCGCATTGACGGAGCGAATAAGTGGAAAATTTATGCACGTATTCTGCTGCCTTCGTCCGTTTCCATTATGGTGACGCTCGGCATCTTCACATTCATGGGCATATACAATGATTTCGTATGGCCGCTATATGCGACGACCTCGCCGGAAATGCGGACGATTACAGCCGGTATTGCGATCATGGCGACAGGCAGCTATACGCAAAGCTACGGCAAGCTTATGGCCATGACAACCATTGCAACGCTGCCGGTTGTAATTATTTTCATATGGGGACAACGATCCTTTGTGAAAGCCATAACGCAAACAGCTGTTAAATAAGCAAGCGATAACTCCAGGTTAGACGAAGAAGAGACCATTAGGGTCTCTTTCTGCACATTAACCATACATCAAAAATGATGGAGGGAATAAGATGAATGCAGCACGCAAACGGCTCGCTTGGATTGCTGCTTTAGCAGTGGCAATTATTATAATGACGATGGGGGTTTGGCTTTTCATGAACAAATCGATTGGACAATCATTGCAGTCGCAGCCGTATAATGGGCATGGCGGCAATTTTAAAAATTCACTGGCTTCGATGGATACGCCTGATCCCAGCGTGGTATACAAGGACGGCTTTTATTATATGACCTTTACGCATAATGGAACCGATATTATGATAATGAAATCAAGAACAATCGATTTCAGTCAGGCGGAGCGCAAGGTTGTATGGTACCCTCCTGTTGATACGATGTATTCAGCTAACCTATGGGCGCCGGAAATTCAATATTTGCAAGGCAAATGGTATATCTATTTTGCAGCCGACAATGGCTTGAACGAGAATCACCGGATGTATGCGCTGGAAGCTTTATCCGATGATCCGCTTGGCGAATATTCATTTAAGGGACAGATCACCGACGATACGAACAAGTGGGCAATTGACGGTCTTGTGCTTGAGCATGAAGAGAAGCTGTATTTCATCTGGTCAGGCTGGGAAGGCGATATTAACATTCAGCAGAATACATACATCGCCCCGATGAGCAATCCGTACACGATTAGCGGTCCGCGGGTCATGCTAAGTGAGCCGGATCAGGAGTGGGAGCGTGCAGGGGGACCTCCGTATATCAATGAAGGGCAAGCGATTTTGAAAAAAGATGGAAGAGTATTTATTGCCTATTCCGGCGCCGGAAGCTGGACGCCATTTTATGCGATCGGACTGCTCGCGTTGGAGGCTGGCGCTGATCCGCTGGATGCCTCCAAGTGGACGAAGCTCGAGAAGCCCCTTATGGAAATGAACGCGGAAGCTGGCGTTTTCGGACCAGGGCATAATAGCTTTGTCACATCTCCGGATGGCACCGAGAGCTGGATTGTATATCATGCGACAAGCGGAGAAATGGATGGCTGGAACAATCGGAAGGCGCGCGCCCAGCGAGTTGCATGGGGAGAGGAGGGGCTTCCGATATTTGGCGCTCCGTTATCGCTAAATACAGCTATCGAGGTTCCTTCTGGAACGGGGGTATATCGAGCTGTGCATGCCAACAGACAAACTGGGGATGAAGTAAGCTTCACAGGCATTTCTTCAAGCTTCGATACGACTGTTCCCATGCTGCTTCATTATAGAAATGATACGGAAGCCGCAATTAAGCTGCAAGCTGTCGTTAATGGCGGAGAAGCATCAGAGCTTGAGCTTGCACCGACGATTAAAGAAGAAATGGGCTATATTTATCACCAACTGCCTTTGCAAGCTGGGACAAATGAGCTTATTTTATCTGGACTTAACGTGAAAGATCATGTCATCGCAATTGAAATGATTCGCTATGAAGCGGAATACGCGCAAATCGGAGAAGAAGGCGATCTGCAGGAAAATCCTTTTGCGTCGAATGAACGGTCAGCCAGCATTCAGCAAGGCTTGGAGGAAGCGCTTCGTTTTACCAATATAAGAGTACCTTATGCAGGCGATTACAATGTTACATTAGCTATAGCTAATGCGTCCGATCAGGAGCAAAAGCTAAAGCTGTCCGTGAACGATGGACGGGCACAGACGATTGCGATACCTGTGGGCGAGCGCAATCAATTTATTGAAATAGCTGTATCCGTCAAGCTGGGCGATGCACCTAATACGCTAACCATCGGAAATGCGACGGGACAGCTTGAAATCGATTATTTAGGACTAACGGCAGAAGCAAAGTAATGCAAGCAGAAAAGTAAGGGAGGCTTCTCTATATGAACAAATTCAAATTCAAATGGAGCACGCAGCCGGTCATCTATGCGCTATTTGGCCTCCTAATAATCGTTGCAATGACAAGCTGCTCCTCCTCGGAAGAGAATGCAAACAACGATAAGACAGATAAGCAGTCGGCAATTCGGCTTGAATATTGGACACCGTTCAGCGGCGGTGATAATCAGTTCATGACACAAATGGTCAACCGTTTCAATCAGGAAAATCCAGCAATTAAGGTCGTTCAGGTGAACTCGCGCCTGGATGATTATTATTCGAGGCTAAGAACCGCTATTATGTCCGGAAGCGCGCCGGACCTTGCTATTTTGCACCAAACGAGCCTGCCGCAATTCGTTCAGAATGGTTACATTGAAAATCTGGCGGAGTCAGCGGCACAAATCGGCTTGGATTGGTCCGGCTTTCATTCGAATATTCTCGATTCAACGGTCTATAACGGTCAGCATTATGCGGTGCCGCTGGATACGCATGCGTTGGTCATGTATTACAACAAGACCTACCTCAGAGCAGCAGGATTGCTCGATGCTGCAGACAAGCCGGTAATCGGGCACGGGGCAAAGGCATTCGAGGCTTTCCTTGAGGAGCTTAAAGCCTCTGTGCCGCACGGAGTCGCTCCAATGGCGCAGCCGAGCACGCGGATCGATGCGGTGTGGCTTTGGTGGAGTCTATACAATCAATTCAACGGAGGGGGGACTTTTTATAATGAAGACGCCAGCGAAGCGGTTTTCAATAATCCGCAGGCGCTGAAGGCTTTGTCTTATATAGCTGGGCTTTACCAGAAGAAGTTGATTCCGCCGGATATTAATGATGCGTTTAAGCTGTTTTATGACGGTCAAGCAGCCGTTCTTATTACTGGTATGTGGGGAACGGGTGCCTTCGAGAATGCGGAGAAACTGGATTTTGGCGTAATACCAATGCCGGTGCTTTACGATCATGCCGCAGTGTGGGGAGATTCGCACACGCTTGTCATTCCAACGAAGCATGCGATGACCGATCAGAAGAAGCAAGCGGCGCTAACCTTCGCCAAATGGTTTGTCGAACATGGTTCGCAGTGGGCAGAAGCGGGGCATGTACCTAGTATGACCAAAGTCGTGGCCAGCGAGCCGTTCAATAAGCTTAAATACCGCAGCGATTACGCGGCTACTGCTAATTATGTTGCTTACTGGCCTAGACATGTGAAGCAGTGGTCGATCGTTGAAATTCTTATCCAGGAATTTGAAAAAATCAATTACGGCCAGCAAACGCCAGAGCAGGCGCTGCAGGCTGCTGTGAAAAGGGTCAACATTGAGCTGAAGAAGTAAGGAGAGCGTCATGAAGCGGACAAAGGCAATGATCAGGTGGTTTGGAAATCAGGAGCTGGCACGAAAGCTTATCATCATTAACTTCATATTAATTGTGCTTCCGCTCAGTGTCATGGGCTACTTCGCCTTCAGCCGATTTGCCCAGGCGCTGGAACAGAAGGTTGGTGATTATCAGCTTCAGACGCTGAAGCAGTTGACGTTAAACCTGGATACGTATATGGCGGAATTGGACCGTTTAACACTAATGCCTTATCAATACGAGCAAATTATCGCTTTCCTGGAAAGCAAGCGTGAGCAAGGCCAGGCATTAACATTGGAGGAAATTAAGGAACTGAACAGCTTCGTGTCACAGGTGTTTCTAAATGGCAGAATCGATATTGTCGGCGTATCGCTGTTCGGTGAGAGCGGCGCTTCCTATGTCGTGCTTCCGGAGAGCCAATATGTAACGAGCTACAAGCTCGATGAGAATGCGCAGTGGCTTAGGAACGAACAAGGTGGAAGCGGGCAATCTACCTTTATTACGACGCATGAGATTCAATCGACGAGCGGTACGATTTATTCGGTATTCTCGATTGCGCGCGAGCTGAGAAGCTTCGATAGCGGGAAGAAGCTTGGTTATATTGTCATCGATGTTGATCCTAAAGTCATTCATCAGATTTTATCGCAAGTCACCTTGGGCAGCAGAGAAGCTTTATTTATGGCTGATCAGAGTGGAGCGATGATCGTTGGAAAAGAGGCATCAACGCGGCCGCTTGAGGATATCACCGCTTTGCTCGGCAACGAGGCTGACGAGGGAGTGACCCATTCTACGATTAGTGGAGAGAGACAGCTTGTTGCTTATGTGACATCACCAATTACGAACTGGACAACAGTTGGGATTGTTCCGGTATCCGAGCTCATGAAGGACAGCCTTATTATTCGAAATTCGATTATGCTCTTCGGCATTATTAGTGTAGGACTGGCGATGCTGATGTCCGTGTTCCTCGCGTTTCGAATTACGGAACCGCTGCGCGGACTAATTAAGCTGATGCGCAAGGTGGAGCGTGGCGATTTACTCGTATCCTTCCCTGTAAAACAATGGGATGAGGTGGGCCATCTGGGCAAAGCATTCAATACGATGGTATCGAAGCTGAGCGAGCTTGGTTATTTGCTCTACGAGACGGAAATACGGGAAAAGGATGCTCAGATCGCGGCTCTGCAGAGCAAGATCAACCCGCATTTTTTGTATAACACGCTTGGCTCTATCAGCATGTACGCCGAGGTCGAGGGCAACCGTGAGGTTGTACGGATGACGAATAATTTGAGTAAGCTGCTCCGCTACAGCTTAAGCAGCCAGAAGGAGCGGGTAAACCTTCGAGATGAGCTTGAGCATGTGAAGGGTTATATGACAATACAGAAAATGCGCTACGAGGAGCGGATCGAGTTCCAGCTTGATACCGATGATTCCTTGCTTGATTGCACAGTTATTCCGCTTATCATCCAGCCCATCGTGGAAAATGCGATTAATCATGGCATCGATAAAGGTGCAGGGAGTGGGCAAATAAAGCTAAGCTGCAAAATAGATCAGAACGTGCTGCGAATTATCGTTGAGGATGACGGAATCGGTATGACAGAAGAGCAGCTTGGCGATATCCGCCGCATGCTTCAGCATACGAAGGATATTGGCGGCAGAACGGGCAACGGCTTGTTGAATGTGCATAGACGAATCGTGCTGCATTTTGGAGAAAATTATGGTCTGACACTCGAAAGCATGCCGTATCAAGGCTTGAAGGTTATGATGACTATGCCTGCCATAAAGGAAAAGCCATTTATAGAGGAGGTCGCTGTTCATGCCTAGCATTGTGATCGTTGACGATGAATCGATTTTTCGCATTGGGCTGCGTAAAATGATTGCCGAGCTTGACCCGGATTGGGAGGTTGTGGGTGAAGCGAGAGATGGCTATGATGCGCTTCAACTGGTGGAGGATCTGAAGCCTGACGCACTGCTCACCGATATACGCATGCCGCGCATGGACGGCATCCAGCTGCAGCAGATGGTTCGCGAGCGCTTTCCGCTTCTATTATGTGTTGTCATAAGTGGATTTGATGATTTTACGTATGTGCAGCAATCGATGAGACAAGGCGCTCGTGATTATATGATGAAGCCGATCGAGCGGGAAGAGCTGGCTAAGATGCTGGAACAGCTGAAGCAAAAGCTGCGGGAGCAGCGGACCTTACCTGCTCTTAAAACGCATCGCGAGGAGCATCAAATCAAGCAGTATGTAAGCGAGCATCTCGTCACGGGCTTGCTGCGCGGAAGCATGAATGATGCTGATTTGGAGCTGCTTCGCACGATTGGCATTGATTTTCGATGGCCTTATTTTGCATGTATGGTAGTTAAGCTGGACAAAAGCTCCGTTAACAGCGAACGCTATAATCTGTCAGACCCTTCTCTGTTTCAGTTATACATTCAACAGCTTGTTCAGGAGATACTTAGCCGCCGCGCGAATGGTTTCTGCTTCATCATGTCGGAGACAGAGGTTGTGGCGCTGCTTAATATCCCGGATCAGCATCATGCGATGCTCGGAGTGAAGGAGATCGGGGAAACGATTCGCAGGCAAATTACGACTTTATCCAATATGACTGTCACCATTGGCATCGGTCAAGCTGCAGAGAGCGTGCATGAGATACCCGACGCATATAATGAAGCGGAGATTGCATTGCTTCATCGTCTAATCGTTGGCGGCGACAAGGTGCTGGAATATAGCGAGCTGGCGCAGGGAGAACGATTTAAGAGCAGTCTGAAGACGTGGTCATGGGAAAAGCTGGAGCAAGCTATTAACGAAGGAAACCGTCAACAGGTTACTAAGGCGGCACACGCTTTCGTCAGCGGGTTGTGCGGCGAGGCGCAAACTCCGGAAACCGTGCATCAGGAAATATGCAAGCTGCTCATCCATTACTACGAGCTGTCCGGCAAGCTGGGGCTGACGAAGCAATGGCTTGGTACGATGGATATGAAGAACGTACTTTTTCATATATGCTCCATTTCCTCCAGAGAAGAGCTGATGGAGGAATGCGCCAGCCTGCTTGTCCGCTTATCAGAACATATAACCATGAGCGTTCCGCAGCAAGGCCCGGACCCGATCGAGAAATCGCTTCGGTATATCGAATTGAATTATGCGAAACCACTGACGCTAAGGGAAGTTGCCGATTCCGTCTATTTGAACGCGGCTTATTTCAGCACGCTGTTCAAGCAGCGTATAGGCAAGTCGTTTATCGAGCGGCTGACCGAAATTCGTATTATGGAAGCTAAACGGGCAATGGCGCATACCGATCACAAAATAGCTGCGATTGCAGAGTATACCGGCTTTACAAATATCCGGCATTTTAATCGCGTTTTCAAGAACGAAACTGGCTTATCTCCTAAGGAATATCGCGACCGTATGATAGAGAAGCGGGACGTCACCTAGTGCGTTAAACGTTAACGTTAGCGGTGATATCAGTATCGTTAGCAGTGGTGTCAGTATCCGATATACACCTGAATATCCTGGTCATAATTGCCGAATTGCTTGCCAAACATGCTTAATCCTCCTTTGTGGATAGCCGTCTCGGGGGCACTGATTTTGAAGTGAATATCTTCTCCGTAGCTGATGGGCAAATCATGGATAGTTTTATCTGACATGCGTATTCCGTCAATGTAGGAGCCGCCTGCATCGATCGTAATTTGCTTGAGCAAGCCGTGCTGGGTTCCCAGATCCCACCAGGTCGGTGTGTAGACGCCTCTTACCGCGCCGAAATCGCCGGGACAGGTCCAGACACCTAAGCATACATCATTTAAATAAAAAGAGAGATCGGATGGCCAATTTTCGTTATAGTGCGGGGCTTCCGAACAAATTTCTAGTGATATGGATATGTTTCGCGCGGTTTGTTTGCCAACGAGATAATTGGGAATGCGGTATTCGATAAATCCGCTTGCGAACCATAGATGTCGTGCCGTAACACGCTCAGGATCAGAGAAATAGCGAGGATCGTCTACCATGCCGATAATTTTGGTCTCGGAGGAAAGTCCGCAGGTTGGCTTTACCTCATACGCGGAATATTGACCGATTGGAATAGATACCGCATAGCGGTTCTGATCATGCTTTTCTTTGACTCGAAATTGAAGCGTTGCAGATTCAAGCGTCAAATGACAAATTTTTTGGCGGCCTCTTGTACTGGGTACACTCTCCGTCGTAATGATGGATACCTCCTCCAGCTTCTGCACATGCTTCGTTACAATGGCTGATGAGATGCCTAATGCTTCAGCAAGCTCCTTAATATTCATCGCCTGCTCATTCAGCAGCTCAATTATTTTTATTCTAGTATCGGACGAAAAGCATTCAAGAAATTTGATATTGCTCGTATTCACCTCTATGTTCATAAAAAGCTCCTTGTTTTGTTTTTATCTATTATATAACCAAAAAGTTAATTAAACAACTTTAAAGTTGACTATTGATTTAAGATCTATTACGATATGGTTTAATGATATACTTTTTAATTATAAATTAACTTTTAAATTAATCAAAAGGAGCTGTACAAATGACAACACCGATAAGAGAGGATTATCCAAGACCGCAGCATGCCCGCACATCGTGGTTAAATCTTAACGGAGAATGGGAATTTGAATTTGATGATGCTAATGCCGGTCAGCGCCTGGGATGGCAGCATGGCGGAACGGCATTGACCAAAAGAATTCAAGTGCCATTTGCTTTCCAAAGCAAGCTGAGCGGTATTGCTGATCCGGATTTTCACGATATCGTATGGTATAGGAAGCAAATGAAGCTCCCAAAGGATTTCGAGAATAAGCGTGTTCTGCTACATTTTGGCGCTGTTGATTATGAGGCGACGGTATGGGTTAACGGACACCAGGTCGTCTATCATGAAGGCGGGCATACACCGTTCTATGCTGACGTAACGGAAGCGCTTAACAGCGGCGGCGAGAATACAATCGTTGTCAAAGCGGTCGATTACAGTCGCGACGTGACGCTGCCACGCGGCAAGCAGTACTGGCTTCATGACTCGGCTAGCATCTTTTATACGCGCACGACAGGCATTTGGCAAACGGTTTGGATGGAGGCGGTTGTATCCGTTTATTTGAATAAGGTGAGGTTTACGCCGCATTTGGATACGAATCAAATTGAGATTGAGGCCTATTTGAAAGGCGATGTGACAAACTCGAGCATACAATTAAAGGTTGATGTGACCTTTGAGGGAGAAGCTGTTGCGTCAGATACGTATACGGTAAACTCAAGCCAGGAGCGCCGGGTGATCGGTCTGCAGGATTTTAACGATCATGGACTAGGCCGCTGGTGGTCGCCTGAGAATCCAAGCTTATATGATGTTCAATTTACAGTCGTGCAGGATGGACAGCCTATTGATGAGGTAACGAGCTATTTTGGCATGCGCAAGATTTCGATTGAAGGCGGCAAGCTCTGCTTGAACAATCGGCCATACCAAATGAAGCTCGTACTTGATCAAGGCTATTTCCCGGATGGCAACCTTACGCCGCCAAGCGATGACGCGATTCGCAGAGACGTTGAGCTTACGAAGGAAATGGGCTTCAACGGTGCACGCAAGCATCAGAAAATCGAGGATCCGCGGTATTTGTACTGGTGCGATAAGCTTGGATTGCTCGTATGGGGCGAAGCGGCTAATGCATATCAATATTCGAACGAGTATGTGCGGCGGTTTACGAAAGAGTGGCAGGAGGCAGTTGAACGTGATTACAATCATCCGAGCATCGTGGTGTGGGTACCGATTAATGAGAGCTGGGGCGTACCGAATATTCTCATCGATAGACAGCAGCAGCAGCATGCTCTTTCGATGTATTATTTGACCAAATCACTTGATCCGACAAGACTGGTTGTATCGAATGACGGCTGGGAGATGGTGGAGACGGATCTGTACAATATTCACGATTATGAATGGCGAGAGGATGTGCTTACGCAGCGTTACGGATCGGTAGAGGCAGCGATCTCAGCGAGACCGGCCAATCGCGAGCTGTCGGTAGGCGGATATGCTTACGCTGGACAGCCGATTCTTGTAACCGAATTTGGCGGTATCGCTTATAAGAAAAGCGAATGGGAAGGCTGGGGCTATTCCGGAGCGGATAATGATGAGGACTATATAGCCAAGCTTGAAGCTGTCATCAAGCCGATTCGTTTGTCGAAGGCTGTGCAGGGCTATTGCTACACGCAGCTTACCGATGTGGAGCAGGAAATTAACGGATTGCTGACGTACGACCGTCAGCCTAAGGTGCCGCTTGACGTTATTCGAGCCATTAACGAGGGACGCAGCGTTAATTAAGAGGTGACTGTCTCAGACCGTTTCAAAACAAACAAAGAGGCCGATCCGCGGGCAGCACAAAAGCTGCTCTCGGATCGGCCTCTTTGTTTTGAAATCGAATAAACGTTAATACAATGAAATCGTCAACGTATCGCGTTCGGAGTAGGAATGAAGAGTTGCTTCGCTTCCTACGATCTCCACGCTGATTAATGATTTTATACAGGTTTTCAGTGCATTTTTACCCGTGGTCAGCTTGCGGTTAAGTACGGTGGACAATTTTTCGACCGCTTGTTTATTTGTATCGGTTAAGTAGACGGGTATCGTTTTATTTTGAAAGTTGATTAGTGTTCTCATCGTATGGACCTCCATCCCGATTAGGAATTTCTTTTAGTGTAACGTGCAAATATTAAATAATTCTTAAAAATGCGTGAGAATTTGGTTACAAAGCTGTTATTTTTGCGAAAATTTGAAAATTATGAGCGTCGTTCATGTGATTCTATCTGCCGTCTGCGGAATTGCGATGGTGTGCATTTCATCGTTTTGCGAAATACTTTAACAAAGTAGCTCATATGATCGAACCCTACGTCCAGCGCGACGGTCGATATTTTCCGCTCAGGCTGCAGCAACAGCTCTGCAGCCTTCCTGATCCGATAGGCATTCAAATACTCAATCGGCGTTTACCTCGTCATCACTTTGAAGAAACGGCAAAACTGTCCTTCGCTCATCGGTATTTGGTCGGCTATTTCCGAAATGCGGATGGGTCGATTGTAGTGCTGCTGCATATACACAATAGCCTTTTTCAATCTATCGATTTTCGTGGTGTCGCCTGCATTCGTTTCGCTGCGATTAACGTAGCGTCCTGCCTCTGAAATTTCATCCAGCATGATGTAGAAGCGTCCTTTAATTGCAGCTTCAAAGCCTGATCGCTGTTTGGCATAAGCATCCATTATGCTCTTTAATGATGAGCATGACTCTGTTAGATTAGTTTCATTCATAATCAGTATAATGCAATTATGAAACAAAATAAAATGAAATGCTATTGGAAGGATTGAAGCATTGTGAGCCCCATCGCGGCCATTATGTGCTGGCGGAGCTGGAAACAGCAGGGGAAATTAAAAGCAGTTATTACTCAGAACGTTGATGACCTGCATCGAAAGGCAAGCAGCAAA
This sequence comes from Paenibacillus praedii, assembly GCF_049725345.1. Lineage (NCBI taxonomy): Bacteria > Bacillati > Bacillota > Bacilli > Caryophanales > Paenibacillaceae > Paenibacillus > Paenibacillus praedii. The sequence continues at coordinate 180,476 of NZ_JBMWAM010000003.1, read as the reverse complement.
AATGTAATCGAGCTTCACGGAAATATTAAGCACTTGTACTGTACCTTGTGCAAGGATAAGTATAATGATTCTGTTTATTTGCTGAACTCACCCTACTGCCGGTGCGGAAGGTTCATCCGACCGGATGTGGTATTGTTCGGGGAAGCTCTGCCGGAAGAGGCGGTGGAAAAGGCTTTTGTCGAAATCGAGAGAGCGGATTTGCTGATTGTCTCAGGCTTCTCCTTTGGCCAATATTCTTTTGAATACCGGCAGCTGGTTTCAATTCGAACCCTATGAGTGCTTCGGAAACCGTGTGTACCCCATTCGTCAGAACTAAACCTTCAAGAAATACTCGGATATATTTTATTATCAATATGTCAAAATTCGTGTTCGTCCGGTACAAGAAATCATAAAGGCAACGGTTGATTATGTGCAAAAACTATACGGGCGGAAAAAGCAAATTGTCGAGATGCTTGTGATGGGTGAGCAGTGCATAGGGGCGCTATGACAATGGGGCTGTCCTCAGACCTTTTCAGGTTGATAGGACACCCCCTTGACCTTGAGTTCAAGAAATTTCCGGCTTCTTCCGGTCGCGGAATTGGGAGGGGGTGATGCCGGAGTGCTTTTTGAAGACCAGACAGAAATACCGCTGGTCGTCATACCCGACTTCTTCGGCGATTTTGTTGATTTTAAGAACGCTTCCGGACAGGAGCGTTTTGGCTTTTTCTATTTTAATCTCCGTAATGTAATCCGAGAGGGTGACCCCTGTTTTTTTCTTGAAAAAGTTACTGATGTAGGACGGATTAAAGTTTATCACTTTAGCGATGTCGGCGGCGGATATGCTTTTATGAATATTGTCATTCACGTATTCTTTAATCTGGCTGATGATTTTATCTTTATAATCCTTCATCCGGTCATTGAGAAAATCGACCATGTTCTCCAGGCAGTCGTAGGTGGCATTCCCCATGGAGCGGGCGCTTTTGACATGGTTCAGTTGTTTGATGCAGGCGTAATTGTGCTGATACAGCTCCTCCGGCGGCACGCTGTACAGCTGCTTGAAATAGTTCGACACATAATTAATGATCTCGGTGCAGTGATAAATCAACAAATCCGGCCCTATCTTGTTGGCCAGTGCACGCTCAATAAAGTCATCCATAAAAACTTTCGTCTGTTCCCGTCCGTCCGGTGCCGTCAAGGCCTCAATGAGCGGGGGATACGAGATGTCCAGCTTCTCATTTTTCGTATAGATGACGTCATAGATCGTGGACATTCGTTCACCGACAAACACGGCGTGATTGCCAGCTTCTTTGCTCTGGATGTAGGAAAGATGAATGTTATCGGCGTAGGGCTTATTGCCTCCGATTCCCCACTGGATATCGATATTCAATTTATCTTTAATTTCCTGTGTAATATGCAGGAGAATGTGCGACACAGTATTGAACTCAAGCCCCGCGAACAGCATAATAATCTCGTCTTGATTGTACAACCGGTGGATAGATCTTTCAGCGGCCATCACATCGGTTATCATACTGTCCAGCACGTTTAGGCAATCGGGAAGCTCTTCAATATTGGCTGTGGCTACGAAAAATTGTTCATAATTGCATTCCTCGTAGTATTGCCCGTACAGCAGCGCTTCGGCAATCATTTTTTCGCTTTTTAATCGGTTGACATCGGCATCGGAATGCCGGTTCAATTCATCGACCTTGGCCGTGGCAATCTTGACGGCATCCAGCAGCTCGTCAATTTCGACCGGTTTGGTCAGGTAGTAGACCGTCCCGTGCTTCATGGCCTCCCGCGCGTAACTGAAATCGCTGTAGCCGCTGCAGACAATGAATATTACTTTGGGCTTCTGTTCTTTTACGCGTTCGATTAATTCGAGGCCGCTCATTCCCGGCATCCGGATATCCACGATGGCAATGTGAATGTCGCTGTTCATGATTTGGTCAAAGGCGGCTTTACCGTTCGTTGCCGTCCCGGACAGCCTAATATTGTGTTCTTCCCAATTGATGATACACTGCAGAGTTTCAACGACAAGCTTTTCATCATCCGCTAGAAATAAATTGTACATGTCTCCAGTTCACCTCTAAGTCAGAGTAGTGGATTACTTCATATCTTTCAAAACCACGGTTATTTTCGTGCCGACTCCTATCACGCTGTCAATCTGCAGGCCGTAGCCGTCGCCGTAATAAAGCTTGATACGCTCGTCGACATTCCGAATGCCGATCCCCCGGCCTTCCGTGATCACCGACTCCCTGTCAAAGCCAATCCCGTCATCCTCGATGACGAGAAAGATATTTTCGTCCTGCAGGTAGCCGCGAATGTAGATGTTTCCGGGTTCATCCTTCTGCTCCAGTCCATGATAGATCGCATTTTCAACAAGCGGCTGAATAATGAATTTGATCATTTTTTTGTAAAGAATGTCTTCCCTGATATCGATATGAACATTTATTTTCTCTTCATACCTTATTTTTTGAATTTCCAGGTAGCTTTCCACGTTTTTGATTTCATTTTTGATGATGGTGAATGAATCGCCGCGGTTTAGGGCGAATTTGAATATTTTTGACAGGTTCATGGTCATGGTCGAAATGTTTTTCGCCCCGATCCGCTCAGCCATCAGATAGATGCTGTTCAGCGTGTTATATAAAAAATGCGGATTGATCTGGGCTTGAAGCGCCATCAGCTCCGCCTCTTTTTGCTTGATAATGGCATTGTACAGGTTGGAGGTCAGCGCTTTGTTCTCATTTACAACCTTCTGAAATTCGGCCCCGATGATCCCGACCTCATCCTTCTCGTCAAACTCGAAATCAATCTCCTCCATCTTGCTTAATTTCCCGATGGCGAGCTTCAGCAGTTTGATCTGGCGGGTGATTTTTTCGCTGCTCAGGATGATGAAACTGATCGTCAAAGTCAGGGACAGCAGGATCAGGGTAACGGTTATAAACATCACGGATTTATTTTTGGCATGCAGCGTGTTGGTATTGACCAGACTTACGATTTTCCAATTCGTGACTTCATTCGTCTTCACACTGTAGGTGTATTCGTTGCTCCCAAGATGAAAGCTGTCGTTGACCTTCCCGGAATTGATCTGACGAGTTAATGTCTCCGCAGCGGTGGGATCGGCAGACAGGCCTGGGATGGAAGAGTACAGGATGTTGTCCTGGTTCATAATCGCGAAGCTGTAATCGCTGGAATCCATATTGACGTTTAACCGCTCAAAGATATTTTTATCGATCCCGATTACAATCATGCCGATATAATCCATCGTGTTCATGTTCTTGAAAGCCCTTCCGTAAAAAATGGCATTTTCGTTGTTGTCGAGACCGACGTTTTTGCCATCCAGCCACTGTCCGGTCGTGTTATTCTCTTCGATATCCTTAAACCAGTCGTTTATTTTTTCAAAGAAATCCTGGTGGTAGGTATGTATAACGGATTTCGATGAAAACAGCTGGATGGTTTTTCTGTCCAGATAATACATAGTGCTGCGGTTCGAGATCAGGATCGTTTTAATATACTCTTTATTGATCGTAAAGCTGCCCATCAGCTTCATCAGATCCCACTTGCTCGGATCTTTGGTGTCGCTGATATTCTGGACGACATCGAGGGTGGAGACAATGTTGACCATATCCTTAACATCGCCGAACATAATGTTCAAATTGGAGTCTATCGAATTCAGAAGATCTTGTCTGGCGCTGGAAACATAATCATTTGTAGTATTGCTGTACGTGTACGTTGAGTAGATGGAAATCATGACCATAGGTATGAAGGAAACGAGAATGGAGATCAGAATGAAACGCTGTTTGATGGTGTCAGGAAACGGGAACAGCTTTAATTTTTTCATGGACTAGTCCTCGTCTCTTCTATATTTAGGACATCATAAATGATTTTTTCTCAAAATGGAAGCGCTTAACGTCTTTAAATTTTAAACAATTTCAAAAGATTTTCAAATATTAAATTGTTGGAAGCGCTTTTATAATAAAGACACGCAAGACAAACAAAGTACTACTTGGGAGGGTTATAAGGTGAAGAAGATTAAACGGTTTTATGCGATTTTGTTGAGCGTCGTTATGCTTGCTGTACTTATTTCCGCATGCGGCGGAAATAACGGTAACTCGGCCAACGCGCCGGCGAATACGGAAGGGAATGCACAAGGTGAAGGTTCGGCAGACGGGCCTAAGCCGCTCAAAATCCATTACCTGACATCAAAGCTTCTTACGGACGGCGCGGTTCAGACGATCATGGACCTCGCGGAGCAGTATAAAAAAATCAACCCGGGGTTCGAGCTGGAAGTGGAAAGCATCTCCGACCGTCCGGCCTATCTGCAAAAAATCAAAATCCTCGCTTCGGCCAACGAGCTGCCTGACTGGTTCGACGCCGATCCGGAGCCGTTCTTCGAAGGCATTGCCAAAAAAGATCTCGTTGTGAATATCGGCGACGTCTATGATGAGCTGGGCGTAACGGATAAATTCTTTAAGGTCTCCATCGATTATCCGCGGCTTGATGACGGTTCCCTGTACCTGATGACATGGAATGCGAACGCCGAGTACTTCTGGTATAACAAAGATATGTTCACCAAAGCAGGCGTAACCGAGCCTAAAACATTCGACGAGTTCCTGGCCGTGGCCGAAAAGCTGAAAAGCCAGAACATTACACCGATTTCCGTACACGGCAAAGATTTCTGGCCGCTGCTGAGATATATGGCCTTTATCCCATTCCGTATGGAAGGCAACGATTACCTGGATAAACTGCGTAAGGGCGAAGCTAAAATGTCCGATGAGCCAGGAATCAAAACAGCCGAGTTCCTTCAGACTTTGGGCAAAAACTATTTCAATGAAGGCTGGTCCAATGCGGATTACAACACCTCCCTGGAGCTGTTCCTGAGCGGTAAAACCGCTATGTACTACATCGGAACGTGGCAAGTTAAAGACATGATCGATGAGAATATGAACCTGAAGGAAAATATCGGCTACTTCAAAATGCCGACCTATAGCGCTTCCGACAAAACGACGCCTTCCGATTTCTTCGCGAATTCCGGTATCGGAACGGCAATCACCAAAGATTCTTACAACGATGAGATGAAAAACTGGCTGAAATTCCTGTTTGATAATTTCGCCGATACGGCTCTTTACAAATATCACATTATCCCGTCGATCCAACCGGAAATTAAAGATGATCTGTCGCAAATCTATAAAGATATGCTTAAGGATATTTCCGAGGTTCAAACCTATACAAAAGTATGGGACGTGCGCCTTGATCCGGAAACAAACGAAGTGATCGGCAGGGAAACTACCAACCTTGCGCTCGGGGTGTCCACACCGGAACAGTTCGCCAAGCGGATAGACGATGCCATAGCCCAGAACGCACCGAAATATTTTAAGTAACAGAGGTTTAAGGTGTAGAGGGCAGAAGCGGGAAGCGGGAATCCGTTTCCCGTCCTGCCCAATCCCATGACTTGAGGTAGGGGGGGAAGACCTGTGGTAAGCAATAAAAAATATGAACCTTGGCTTTTCGTCTTGCCTGCGCTGCTCCTGTTCGTATTTACAGTCATTGTTCCGATCATCTGGTCGTTTTCCTACAGCCTGTATGAGTGGAATGGCATAGGGGATAAGCGGTTCATCGGTCTGGACAATTATTTGCGCATGTTTAAGGACAATATTTTTATTACTTCATTTAAAAATAACCTGATCTTTACCGCTCTGGGGACCATCGTGCAAATCGTCGTCGGCATGACGATGGCCGTCATCCTGACTAGCATCACGCGGTTCCGCAATTTTATCAAAGTCATCTATTTTATCCCTTGCGTGATTTCATCCATGGCTATCAGCCAGATTTTCTCCAAAATGCTGTCCATCAACCCTGAAGGCGTCGTGAATTCCTTCCTGGGCGCGGTAGGCCTGGAGAGTTTGCAAGCGGCATTTTTGTCCGATCCGAAATTGACGTTGATCATTGTGACCCTGGTGGATGCTTATAAATTTTGTGCGATCTATATGGTCATTTATTATGCCGCCTTTGTCGCCATCAACAATGACATTATCGAAGCCGCGGTGATCGACGGCTGCAACTGGTGGCAGCAATACGTTTATATGCGTTTCCCGCTCATCAAGGGAATTTTCTTCATCACGGTCGTCATGCTGGTCAGCGGTACGTTAAAAGGGTTCGATGTTCCGTATATCTTGACCAACGGCGGACCGGGAGCCTCCAGTGAGCTGGTATCCACCTATATGTATAAAGTGGCCTTTAACTCGGTGAACTACGGATACGGAAGCGCCATCGCGGTATTCCTGGTCATTGAATGTCTGTTGATCGTAACGTTAATCCGTAAACTGATTTCAAAAGTCGATGTAGAGGTGTGAGGATATGAAAACAGCACCGTTGAATTTAGGCGTACGCTCGATATTTTATATAGTCCTGGCACTGTTTCTAATCGCACAGATCTATCCGATCTTCTGGGTAATCATCTCCAGCTTTAAGACGCAGGCTGAGGTTATGAATAATGCGCCCTATTCACTGCCGTCGGGTTTATATCTCGGAAACTATATAAGTATGCTGGAAAACTCCAAGATCCCGAAGTATTTCCTCAACAGCGCTATCGTTACGGCCTTAACATTGCTGTTCACGATTGTCATCGGAGCTCCGGCCGCGTTTGCGATTGAGAAAATGAAATTCAAAGCCGGGAGCAAGGTCATGACTTTCTTCCTGCTGGGGATCATGATTCCGATCTTCGTAACTCTGCTGCCGATGTTCCAGATGTATAATGCGCTCGGCTTGCGGAATACGTATATGTCGCTGATCCTGCCGCAGGTGGGCTTCAATCTGCCGATATGCATTTATTTATACACCGGATTTATGCGTTATGTTCCCAACTCGCTGATGGAATCGGCTTATCTGGACGGGGCCGGCTCGTTCAAGATATTTACCAAAATCATTTTGCCGATGTCCAAAAACACGACCATTACGATCATTACATTTAATTTCATTTTTATCTGGAATGAATTCATCTTTGCCAACACATTTATGACTTCATCCGATATGAAAACACTGCCGCTGGGCTTGAATGATTTCGTAGGCCTTTATGGCTTTACAGATTGGGGAGCGACTTACGCGGCTATCACTATAACGATTATGCCGACGCTCATTCTCTATTTTATTTTGAACAAAAATGTTATCGAAGGCATGGCGTCAGGTGCGGTAAAATAGCCCGCTAGTATCATTAGTGTAAATTACGCTGCCATTTATCCCATAACCAATGGAGGAAACCGACATGAATTTGGACTTGAAAAAGAATTGGCATATTTTGCAGGATGTGCATGATACCGGTGAGCATCTGGAGATTTACAAGGACGGTTTCGATTACGTGGCCATCGGCCACCAAATGTCCGAATGGGAGCCGATTGACGAGCTGAAGCATCTTCAGGTGCTGTTGTCGGATAAACCGTATTTCGGGCGAGAGCTGCGCTACTTCAACCAGGCCCCATGGTGGTACAAAAATGAATTCGACATTCCGGCGGACGGCAGTCATCACGGCGTATTGAAGTTCACCAACGTGGATTATTTCTGCAAGGTGTGGTTTAACGGCGAATACATCGGGGAGCATGAGGGTTATTCGATTCCTTTCGAATTCGATGTCAGCAACCTGATCCGCAAAGGCGACAAGAACAGCGTAATTGTAAAGGTCTGGTCGCCTTGGGATAAGGATGTTCATCTTAATGACTTTAACCGCCGCACGTTTAACATCAAACGCGATCTGACCAAAGGCACTTACGAGCATGATGATACCTTGATTGCACGGGACGTCAACCCGGTTGGCATCTACGGATCGGTCAGCCTTGAATTGTATGACGGAATCCGCTTTGCTGGCGCACCGCTCGTGAGCTATGAGCTGGCGGATGATCTGACCGCCGCCACGATTAAGGTCAGCGCAGAGGTAATCAACCAGCAGCAGGCTGAGTCGGCAGTCCTGGTATGCACGTTGATTAATACGGCATCCAATGTAATCGTCGGCACCTTCCGTGAGGAGCTGGATTTGTCCGCCGGACAGAGCAGCGTAACCTCATCGTTTGATGTGGATTCCATTCAGCTGTGGAACACCTGGGACCGGGGCGCACAAAATCTTTACGAGCTGCACATCGAATTGGTGCAGGATGATAAACCGCTTTATTCGGCATACAAGCGCATTGGATTCCGCAAGGTCGGGATGATCCGGACGGAAGAGGAAACCACGTTCATCGTAAACGGCAAAAAGATGTATATCAGGGGAACGTCATATTTTCCAGAAGTTTATATCTCCTGCATGCATAAGGACCGGTATCTGCGTGATTTGCAGGCTATCAAAAATGCGGGCTTCAATTTGGTCCGGGTGCATGTCCATGTGGAGCAGCCCATTTTCTATGACCTATGCGATGAAGTGGGCATTGCCATCATGCAGGATTCGGAGTATAACTGGACGCATCCGGTGGACAGTGATTGGGCGAAGCGTTTCATCGAGATCTATGAACAAACGGTTTATCTGCTGAACGATCATCCGTCTGTCATCAACTGGATTTGCCTGAACGAACCGGGCGTCTTCGACAACGCCGGCCGGTCGGAGGGGTATGCAATGCAGATTAGCCCGGGACCGCAGCTTTATGATACTGTAACAAGAATCGATCCAAGCCGCCCTGTAATTAAAGGCTCCTTCTGCGATGACGACCTCACCAGCGGAGACAGCCATAACTATACGGGTTCGCTGGAGGCTCCAGACGTTCACTACACGGCCATTTACGGTACAACGGAAAAGCTTAATACGGAATACGGCTTTGATGCGCCGGGCTGCGCCTCCAATTTGAAAACGATCGGCCCTGTCAATAAAAGGCTGGCGAATATTATCGACGATATTGATGACATCCAGTACTACCAGTACCGGTTGATCAAATATTTTACAGAGCATTACCGCATCCAGAAATACCGGCCATGTTCCGGATATGTGCACTTTATGTTTATCGACCTGTGTCCGCAAAGCTTCTACGGTGTCTACGATTGGTGGGGCATACCGAAAATGGGCTTGAAGGCGCTTACGGAAAGCAATCAGCCGCTGGGCGTGTTCATGGAACAAAGCGCAGATAAGCCTGTCGGCATATGGTTTGTGAATGACCTGGAGCAACCGCTGGGCACTTGCAGCGTGGAATGGACAGTTACGGACGACAGCCGCGCGCTGGTGTCATCCGGCACCCGAACGGTGGAAGTCGGCGGCGATTCCTCATCCTATATTACTGATCTTTCGTTTGAAGTGGACGGCAGCAAGAAATACCGTGTCTCGCTGATCGTTAAGGACGGGAATGGCAAGACCATCGCTTCCAATAGATACGAAGATGCGTTTAACCACCCAGTCCATGTCAAAGGGCATCCTTGGCGGATGAACCACGAGTATGGAGTGCGAGTGTACTACGTTTAGGATATATGAGTGAGGCTGTCTGAAACCTATTTAATGCGGCGGCGCAAGGTTGAAGCAAGGCTGGCAAATAAATGGAAGTGAAAGGGAGAGACCTTTTGACGGCCCGAGCATGATGGAGGTACTAGGCAAATATACGGATAATCATTCGTCGACGGAATGGCGGAACGCGATCTGCCGCTGCACGTATTCCACTTTGACTGCTTCTGGATGCGTGAATTCCAGACAGATTTCCAATGGGACGAGCGCGTATTCCCTGACCCTGTCGGCATGCTCACGCGCTTGAAGGAAAAAGGATTCAAAATTTGCGTGTGGATTAACCCGTATATCGCTCAGCGATCCTGATTGTTCATGGAAGGCAAGGAGCATGGTTATTTGGTCAAAAAGCCAAACGGCGAGGTATGGCAGTGGGATCTTTGGCGCCAGGGATGACGCTGGTTGATTTCACGAACCCTGCAGCCTGCGAGTGGTATGCCGGCTAGTCTGCCGCTTTTCGTTCGCCCGAACTCGATTATTGCGCTTGGCGCTAACGATGTCCGTCCTGATTATGACTATGCCGACGGCGTTACGCTGGAGCTCCATCATTTGGAGGATGAGCGATCGGCATCGACAATCGTTCGGGATGTGAAGGGGGGAGCAGAGATGACCGTTACTGCCAGCCGTCAGGGCCGTACGATAAGCGTACAGGTGGATGGCAGCGGTAAGCCGTTCTCCTTTGCTTTGAAAGGACTTGGCGATATCGTTTCAGTTGAAGGTAATCATGCCTAGTTGATTAATAATGTTATTCAGGTTGGCGCTGGGAGCAGTCAAACTAAATTAACAATCTATATATCATAACAAGCCTTGCAGCTCTGTCGCGGCCATTTATCGGCTAGGACAGGGCTGCAGCTGTTTTTAACCATAGAAAATCATCCTTTGACCAAAATCGCATAAGAAAATACTAATTAAACAACTGTTTTTCATTTATCACTATCGATATAATGATTAACGGAAAGCAAAATTAAATACATTGATAACTAAATATAAGGGAGTGCGGCTCACATGACACGAATGGCAGTTGGATTGCAATTGTACACAGTTCGAGATGCTACGGCAGCGGACTTCGAAGGCACGCTTCGCCAAATTGCTGCAATGGGCTATGAGGGCGTTGAATTCGCAGGTTACGGAGACATCAAGGCAGAGGACATGAGAGATCTGCTGCAGGAGCTTAACCTGAAGGCAATCGGCAGCCATATTGGATTGCATTTGCTGGAAGAACGCTTGGATGAGGAGATTGCGTATCTTCAAACGATTGGAGCGAAATATGCGATTTGTCCTTGGCTGCCTGCAGACGCTCGTGACACGGAAGCTTGGCGCGGCCATCTCGTCAAATTTGAAGAGTATGGAAAGCGTTTCCGCGAAGCGGGCATCACATTCGCTTACCACAATCACGAATTTGAATTCGAGGTGGAAATCGATGGTCAAATCGTATTCGATGCAATGTACGAGCGCATCGATCCGCAATATTTGCAAGTAGAGATGGATATCGGCTGGGTGCAATACTCCGGTGTCGACCCGCTCGCTTACATCGCGAAGTACGCCGGCCGGTTGCCGCTTCTTCATCTGAAGGATTTCCGTGCAGGCGAGAAGGGTAAGCAAATCGATACGGTTGAGCTTGGCCGCGGTGATTTGCCGTTGCTGCCTATTATCGATGCTGCTTCAAAGGCATCCGTAGAATGGTTAATCGTTGAACAGGATGTCTGCGCTAATCCGCCGCTTGAAGCTGTAGCGGAAAGCATGACCTGGATGAAAAATAATTATCTGAACAAATAATAACAATAGAAGAGGCAGGGGAATATTAAAATGTCAAAAGTACGCGTTGCAGTTGTAGGTTGCGGTTCAATCTCGAAATATCGTCATATTCCGGAATATGCAGGAAATCCAAATGTTGAGCTTGTAGCTTTCGTTGACCCGGTCGGCGAACGGGCTGAGCATTTTGCGAATGCGCACGGCGGCAAAGCGTTTACTGATTTCGAAACGATGCTGAAAGAAATTAAACCGGACGCAGTAAGCGTATGTACACCTAACGCACTGCATGCTCCAATGTCCGTCGCGGCTGCTAACGCTGGCGCTCACGTACTAGTTGAGAAGCCGATGGCTGTTACAGACGAAGAAGCTGAAGCGATGATCGAAGCAGCTAAGAAAAACGGCGTTCATTTGATGGTTGGCCATAACCAACGCTTCATGCCGCCGCATGTGAAAGCAAAGCAAATTCTGCAATCGGGCGTGCTTGGCAAAGTATTGACATTCCGCACTTCCTTCGGCCACCCTGGACCAGATGCATGGAGTGTAGATGGAGCAAGCAGCTGGTTCTTCCGCAAGCCAGAAGCAATCATGGGCGCAATGGGCGACCTTGGCGTTCACAAATCGGATCTTATCCGTTGGATGCTTGACGATGAGGTTTCCGAAGTAGCGGGCTTCGTTGGCACGATTGACAAAGATACTGACGTTGATGACAACGCCTCCTGCTTGCTTCGCATGAAGAGCGGCGCTATCGGCACGCTTGTAGCAAGCTGGACATACTACAAAGGCGAAGACAACAGTACGATTCTATGGTGCGAGAACGGCGTCATGAAAATCGGTACGCACCATGACGATCAAGTTATCGTTGAATTGCGTAATGGTACAGTTGAAAAGCACAAGGTGGGCGCAATCTCCACTAACGACAAGCAAGAGACAAGCGGCGTTATTGATGCATTCATTGAGAGCATCGTGACGAACACCACTCCTGCTGTAACTGGAGAAGACGGCCGCGCATCCTTGAAGGTTATTTTGTCCGCATTTGAATCGCAAGCAACTGGCAAATTCATCAGCGTAAACTAATAATTCAAGCTTAACGATACCTCTGACAAGCGGATATGATCCGATTTGTCGGAGGTATTATTTTTTGTAGAAGCTTGGATCAGATAGGCTTGAGATAGGAGGGCTTTATCCAGCACGGGTTACATAACGTGCGGGAGAAAGTCCTCCTTTGTTTCTTACAGCCGTTTCGATTTCTACAATGATAGCATAGGATGTATAAATGTTTACAGGAATGGAGCGATGCATGATGGCTGTTGAACGCCAAAGCTTCCGTAGATTTACGTATGCGGAGTATGTTGAATATTTAAAAACTTTTGTTTCAAGGGTGAAATTTTCACAGGTTCACGTACATGGTACATGGAAACCGACGATTGCCGATTATCGTAAAGCAGCAGACAAGATGAGAATTATTCAAGCGATGTGGCGCTTTCACGAGATTACGAATAACTGGGGCGATATTGCACAGCATGCTACGGTTGATCCTGACGGCTACATTTGGGAGGGACGTTCATTGCTAGTGGCTCCGGCTTCTGCGGTAGGCTTTAACGATTCTGATCGGGATGGCATTCATCCATTCATGTTCGAAATGATCGGTAATTTTGATACCGGCGCCGAGAAGCTGGAGGGGGCGCAGCTGGCGACAGCGGTCAAGCTTACGAGCGCCATTTTAAAGCTATGGAACTTGCCGGATTCGCAAATCAAATTTCATCGGGAAATGAATCCGACAAAAACCTGTCCAGGCTCAGGAGTGAGCAAGGCTTCTTTTGTCCAACTCGTACAGGATTGGAGGAGTTCAGAAATGAGTATAGAGGATGCGAACAAAATCATTGCTACTTGGCTATCGCCTGCATGGTTCGCAGCAACTACCAAAGCGGAAAGAGATGAAATTCACCGCTTAGCGAACGAACTGCGCAAAGCTAGCGGTCAATTGTAAATTACGGCACTCTATCATGATGAGCATATTCTCATAAAGCAGTAATGATGCGGAGTTAAGGGCTACAATTGATAGATTACCAGTTTTTGTGTCATGAATCCTCCAAAATCCCATGATAAGATAAGTGGCGTCGGGAAGAACGACGCGCAAACAAAACGGATGCGCTGGTAGATTGGCAGTCGAGAACGCAAGACGTTTTGTATAAAAAACTTATTTTATTAGGAGGAAGTAATCATGAAGATGCAACCAATACGAGTAGGTGTCGCTAGCATAATCGCAGCAACGGTCATCGGCGCGGGCCTCACGGCTCCAACATCGGCAGGTGCAGCACCAGCTGTGAAAACGTACTCCATCCCTCAAAATTGTACGATTGATCAAAATATGCTTAACAATATCGCAAACCAATACCGCATTGATCTTAGCAAAATTTCGTTTAATGGCGGTACTATTCAATTCCCAGCAATGGGCGGTTCAACAGGCAACACTGGCGCAGTAACAAAACCAAGCACAGGCACAACAACGAAGCCAAGCACAGGGACAGTGACAAAACCAAGCACAGGCACAACAACAAAGCCAAGCACAGGCACAACAACGAAGCCAAGCACTGGTGCTTCTAATATGAGCGCATACCAGTCTCAGGTCATCGATCTTGTTAACCAAGAGCGTGCTAAAGCCGGTTTATCTGCACTGAAAAGCGATTCTCTGCTTGTAAAAGTAGCAACAGAGAAAGCAAGAGATATGGATGTCAACAACTACTTTAGCCATACTTCTCCGACTTACGGATCGCCTTTTGATATGATGCGTTCTTACGGCGTAACTTATTCCTATGCCGGCGAGAATATTGCATCTGGCCAAAGAACACCACAGGAAGTTATGAATGCATGGATGAATAGTCCGGGTCACAAAGCAAACATTCTAAACAAAAACTTCACAAAAATCGGCGTAGGCTATGTAAACGGCGAATGGGTTCAAATGTTTATCGGTTAATAAATACCTTTGGTATGAATGACTGACTGAACGTTAAGGGCGCAGGATGCCCTTAACGTTTTTTAATAACGCGGCTGAAGTTGCGAAACTTCAGAAGCGCACAGGAGGACAACCCCCATGATTAGAAAGAGCACTTTAGCGGCAGCCGTAATCGGCTTGTCTGTTATGCTGGCGGCAGGAACCGCGAGCGCAGCTTCAAAGACACATACAGCATCAGACAATGATACATTCTGGAAGCTATCGAAGCAATATAATGTAAATTTAAATACTTTGCTTCAAGCAAATCCAACGATTGACCCGCTTAATGTATATAAAGGATTAAAGCTTACGATTCCTGTTTCAGAAAGTGAAGCAGCAGCCAAGCCATCAAACACCATGCAAGCCTTTTCCAGCAAATCTGAACCAATGGTTAAAGCTATTGATGGAAAAGAATACGCTTACTCTAAGGCGATGGACGTAAAGGCAACGGCTTATACAGCAGCGGCATCGGAGAATAGCGGATGGGCAGGGCTTGATTATTTCGGCAACAAGCTGGCAGTAGGAACAATAGCGGTTGATCCGAACATGATTCCACTCAATTCGAAAGTATATGTGACGGGCTATGATTATAGAGGCTTGCCGGTAGGCGGGATGGTTGCAACAGCGACAGATATTGGCGGCTCTATTAAAGGCAATCGCATCGATTTATTTGTGCCGGGCACGACAAGCCAAGCAATGTCCTTTGGAATTCAGAATGTTAAGGTTTATGTTTTAGAATAATTCATGTAAAAGCCGGTACAGCTCTCCAAGAGAGGTGAACCGGCTTTTTGTACATCATCGGCTGGCTGGTTGATTTACAAGCTCGGGAAGTGTTACAAATTCGTACCCTTTGCTTCGTAAAAGCCGGATCAGCTGTGGAAGAGCATTTATTGTGCCAGACAGATCCTGCCCAGCGCCTCCACCCGCATGCTGCAGCACGATTGATCCTGGCTGCAGTGTTTTTTTTATATTTTTGATGATGCTTACGCTGCTAGGATTGTTTTTCCAATCAATGGAATCAACATCCCAATTAACAATTGTGAACCCGGCTTGCTTGCTCCACATGACCTGCTGAGGAAGAAGTTCGCCATAGGGAGGACGAATAAAATGCGGAGAATAACCAATTTCGCTTCTTATAATGGAGTCAGTTTGCAAAATCTGCTGGCGGAATTGATTTAAGGTCAAGGTGGATAATACAGCATGATTATAAGAGTGATTGCCGATGATGTGGCCTTCATTATGTATTCGTCTTACGATTGAAGGGTGTTTGGCAGCGCGATTTCCAACAACGAAAAAGGTGGCGCACACATCATATTTTGCTAATATATCCAAGATTGCCGGGGTAAATCTGTGGTCTGGGGCATCATCGAACGTCAGGGCAATCCGCTTGCGATTACGCGGTCCATTGGTGAGAAAAGCGTCAGGAAACTGCTTATGCAGCTCAACCCATGACATATTCGCTTTACGTCGTTTACTGCTTTTTTGAACCGGCTTTACTATGGTTTCATGATGCTTAATAGCCTGGAGAGCAGATGAATGAACAGTTTGATGAAACGGGATAGCGCTTAGTAAAGCAGCTGTCGCAAAAAAAGTTGTTGTCATTCTTAATAATTTCCACATGCCATATCATCCTCAATGTGTATTAATAATACATAAGCTGTGCAGATATTTTACCCAAGCAGCTTGCTTTCATGCGTTATCTTCCTTCATTGAATTTGATAATCATTATCAACTTTTTATAATAAGTGCTATTAAAAGTGCATGAAATGCAATAGGTGTGAGAGAACATGATCTGTCACGCACAAGTCGAGATCATGTCGTATATCGCTTGTCCGCAGCCGACTGCTGTTTGTCGTTAAGATGAAGGAGCTATTAGAGCTATATACTCCGATGATAAGAGGAGATGAAGCCGCATTGACGACAAAAGAAAGACCTTCACTCACTTGCAGCAAATGGAGTGAAGGCCTTTTTTATTATTTCATTTTAAAAACGTTAATGGTGCGCAGGAGCTGAGCGGCCATCGTGCGCATACGCTCTGTTTCCTCAACAACCGCTTGTACAGAAGCGATTTGCTCATTCATAGAAGCAGATACCTGCTCTGTGCCTGCTGCTGATTGCTGCGTGATGGCAGAAATATTTTGAATAGCTTCTGAAATCTTTTGCGCGCTTTCAAGCATAACCTCGCTTTCTTGTGAGAAAGCATATATTTTATCGGTTATAAACTGGACGCTATGTACGATTTCCGAGAAAACCATTTCCGATTCTTTAATGTGTTCGGTTTGCAGCTTAACGACCTCTTCATTGATTTTCATATTATTGATCGTTAGTTTTATGCCCTCGTCAATGCTTCTGACGAGTTGAAATACTTCCTTCGTAGAAGCAGTCGATTCTTCCGCAAGCTTGCGTACCTCCTGGGCGACGACTGCGAAGCCTCGTCCATGCTCGCCTGCTCGGGCGGCCTCGATGGAGGCATTAAGCGATAATAAATTTGTTTGTTCGGCGAGATCGGAGATTGTCGTCGTAATAGCACTTATTCCCTGCGCTTTGCGGGCAAGCTCTTCAATTGTTGATGATACCTTCTCTGTTGCTTCAACGTTGCGGCGCATGCCTTCGGATTGAACGTCAAGTGCTTGACGACCCTTGTTCACAAGCTCAAGCGTTTGCTCGGAGCGTGAGTTCATTTCCTTTGCAGAGCTGGCATAGCTGGATACCTTTTCTTCAATTTCGG
This sequence comes from Paenibacillus praedii, assembly GCF_049725345.1. Taxonomy (NCBI): domain Bacteria; kingdom Bacillati; phylum Bacillota; class Bacilli; order Caryophanales; family Paenibacillaceae; genus Paenibacillus; species Paenibacillus praedii. The sequence goes on along the minus strand of NZ_JBMWAM010000003.1, from coordinate 163,565 downwards.
TAATGGATTCACTCATCTCCGCTACATCTTCCGAAATTTCATTCGCGCCGGTTGCAAGCTCGTTGGCGGAAGCCGCAACCTGCTGCATAGCGGTTTGAATATTATTGTTCTTATCAAAGATGCTGTGGCTTGTATCTGATACATGACGGATAATATTCGAGGTTTCCGTCAGTATGTCTCTGAGCTTATCGATCATGCTGTTGAAGGAATGGCCGAGTTCTCCCAGAGAAGATGAAGAGCTGGTATCAACTCTTTGAGTAAAGTCCCCTTTGGCAATACGAAGCGCCGTACCTGAAATTTCATCAAAGGATTGATTTATGGATTTCTCGATGAAGGAGGCAAGCGGATACGCTGCAATAGCGACAATGATGGTCACAATGATTCCGGCTAAGATAGAACCTCCTGAAAAATGTAAAACGAGAAGCATGATGAGTGAAAAAAGCAATAAATTGGAATACGTTGTGGTCAGAAGCTTATTGCGCACCGATAACGAATAGTACCATTGGACCATTATGTAAGCGCTCCTTTTATAAGAATATCCATATTGTAGCACTTCGTACGAATTTGGTCTATATTTGTCGAATTTATAATATTAAGAAATAGGACCGCATGCGGTCTTTCGGAAAATACTAATGATATTTTCGGTGTCAGAATTAGTATATGGTGCTACCATTATAAGCATGAAGTATCAAATGAACATAAATACATTACAATGCTTCTTGGTTGTCTACCAAAAAGCTTATTTATATTTGTACTAAATGTAATTTAATAGAATTATAAATCAAAAATACTAGAATTTTGTATTATTTTGTTAACAATATATTGCAATTATGATAAAAGAACTATATAATAAGCTCTGAGACCTAGATAGAAACAATAATGTTATTTTAAAAAGGAGGATAATTTGTATGCAATTGGATTCTGTATCACTCGCACGACAAGTTGATTTTGTATTTCGTCAGCTCGAGGGGGAGCTGACGAATGCCGCTGCCGGAACGGTATTGATTCATATTCGGAACAATGCGGTCGGGAAGTTTGGTCTTCGACATCATCCAATCGAAAGCAAGAACGGTAAGTTTGAAGCTGGAAGCCAAGGATTGACCTCTACGCAAGTACAAGCCTTCCGCCAAATGGCAATCGAGGCGCTAAAGTACAGAAAAGATTGGACGCACGGAGAAATTATGTATGATTTCTCGGTTCGCTCCAGCGCAAACACTTGGTCGGCAAGTATACTCTACGAATCTAATTACAACATGGCAAATTGGAACTCCCGCTTTTATCCGAAACCAAACGTATTTAGAGAATCGCAATAATACATATTGCAATTAAGCTGTTCAATCACGACACACTTCACAAAAATATAGGACCGTTCCCTGCAGTCTTGCCTGACTGAGGAACGGTCCTATTTATCTTCGGATGGGAACAACAGATCGATTGCTCGGGCTGATTGTTGCCCATTGCTTTCTTGCGTATGTGTCTGGTCCGCATCATGCGCTGCAAAGGCGCTTCCTAAAGTTCCTGTTGGGACGAGAAATCCGAGCAGGAGCGGGAAGATGAATATACTGTATATGAGGATGTTTTTAAAAATAGATGAAGAAGGCTCATGCTCTTGCTCACAAACACAGGAAGGAGTCTGCTTGCCCATTCTTTTCTGCAAAGCAGCATATACTTGATATATTGCAGCGGCATACAGTCCCAGCGCAGAAAGCTTAATATAGAGCTCCATATGCGGAGCAATATACAACCTCATTTCACCGGTACGATCCAAATAGACAATAAACATGGCAAAGCCTGTGAGAATCGCCGCTCTTATCAAGTGATGTATCATAGAAGCACCTCCATGAACCAAGCTCCAATAAGCGTGAGGGAAGCCGTTAAAGCAATAAGAATAAGTACGAATTTAACACGGAAAGTTGTAAGCAGCATAAATGTGTTTTTCAAATCGGTCATCGGCCCAAATACAAGAAAGGCAAGCAGCGGGCCGAAATCGAACATGCCGCTGAACGACGAAGCGATGAAGGCATCTGAAGTCGAGCAAATCGATAAAATAAAAGCGAAGACCATCATAAACAGGTAGGCGAACATCGGCTGATCGGCGAAGGACTCAAGTGTGCTGCGTTTAATAAGGGTCTGTATGATAGCGGTTAGGAAGGCGCCGAAAATAAAATATTTTCCCATTTCGAAAAATTCATCCGAGGAATGAGCCAGAATCGATGCTGTTCTTCCGCGCAAGCCTTTGCGATGCGTACTGTGATCGTGGCTGTGCTCATGATGCAGTACTTTGAGGGCGGGCGAAGCCTTTAGCGGACTGCTGCGCATAAACTTGTAGAGAAGCAAGCCGATGACAACAGCTACTGTAAAGGCTAGTCCCATCCGAGAATAAGCCATTTCGGGTGTTGTGCGGAATGCAGTATATGTGGAGGTAAAGACAATCGGATTGACGATAGGGCCAGCCAGCAAATATACGACACCAATATAAGCAGGCATACCTTTACGAATAAGACGGCGTATGACGGGAATCATTCCGCATTCACACAATGGAAATAGTAACCCGAGCAAGCCTCCGAATAGAACGCCTGCAATCGGGTTTTTCGGTGTGAATTTCTGAATCAGCTCGTCCGTAACAAATACCTGCAGTAGTGCGGAGAATAGAACGCCAAGCAGAATGAACGGAAATGCTTCCAGAATAATACTTATAAATAATATTTTAAAGGATTGCAGATTGGCAACGCTAAACAGATGAACGGGCATTTCACGATTCGTTGCGATGAGTACAGCCATAATAAGACAGCCTATCGCGAGTGAAGGAGTGCCGAAGCGAAATACAAATTTTAGCATACTGAAAATCCTCTCTTAATGTAAGGATTACGAATGTCAGTATAGCTTATGCATGAATAGCCTAAGATAGGACAACTTTCTAACTGCTTGACATTGCTGTATACATAAGTATAATCATTTTAAATGCAATGATGGGAACAAGTAAGCTCGATTGATTTGCTGCAGAGAGCCGGTGGTTGCTGTGAACCGGTGCAAGCGTCGAAGCGGAATGGGCCCCGGAGCATATGAACGGAAGTCGGCAGCAGCGCTGCGGATGATGTTTGTACGGCAACTCCCCGTTACGGAGAAACAAGGCTTATGGATCATTGTCGCGGGGCGTCACGCCTATCGCGCATACTATAAGCGAATTAGGGTGGCACCACGGTCCCTCGTCCCTTGCGGCGGGGGTTTTTTGCGTTTTTATCGTTTGAATAATTGGGAACGAAGGAGTTGAAGTCCAATGAAGAAGGTGCTATCAGGCATTCAGCCAAGTGGTCAGCTGACACTCGGAAACTACATCGGGGCGATGCAAAATTTTGTGAAGCTTCAGAACACCGAGGAATGCTTTTTTATGGTCGTCGACCTGCATGCCATTACGGCCGCGCAGGAGCCGGCAGCTTTAAGAGAGCAGACGGAGGCAGTGGCTGCACTATTTATTGCGGCAGGCATTGACCCAGCGAAGGCAAATGTATTTGTCCAATCCCACGTGCGCGCGCATGCGGAGCTTGGCTGGTTGTTTACAACGCTTGCCAATATGGGCGAGCTCGAGAGAATGACACAGTTTAAGGATAAATCAGCAGGCAAGGATTCGGTAGGCGCAGGTCTTTTTGTATATCCGACGCTTATGGCAGCTGATATCCTCATTTATAATGCCGATCTTGTTCCTGTAGGTGACGATCAGAAACAGCATTTGGAGCTCACGCGTGATTTGGCGCATCGTTTTAATACCAGATTCGGCAACTACTTCACTATACCAGAGCCCTATATTCCTAAGGTTGGCGCACGGGTTATGTCGCTGGATGATGCAAGCAAGAAAATGAGTAAGAGTAATCCTAACGCGGGCAGCTATATTGCGCTGCTTGATTCACCCGATGTCATTCGCAAGAAAATTAGCCGGGCTACCACAGACTCAGGCCGCGAAGTAAAATATGATCCAATAAACAAGCCGGAGATCAGCAATTTACTGAGCATATACGCGCATTGCGCGAATATGACGATTGAAGAAATTGAGGCCCGCTACGAAGGTCAGGGCTATGGTCCGTTTAAGAAAGAGCTTGCTGATTATGTCGTCTCGGTCATTGAACCGCTTCAGGCCAAGTATAACGATATCCGCAGCTCAGGAGAAATCCATCATATTCTGAAGCAAGGCGCTGAGAAAGCAGCGGTCATTGCTGATCGTACGTTAGCCGATGTGAAGGAAAAAATGGGTTTTCTGCCTCCGCGCGGCTAGTATCTATAATAGAAAAAAGGCTGACGCTCGCTGGCGTCAGCCTTTTTTTCTGCGGAGCATGCGCGCCCGTACGATAAACCCGGCTCCAATTGTGAATAGTGTCAGCAAGCCGAACAGCAGCACGAGCCAGATGCTGTGGCTTATGGAGATGGACATTGCACTCATAAAGATTATGGCGAGCACCGAAAAAAACAAAGACAACGGTTTGGACATCAAATAATTTCTCCTTTACAAGCAGTTAATATCTTTTTTTAGAATGTAGAATAGTTTGCAGACGCGAGCACATAATAAGTTTGCAAGCTTGCAACACACATCAAAGCGCAGAAGACGAAAGGAGAAATAGCTTATGGCAGGAAACAGAAGAAGCAATCAACTCGTTGTTCCACAAGCTAATCAAGCTTTGAATCAAATGAAACTTGAAGCCGCGCAAGAGCTAGGCGTGCAAATTCCGCAAGACGGCTATTACGGTAATGTTTCAACTCGTGATGCAGGCTCCCTAGGTGGTTACATTACGAAAAAGCTGGTCCAAATTGCTGAGCAACAGCTATCTGGCGGCAGCCGTTAATCGCTTCTCATACACAACGAAGAATTGAAGCCCCGGGCATGCCCGCGGGCTTCTTTTCTATATCACCATTTTAACACAAATAAGAAAGCCCCTCTATTAATTGAAGCGAGGGACTTCTGAGAATCTGTATTAGTAGGTGTTCATCCGCAATCTTTTCATTAAGCGCTCATCACTAAGCCAACCGACATACGAGCCGATTGTTTCATAATGCTTGTTCATGAGCAGTACGCCAACGAACGGGTATTGCTTGCGATGCCGGTAACGAACGTCCGACCATCTGACCTCATATCCCCATTCATGCTCCCGGACTTCTGCACAGGCAAAGCTTGTGAAATACAGAAAAGAGTAGATCGCAGGGTCGCTTTTAGACCGCTCTGCAGCAGGATGATCGGAGCAATGCGCGTGATCGAGCCATCTTAATACGCCGTTATTGAGGTCTCCAATCACAAAACTGCCATTTTTTAAATGTTTGACGACATTCCATTTACTTAAGGAAATCGTTGGAATAGCAATATAATTATCGCCAGTCTGATGCTCTTTGTCGATCACTGGCAATAGTTGAACCGTTTTTCTGGCTGTTAAAGTTCGCCACACAAAGTAGATCGTTAAAAATAAATACATCAGGGGAAACAAAAATGCGGGATTTACGAAACCACCTGCCCACAGTAAAATGGCTATGACATGTACCGTGAAAATAATCGGATCGAAGATGTGGATAATATTCCATGATATCCATTTTTCACTGAAGGGTCTCATCGCCTGCGTACCATAGGCATTGAACAAATCTGTAAATACATGTATACCTACAGCCAGCAGAACCCATCCTCCTATATGCAGCAAAGGCAGCGCACCTTGGTATATCAATTGCAGCAGGCCTGTAATTAGCGCGGTCCATATGGCGATTGCAGGCAAGGAATGAGAAATGCCGCGATGATTGCGAATATAGCTGGCGTTTCCTTTTAGTCGAAGCAAGGTATCCAGATCAGGCGCCTGTGATCCGACAACTGTTCCGAGCAGTACAGCAGTTAGAACCGTTTGATTTGTCGCAACAACGGGATCAACGGTAGCTAGCCCAGCTAATCCAATTCCCATAACAAGATGTGTGCCTGTATCCATGTTGTGTCCTCCCATGTTAATTGATTAGGAGTAGTATCGGCTGAGCGGGGGAACTTTATCAATGTTAGCAAAAGGAGACGAAGGGGAAATGTACATTTGTTTTGCAGAATATAAAATATTGCCTGAGCATCGAGCGCAGTATATCATTTACACGAAAGGTTTGCTTGCTGAGAGCGGGAACAGCGTCTATTTATATGAAGGAACAGATCAACCGGGACTATTCGTCGAGGTGTGGAACGCAGCTTCCGAGGCAGAAGCCGAGCGCATCAAAAAAGAACGCTGCAGTGAGCGTTCTTCTTGGTTCCGTATAGCTTCTTGGATCTCTGGGGGGATGGAGAAAATGCATGTCTGGACCTTTAAGCCGGTACATCAGGCTGATAAATTTAACGGCTAGAGCTCACTGTCCCTAAGGTTGCCATGCCAAGGGGGGTGGTTGAGCTTACAACGCCGCCTTGAAACGGGTATTCGTAAGCGATCGGCTCATCAAATGTGACATAGTCGAGGTTCAGCGTCAATAATAAGTAACGCATACCTGTCGTTGGATCGCTAATAATAATATGATCGCGACCGGCAGCCTCAACGACTCCTTTGAATATTTTGGCATTCCATTCACGATTGTTTTCGTAGGTCATATAGAAGGTTCCGATTTTACCGCGATTTAGACGCAAAATGTTCTCAACATAGGATTCCTCTGTGACCGGAGAAGGAGCGATTGTGCCGCCAGTTGGTGTAACAAAGGAGCCGCTCGGAACGGCTGGCGGCATTTGCGAAGGCTGCATTTGCATAGAAGGCATTTGCGCATTTGGCATCATGGACTGTGCCTGCAGATTAGGGGCCAACGACTGCAATTGAACGTTAGGCGTCAATGATTGCACTTGCATATGAGCAGGCAATGTTGCCGGTAAAGCAGTCGGCTGCGGACTGCCCATGGGATATGAATAATTTCCGTAGCCGCCGTAGCCTTGGTAAGAATGGACGTTAGCCGGGCTTACTTGATTTTTGAAGCCGTAACCATTAGACATTCAGATATTCCTCGCTTTCACATTTTACAATCGTATAAATTTAATAAACAGTAGGACAATCCTCAGGGGTAGGTACGAAGAAGCAATGATTCTTATAACGTCCGCTGTTGCCTTGGTCGTACCAGGTGTCCGGGCAGTCTCCAGCCGGACGGAAAAACCAAAGCGCATTCGATGCCGGATGCTGGCGCTCGCCGTTTATGACTCGTTGTGCCAATCGGATATCGCTTTCCCGGGCCCGTTGATAGAAATAACCCTTCTGCGTTGCTTCGAAACCGCCTGGCGACTGGAAAACCATATCCGGAATCGAACGAATATTTCTAAAATCCAAGCAATTTCCGCGAATGCGGTTTACGCCGACATTGCCTACCATAAGCATTCCTAGCTCGCCTTCCCCCTCAGCTTCCGCTCTCATGAGCCGGGCGAGCATCCTCGTGTCCGCGGTGTTTGTTTTTATGACGGCCATAGACTTGATGGTTCACTTCCCTTCGAATACGGATGGACGGTTTGATGCGGGATTGAAATAGGCACCAAACTATATAGTTATTGTATTGGCAGCCCAGCCAAATGGTTACTAGAAGATTTGTCACAATTTGAGTGGCAAAATGATGAACAAAGCCAGTGAACGTTGTCATTGGATACTTTTTTCGGTATGATTAGTAACGATTCATCAATGAAAGATAGACGCCTGCGGCGTCTTGTCGCATAACTCGGGAGGCTAGCTTCGTGCTGAAGGACTTTATTGCATTAACAAAACCGCGGCTGCTTCGGCTAAATGTATTCGCTGCGTTAGGTGGTTTCTTGGTTGCTTCCAAATGGGACATTAATGTTCCATTGCTGATATGGATGCTGATCGGTTCGACGCTGACGATCGCTTCCGCGACCGTCATTAATAATTTCTGGGATCGAGAGCTTGACCAGAAGATGGAGCGGACGAAGGATCGGGCGCTTCCTACGGGTCGTATGCAGCCTGGAACAGTGCTTGCTTATGGTATTATTTTAGGACTGGCTGGGCTTGTTGTCCTGTTTGCAATTGTCAGTCCTTTGGCTGGCTGGCTCGGATTTCTCGGTTGGTTCGTATATATCGTGATCTATACGATGTGGCTGAAGAGAACCTCAACTTGGAGTACCTCGGTCGGGGGGATTTCTGGAGCAATGCCTCCGGTAATCGGCTATTGCGCGGTGACGCAGGAGATCGATGCTGGCGCTTGGATTTTATTCGCGCTTATGTTCTTATGGCAGCCGGCTCATTTCTGGTCGCTGGCCATTCGCAGGGTAGAGGAATATCGGGAGGCAGGTTTTCCGCTGCTGCCGGTAGTAAAAGGAATTAAGCGCACCAAGCTGCAGATGATCCCTTATATCGCGTTACTGATTCCAACCGGAATTTTGTTTTATATGTATGGCTATGTGGGTATTTATTTTCTCATTATTTCCGTTATCGGCGGAGTTGTATGGCTGATCCATACGCTGCGCGGCCCAAGTGCTCCAGATACCGAGAAATGGGCAAAAACAAACTTTTTGATCTCAGTTAACTATTTGATGGTTGTCTTTTTGGTTATGATTTTGGATACGATTGGTTCTTAATGTTTAAGGAGTGATTATAGTGGCATTTGTAAAGAAACATAGCTTTAAAATTGCTGTGCTGGCACTGTGCGCCGCAATGGGCATTTATTTATTGTTTACTTACGTTATTCAGCCTAAGGAGCCGCTGCCGATTCTGCAGGCTGCTCCCGCATTTGAGATGACAGACATCGACGGACAGCCGGTATCGCTCGAATCGACCAATGGCAAGGCGCGCATCGTTTATTTTTATTTTGCGAATTGTCCGGACGTCTGTCCACCTACGACCTTCCTGCTCTCGCAAGTGCAGGATCAGCTCGAAGCGGACAAGAAGCTTGGCAGTGAAGCGGAGCTGATCTCGATTACGTTCGACCCCGAGCGGGATACGCCTGAAGCGATAAAAGATTTTGTTGACCGCATCGGTGCGGACACGAATGGCTGGCATTTCCTTCGCGGCGATGAGGATGAGACGTTAAAAGTGGCTAGAGAGTTTGGCGTAGGCGTTAGAAAAGAGGAAGATGGCTCCTATACGCACACGAATGTGATTACGCTGGTTGACCAAAACGGACAAATCCGAGCATGGATCAATGGCAGCGACGAGGATTTGACGGCCGAACAGATCGTTGAAGAGATGAACAAGCTGCTTTAAAATTGTTCTTTATTCCACATAGAAGCGGGACTCTGAGCAGGGTACAGGATATGCTCATCGAGGCCCGCTTTTTCTAATTGCTCGATCAAATATTCCTCGGGCGTATGCTCAACGCCGGAATAACCTCTGCGAGTATAAATATGCTCGGCATCGGGAAAGGTTTCCCGCAATAAAAAGCGAATCCGTTTGCCGGAGGCATCATTGTCTGTAAATATGTAAACCTGACTGTGTCCTACCTGCTTAACCAGCTTCTGCAGCTGCTCGGAGCCAGGTGTCCCAAAGGTGCAATAAATAGGTACGCTATCAGCGAGAACACGCTTTAGCCGGCTCTTATCATTTTTTCCTTCCACGATAATAGCTATGTCCATGAGGTCACCTCAAATCAGCGATAGTTGGCAATTAGATTATTAAAGCTATACGATTAGTTTACCACTGAATAAGGTTTTTCAACATGAATATTCATCGACTGCAGCGTAGCTGTTTTAGCAGGTTAACTGCCTAATTTATTAGATATCCCATCGTGTTCAGCGAACTATGCATATACCCATTGTTATGAAAAATGGGTGCGTGAGGAAATCAACCGTGAGGTTTGAAAAGGAAGCACCGACACGGCGATCATTAGTGCCAGGAATGCGATATAGTAAGGCGAAATATAGTCGCGAACCTGTCCAGCCGCCATAGGTCCTATGAAGGCTCCAATGGAAAAAGCTATCGAGAGCACGGAGAACGTACGGCCGTATCGCGCTCCCCCGCTTAGCTCGATTAACAGCGTAGAAAGGGCAGGTAAAATGATACCTTTAGCCATACCGACCAGCAGTAGCATCATTGCAAGCGGTACTTGCGCATCGGAAGCGATGCAGAAATAAATGATCGCTAGTCCAAGCGAGCCCCATAATGTCCGTTGAAAGGCAGATACGCGATTTAAAAACAGCATACTGAGCGTGACGAGCGCGCCGATGCTTACAACGGAAAATAATAGGCCGGTCGTGAGCATCGCTTCCTGCGTCTTGGCAAGCAACGGGAGCTCGAAGGAGAGAATGCCTTGGGCGCAGCTAAGTGCAATTGGCAATATATAGACTAGCCAAGGTGTGGGAAGTGCTGGTTCTAGTGGAAGCTTTTTTTTTGGCAGCGGATTATTTGCTGGTGAAGGTTCCGGATCAACCGTTGCAGGCATGTCTTTGATGAAGAAGAGCGCGCATATAGCAGTAGCAATCAGAATCCAGCCTAGCAAGGAGAAGGCGGTTGTAAAACCGATTTTAGCAACGAGATAAGCTCCTGCTGCGGGAGAGACGACGGATGCGAGTGTATGTACGAGACCATTGCCGGCCATCAGCTTCCCTTGCTCTGTTCGGTCGCTTGTCATTTTGGCCAGCAACGATAGACATGCCGGGGAAAGGAAGGCAAGCACGAAGCCGCTGATCGAGCGAAGAATGAGCAATTGCCAAGGATCATCTACATGCGATTGAAATAGAAGCACAATACCGCCCGCCATTAAGCTGAATACAATAAAAAATCTGCTGCCGTAACGGTCGACGCCAAAGCCGGCAATAAGATTGCCTGGCAAATGTGTTATCGAGTACATGCCCATCATGAGTCCAATAAAAGATGGCGCAGCACCTAAAGAGATAGCAAAAGGTGTCAGGATCGGATATTGCGCATGCAAATCAAAAAACGCCACAAACAAAAATAAATAAAGCCATACAGCGGTTTTCAAAGGGCCGCACCTCCTTGCCGATTATGTTCTTATATACTTGTACGTTTCAATGGGACAGGATATGTCTGGTGAAACTGAGCACATGCGTTTACGCCTCATTATTCGTAGGTTATAATATTTTGTAATGGGAAAATGTACGAGGTATAATGGAGGAGATACAATTGGATTTTTTAAATTTTTCTGCGTATGACTTAGACACATGGACGGCCTTCTTCAAGGAGCATTGGCTTGTGCTTGCCATAGCGTTGGTTGTGCTGTTTCTCATTATTCGGATTGTGAAGACGGTTGTGAAATGGGCAATCGTTGTCGTTATTGTACTTGGTCTTGTTGTATACAGCGGCTATACGATGGATGATCTGAAGGAGATCGGAACTAAGGTTGCCGATACCGTAAAGCAGGAAGCTATAAACGCGATGGTTGGCGAAGCAGAGGATGCCACCTTTGTGGATAATGCCGATGGAACCTTTTCAGTAAAAACAAAAAATGTAGAGCTTACCGGTGAACCAGGGGTGAACGAGGTTGAGCTTTCCTTTCGCGGAACTTCGTTAGGGAAATGGGAGCTTGATAGCACGATACAAGCCTTCATCGATCAAGCGAAGCAGAACGGGTAGCGCTTATGAGTGAATTCATTCAATTATTCCGCGAGCCGGAGCCTATTGCTTTGATCGTGCTGCTGCTCTTAATCGGCTCGCTTGTGCAAGGGATGAGGAGAGGCGCATCGGGTTCTGCGAGGCGCTTTTTCTTTTTTGTGTGGGAGGGCGTTGTCGTCATCGTTTGTCTGGTGCTTGCTGGACAGCTTACAAAGCAGCTATCGCCGATCGTGGCCGACTGGCTCGTGCGGGTCGTTGATGTACCGCTGCGCGAGCTGAGTGGCATTGAACAGGCGTGGTTCACGCTGCTAACGAGCCTAAGGGATTTCGCGCTTCTTCGCTTTGGTGTGCTGTTCTTGCTCGGCTATTTACTGCTCCGGGCAATAGCGGCATTTGCTGAGCCTCTGCTTGCACGGGCTGTAGATGCTATGCTGCATCGTGAGCGACCAGAGCCTGCAGATCGCGCGTCAGGCGGGCGGAGCGCAAGTCGTGTAATTGGGGCTCTCATCGGCGCGGCGCATGGTGCGGGACGCTCCTTCATCTTTGTAGCTTTATTGTTCGTCTATGTCTCGCTATTGCCTAATGGCTGGTACGCGGACAAAATTTCAGAGTCTCCGTTATATCGAGAAACGGCTTCTTGGCTTGTTCCGGTAGCAGGAGATATGCTTGCAGGACAAGGCCCGGTGCTGAGCGATGCCGTTCAGGCGCAGTTTCAGCAAGTTTTGCAGCGCAAATACGAAATTGTTGATTACAACATACCTGTGGAAATTGAGCAGGCAGCGCTTTATGTGACGAAGGACGCGCAGACAAAGGAAGAGAAGGCGCGTATACTTTATGATTGGTTAGGCAGTAGAATCGCATACGACTGGGACAAAGCCAATAATTATGTCCAGTATGGCATTTGGAAGGAACAAACGCCGCCGGAGACATTTGATTCACGCCGCGGCGTATGTATAGATATAGCCCGTTTGTATGTTGTGATGGCGCGAGCTGCCGGACTGGAGTCGCGGGTGGTGACGGGTATGGGCTCCGACGGACGGGGGGGCTATGGTCCGCATGCCTGGAACGAGGTTCAAATTGGCGAGAGCGGGCAGGAATGGATTCCGCTTGATGCGACCTGGGCAACCTCGGGGGACTGGTTTAACCCGCCGCGATTTGAAGAAACGCATATTCGAGACGTTTAAGTAGGGCAGGAACGGATTTATTTAAAGTTAAGAGGTGGTTCAGTATGCAAGACGATCCGCAAAAGCGGGATATTATAAATCGGCGTCATTTTTCTTTTCGTTTAAATTTCTTTTTCTTTATCACCTTTGCTTTATTCAGCGTGTTGATCGTTCGGCTGGCGATTTTGCAATTTGTCGAGGGGCCTATTTTAAGCGCCGAGGGCATTGACAAAAGCACGCGGAGCGTCAAATTGCCGCCGATTCGCGGTAATATTTATGATTCAACGGGTTCACCAATCGCCTATTCGACATCGACGCAATCCTTATATTTCAGTATTCAGTCTGATTTAAGCGTGTCTGACGCTACGGAGAACGCGAAGCAGCTGGCGGTGGAGCTCGAGAAAGTATTCAAAAAATACGGAGATCCGGAGAAAGCGATGACGGTTGACGATATTATTCGTCAAATGGATCTGGATTTCAGAAGAAACAACATATCGACGCCGCGTCGAATTAAATCTGGACTGACTAACGGGGAAATTGCTTATTTTATGGAAAATAGAACCTCCTATAAGGGGATAGACATTATGGAGGAGAGTGTCCGCAATTACGATAAAAATTCCGTCGCTGTGCAATTGGTCGGTTATTTGAAGAAGTACAAGGGCGTTCGCGAGACCGTTGATTTTTATAAGGAAAAGCGTCTCGAGAAGGACGAGAAGCTTCAGTATTTAGAGGAAGAAGATGTTGGCCTGGATGGTTTGGAGCGCATGTACCAGGACGTGCTGCGCGGTAAGAACGGACTTAAGACTTATCCGGTCAATAATGCGGAACGGATTATCGGACCGATGCAAATTACGAATCCGGAGAAGGGCGCCGATCTCTACCTGACCATTAATAAAAACGTCCAGTTAAAAACGGAAACAGCCATTATGGAGCATTTGAAAAAAATATCAACGTCCACGAATAGATATGAGAGGGCAGAATACGCCAAAACCGGCTTTGCGGTAGCGATGGAGGTTGATACAGGCAAGGTGGTCGCCATGGCGAGTATGCCTGATTACGATCCGAACATTTGGTCGGGCGGAAGCATAAGCCAAGAGGACTACGACAATTTTGGAAATGTTTTACAAAATGGTACCATTAGCACTGTCTATGGGAAGTATGAGACGGAGGAAGAGCGAAGCAAGCATCCTTCATCTATTGTACCGTCTGGCTCTACGCTTAAGCCGTTATCCGTGCTTATTGGCCTGAATGAAGGCCTGTTCACAACTACAACTCGTTATATGGATACAGGCGCATTTTATTATGGTAAAAAAGGCTATGAGACAAGAGTTGGAAACTCACAAGGTCATGTATACGGAAGTATTGACGGGGCGGGTGCGATTCGGGATTCCTCCAATCCGTTCATGGCTGCGATGGTCGGCAACCAGCTTTATATGCGCGGCAGCCAAAATGGCAAGAGCAGCGTTGAAATCTGGGATGAGTATATGAAGCAATTTGGCCTTGGCGTGCTTACGGAAAGCGGCTTGCCCGGGGAGTCAAGAGGAGTCATCGATTATTTCAATTCGGCTGAGAGATTCAGCGCTCAGTCCGCGCTTATAATGGCGTCCTACGGCCAGCAGGGCCGTTACACGACTCTTCAGCTCGCGCAGTATACAGTAATGCTTGCGAATCGCGGCAAGCGATTGAAGCCTCAATTCGTGAACGAAATTAAAGATACAGACGGCAATGTTATCCAGAGCTTTACTCCGCAGGTGTTGAATACGGTAGATTTTCCTGATTCGTATTGGGAAGAGGTTGAAGATGGAATGTCGCAGGTTAAGTCACAGGGCTTTGATGGTTTCCCTTATAGCTACAATCGAAAGACGGGTACATCTGAGCAGGATGTTGCTACCCGACGTGCGGAGAATGCTGTATTTATCGCGTATGCGCCGGCCGAGAACCCCAAGCTGGCGATAGCGGTTGTCGTACCTGACGGCGGCTTCGGCGGCTATGGCGCCTCGCCGATCGCCCGCAAAATTTTTGATGCATACGACGAGGAGATCGGTCTTACTGGCGTGCCAAAGAAGAAAACGGCTGATGCGGCAGCGGGAACCGATACGCAAGTCTCACAAGCTAACACAACTGAAAACGCATCGGTGAACGGAGAAGCAGTTGGCGCAGAGTAAAATGGATATAAACGAGAAAAGGAGTTGTCCCGCAGGGTCTTATCGACCTGAGGGACAGCTCCTTTTATTTTTGATGCAAAAAAAATGTTGCACAAGAGAAACATTTTTGTGTATTATTAAAAAAAAGGCGTATGGCAAAATAAGATTCAGAGGGGCAAAATTAACGGCGTTTAATAATTGAATTTGGTGCAGGAGGTTTTATTCATGCGTAAAGCTCGACAAATGAATTCAGCGCTTTGTCGTTTTATGATCACGATCGTATTTCTGGCAGCGGCACTCATGCTTGTAACGGCCTGCGGTCAGAGAGCGACCGCAGGCAATGACGGACAAAAGCTGAAGGTAACAGCTACAACAGGCATGATTGCCGATGTTGTACAGCAGATAGGCGGCGAGCATGTTGAGGTCAGCGGCTTGATGGGACCTGGAATTGATCCCCATTTGTATAAAGCGTCACAAGGCGATGTGAAGAAGCTGGACGACGCGGACGTTATTTTTTACAACGGGCTCCATCTTGAAGGAAAGATGGCGGAAATGTTCGAAAAGCTGGA
Organism: Paenibacillus praedii; assembly: GCF_049725345.1. Taxonomy (NCBI): domain Bacteria; kingdom Bacillati; phylum Bacillota; class Bacilli; order Caryophanales; family Paenibacillaceae; genus Paenibacillus; species Paenibacillus praedii. The sequence continues at coordinate 148,209 of NZ_JBMWAM010000003.1, read as the reverse complement.
GAGGAGCAAGCCGACCGTAGCTGTATCCTCCGCGCTTACGGAGGACCAGCTCCATTCCGACCCTCAGGCGGGGGATGGCATGCATGACCCGCATATTTGGTTTAACGTCAAGCTGTGGATTTCGGCTGCGGAGGTCATTCGCGATACGCTAGTCGAGAAAGATTCCAGCCATGCGAGTTCTTATGAGGAACGTGCTGCGGCTTATATCAAGGAGCTTGAAGAGCTGGACGCTTATGCGAAGGAGCAAATTGCGCTTATACCGGAAGAGAGAAGAATACTCGTTACGGCGCATGATGCATTCGGTTATTTTGGAGCAGCATACGGGTTAACTGTCACGGGCCTGCAAGGGATGAACACAATGTCGGAAATAGGCTCTAAGGATGTTAGTGAGCTGCGCGATTATTTGGTGAAAAACAAAATAAAAGCCGTATTTATTGAGTCCAGCGTTCCAAAGAGAACGATTGAATCAGTCATTGAAGGGGCGCGTCAGTTAGGTCATGAGGTATCGATCGGGGGAGAGCTGTTTTCCGATGCAATGGGCGATGCGGGAACGGTGGAAGGCACTTATATCGGCATGGTTAGGCACAATGTGGATACGATAGTGGCTGCTTTGAAATAAAGAACTAGACCGGCGAAAGAGAGTGATTATGATGAGCCATATTTCTACAATTGCAGCGGATAAAAAGACGGCGGCTCCATTGGTAATTCATGGATTAAGCGTAGCCTATCAGAAGAAGCCGGTGCTGCGAAATGTTTCTTTCGAAGTGAACGAAGGCGAGCTGATTGGCGTTATCGGTCCTAATGGAGCGGGTAAATCAACGTTGATGAAAGCCGCTCTCGGGCTTATTCCGAGCATAAGCGGTGAGGTGCTTGTTTATGGCAAGCCTTATAAGCAGCAGAGAAAGCTGATTGGGTATGTACCGCAGCGCGAATCGGTAGACTGGGATTTTCCAACCAATGCGCTTGACGTTGTGTTGATGGGCAGATATGGGCATCTTGGCTGGTTCCGCCGTCCAGGCGCGAAAGAGAAGGCGATTGCGATGGAATGCTTGAGCAAGGTTGGAATGGCTGACTTTGCAGGTAGGCAAATTAGCCAGCTTTCAGGCGGTCAGCAGCAACGGGTGTTTCTGGCCCGCGCCTTGGCGCAGGATGCGACGCTGTATTTCATGGATGAACCATTTGCCGGCGTTGACGCAGCTACTGAGAAAGCAATTATTACTTTGCTGCAGGAGCTGAAGCTGCAGGGAAAAACTGTCATTGTTGTCCACCATGATCTTGCCACGGTTCAGGATTACTTTGACTCCGTACTGCTGCTGAATGTTGAGCTGCAAGCTTATGGGCCTACGGATCAAACCTTTACGCAGGAGCAGCTGCAGCGTACCTACGGCGGCAGATTAGCGTTTCTTGAACGTCATTCGCAGCCTGCGTCCATTCCCGTTGGAAAGGGTGAGTAAGAGATGGAGACGTTATGGTCAATGCTCACTGATCCGAACATGCAGTGGATTTTTCTCGGCTGTACGCTGCTCGGCTTAAGCAGCGGAATTGTTGGATGCTTTTCTTATCTCCGCAAGCAAAGCTTATTAGGTGATACGCTTGCTCATGCCGCATTGCCAGGCATATGTATTGCTTTTATGCTCACAGGGGTAAAGTCCATTGGCATTTTTCTGATTGGCGCAGCCATTGCGGGGTTGGCTGCAACGTTTGGTATTGGCTTTATTACCCGGCACTCCAAGCTAAAACAGGATTCGGCGCTGGGGATCGTTTTATCAGCATTTTTTGGTTTTGGCATTGTCTTGCTTACTTTCATTCAGCATGGCGATTACGGCAATCAGGCAGGTCTGGATAAGTTTTTGTTTGGGCAGGCGGCTTCGTTGATTGGTAAAGACGTGCTGACAATGAGTATCGTGTGTGCTTTTTTAATAACGGTTTGTACACTTTTATTTAAGCAATTCAAAATTATTTCCTTCGATCCCGGCTTTGCCAAAGGCATCGGATATCCGGTTGCATTTCTTGAGCAGCTGCTTATGATGCTTATCGTTGTTGCTGTTGTCGTCGGTATACAAGCGGTTGGTGTTGTACTTGTTGCGGCGCTTCTTATTACACCGGCTGTATCGGCAAGATATTGGACAGATCGGCTTGGTGTCATGGTTATCTTCTCTGGATTATTCGGAGCCGCCAGCGGCGCGATTGGAACGCTCATTAGCGCCTCCGTCTCAAATTTGCCTACAGGTCCAATAACGGTGCTTGTCGCAACCCTATTGTTTTTTATTTCAATTTTATTCGGACCTCAGCGCGGAATAATTGCCAAGCGGCTGATGAGAAAACGAGTGAAGCAGAGCTACAGCCGTGAGGGTGAGCTGCTAAGCCAAGGAAGCGCGCAGAAGGAGGCAGCCTTATGAGTGAATTTTGGATACTGCTTACTGGATCGCTCGTCGCTTCCTGCTGCGGGGTGCTTGGCGTATTTCTAGTGCTGCGCAAGATGGCCATGATTGGCGATGCCATCAGTCACTCGGTCATGCCAGGCATTGTGATCGCCTTCCTGTTAAGCGGTTCTAGGGATTCCATGCTGATGATGATTGCCGCACTCCTATTTGGATTGCTAACGACTTTTTTGATTCAAATGTTTCAGCAAAGCGGCATTCAAGCCGATGCGTCGATCGGCGTCGTTTTTACCGCATTGTTTGCGGTCGGAGTCGTACTCGTAAGCTTATTTGCCAGACAGGTCCATCTGGACCAGGATGCGATTCTATATGGCGAAATCGCTTACGTGCATTGGAACATTTGGGAGCTTGGCGGGATGAGCATGGGGCCGAAGGCGGTCTGGCTTCTCGGATTTACGCTCATTGTTATTTCGATCGTTCTCGGCTTGTTCTATAAGCAATTCAAGCTTTGTGCCTTCGATCCGACGCTCGCTGCCGCAATCGGGATTCCTGTCGCCCTTTTCCATTACTTGCTCATGGGACTTGTATCGATGGCAACGGTAAGCTCTTTCGAAAGCGTAGGGGCAATACTTGTTGTTGGCTTGCTCATCATCCCGGCATCAACCGCTTACCTGTTAACGGATAGGCTTGGCGTTATGATCGGGCTTAGCGTAGCTGTCGGAATTGCAAGCACCTTCATCGGGTATGGAGCAGCAGCTCTACTGGACGTATCTATCGCTGGAAGCATGGTGTGCGCTGCCGCGCTGCTGTTTATTGCAGCGTTTCTATTCTCGCCTTCGCAAGGCATCGTAGTTAAAAAGCTTAGGCTAAAGCAAATGGCGTAGCCCAGTTTTATTAGATATGATCCCTATAGGGAAAGCATTCGTTAACGTTGAGGAAGCATGCATTCGCGATTTGGCGGAGGCTGCTTCTTTTTTATGATTGTGACTTTCGTTTGGAAATTGGCGCAAATGTGCTAAAATGATTTACTAGTTAGATATTTACCGATTGGATGAACAGATGACAAATGTTTAGGCTTGCGAGGAGGCACGGAATTGGAAGAATATAAACTGATTGCGCTTGATATGGATGGGACATTGCTGAATGACATGAGTGAAATAAGCTCGGAAAATGCGGAGTGGATACATAAAGCGCTCGCTGCGGGGATCATTGTGAGCTTTTCGACGGGGCGCGGCTTTCGCAGCGCATTGCCTTATGCGGAGCAATTAAACCTTGAAACGCCGATGATTACGGTTAACGGCAGCGAAATTTGGCATCGGCCGCATGTGCTGCATAAACGGACGCATCTAAGCTCGGCATATGTGAAGAGGCTGCATGAGCTTGCGCAGGCACATGGTGAGCCTTGGTTCTGGGCGTATACAACCGATGATATTTTCAATAAAGAAAAGTGGATCAGCCCAGAAGATGATTACGAGTCGCATCATTGGCTGAAGTTCGGCTTTTATACAGAGGATGACAGCATACGCGAGCAGATTTTGGCTGAAGTGCAAAGCTGGAACGCGCTCGAAATAACTAATTCGTCGCCGTGGAATCTCGAACTGAATCCGCTTGGCGTATCGAAGGCGTCTGCTCTTCACGAGCTTTGCGGCTTGCTGAATATAGAGATGTCGCAAGTAATAGCGGTAGGAGACAGCTTGAATGATATTGCTGCCATTCGCGAGGCAGGGTTAGGTGTGGCCATGGGCAATGCCCAAGACGCTGTGAAGGAAGCCGCAGACTTTATTACCCTTACCAATAATGAGCATGGCGTGGCGGAAGTCATTAAACGTTATGTGTTGAAGGGATAAGGATCGTATGGATATTATAGGCTGGGTTTTAGTCATTTTGCTGTTTGTGGTGGGCATGGCCGGCGCTATTTATCCGATCCTGCCTGGTGCGCTGGCTATTTATGGTGCATTTTTTGTTTATGGACTTTTTTTTTCCTTCAGTGAGTTTGGTATTTGGTTTTGGCTTATTCAGACCGTCATTCTCATCGTGCTGTTTGTGGCGGATTATGCGGTCAGCGCCTGGGGCGTCAAGCGATTCGGCGGCTCGCGGGCTTCGATCATCGGGAGCACGATCGGTCTCATTATTGGTCCTTTCGTCATTCCCGCGTTTGGTCTCATTATCGGTCCATTCGCCGGCGCGGTTATCGGAGAGATGATTGTAGGCTCTAATTTTGAAAAATCGCTTAAGGTTGGACTGGGCTCGGTGGTTGGGCTTTTCACTAGCGTTGTTGTGAAAGTTATTCTTCAGCTTGCGATGATTGTGCTATTTATTCTGTGGTTAATATTCTAAATTATAAAAAGGTGGATATCAGATGATTAAAGTAACGGTTTGGAACGAGTTTTTGCACGAGAAGCTTCATGACGAGGTTAAAGCGGTTTACCCGGATGGGATCCATTATGCGATAGCGAAAGGAATCGTTGGCAAAGATATTGAGGTTGCAACAGCTACGCTGGAGGAGCCGGAGCATGGCTTGACTGAGGAGCGTCTTGCGAATACTGATGTTCTTATTTGGTGGGGCCACATGGGTCATGACAAAGTGGATGATGCAATCGTGGAACGCGTTCAACAGCGCGTGTGGAACGGTATGGGCTTGATTGTGCTTCACTCTGGTCACTTCTCGAAAATTTTCAAAAAGCTTATGGGCACAGGCTGCGACTTGAAATGGCGTGAGGCTGGCGAGAAGGAGCGTATTTGGGTTGTGAATCCAGCGCATCCCATCGCAGCGGGCCTGCCTGAATATATTACGCTGGAACATGAGGAGATGTATGGGGAGCATTTCGACATTCCGACACCAGACGAGCTCATTTTTGTCAGCTGGTTCGAGGGCGGCGAAGTATTCCGCAGCGGCTGTACGTTCAGCCGCGGCCAGGGCAAAATTTTCTACTTCCGTCCAGGACATGAAACGTACCCGACTTACTACAATCCGCAGGTATTGCAGGTCATTCAGAACGGCGTACGCTGGGCTGCCCCTTCAGGTGCTGCTGTGCCGGTTCGCGGCAACCACCAGCCGTTAGAGCCAATTGCGAATAAGGAATAGGGAGACTTGACTGAATTATTATGCTGAAAAAAGACTCCTTAATTAAAGGTACGCTGATCCTGGCGGCAGCAGCGCTGACAGCCCGCTTTCTCGGGCTCTTTCAGCGTATTCCACTCGATTATATACTAAGCGCGGAGGGGCAGGCTGCCTTTAATGCGGCGAATCAAGCCTACTTGCTCCTGCTTACGATAGCTACAGGCGGCATTCCGATTTCCATTAACAAAATGATATCGCAGCGCTATGCACTTGGCAGACCCGATGAAGCGAAACGTATTTATAAGGCAGCATTAATATTCGGTACGGTTGCCGGTCTTGTGCTTGCCGTCGCGATGTTCGGCTTAGCGCCGCTCTATGCGCGAATCTCGAAGGTGCCTTCTTCGGTCCTATCCCTTCAAGCCATTGCTCCTGCGCTGCTGCTGTTTCCCATCATCGCGATGATGCGTGGTTATTTTCAGGGCAGGCAATTCATGTCCGCGGGCGGCATTTCGCAAATCGTTGAGCAGATATTACGGGTTATCGGTGGAATCGGCCTGGCGCTTATCGTGCTCGGCTTAGGCTGGGGAGACGAATGGGGCGCCGCGGCTGTCGCGTTAGGCAGCGTATTCGGCAGCATAGGCGCTATGGCGGTTATGCTCTGGTTTGCAAGAAAGCTGAAGAAGCATGATCAAGCGGAGCGTTTAAGTTCTCACGCTGGAAGGAAGGCGGAAGCGTCAACAGAAGCGCCGCTTCCGTTTCGCTCTATTTACCGGGAAATATTCAGCATGTCGATTCCTGCGGTTGTGACGGCGATGACTGTTAATTTTGTATATTTCTTTGATCAAACATTTTTCATGAGGCTAACACAATCGTTCTACAACGAGGAAACAGCTACACAAGTACTGACAAGCTACGGAACAAAGGCAATGGCGCTTGCGGGTATTCCCCCGATTCTAGCCATTGCGCTCGGCGCTTCGATGATACCCGTTATTTCATCGGCTTTTTCGCTGAACAAATTGGATGAAGTGCAGCGGCAAGCGTCTCTCGTCATGAGAATCGTCTGCTTTACTGGAGTTCCCATTGCCTTGATGCTAACCGTTGCGGCTTATTCCGTAACGGGCTTGCTGTTTTCCAGTCCAAGCGGCAGCGGAGTGGTAGCCCTGCTTACTGCGGGCACGATCTTTCAAATAACGATGATGACAACCAATTCGATTTTGTTCGGACTTGGTAAACCTAATTTACCGATGATACACACATTTATTGGCTTTGGGCTGAAGGTGCTGTTTAGTATCGTGTTATCGCCATGGCTTGGTGTATATGGACTTATTATCGCTTCATCTATATGCTTTATTGTTATCACTGTGCTAAATGTAAGGAAGATCAATCAGAACGTGAAGCTGAATGTGCTTGGACGTCGCTGGGTTCCCTATATGGCCGCAATTGCAGTAGCGGCGCTGGCTGGATGGGGCGCTGAATACAGCATGCTCGCCTTGTCGGCATCTTGGGCGAATAAGCTTTCTTACTTGGCATCGGGCGGTGCAGCTGCGCTGGTTATCGGAGGGCTTTATATTATTTTGTTAGCCGCGCTTCGCGTCATAACGCCGGAGGACGCTCGTTCCTTTCCGGGACCGCTTCGCAAGCTGATGACGCTTATATTGAAGCCTTTTTACCGGAAAGCAGTATAACAGGATTCATAGATACAAGAAGAAGAGGATGCATCCAGCAGGCTGGAGAGCGTCCTCTTCTTGTTCCCTTTCGACAAAACTAGTGTATTTCCATACATTTACAAGTGATAGAGTCTCCTGTACAATTTAGAATAGTTTTTCATAGCAGTTAGGTTATTATTTTAATTATAAGGGAGAGGTCTTCAAGATGAGGAAATTCGGTAGATTGAGCAAGTTGATTGCGCTCTTGCTGACGTTGACGCTTGTATTTGTCGCGGGCTGTCAATCGATTGGAAGTGTTAATTTCAACACGGTGTTAAAAAATGCGCTTAAAGTAACGTCAAGCGAAAGCAAGCAAACGGTTGAGCTCAAGCTGATGCTTGATGAGAAAGCGTTTGTCGGCTTGCCGGAGAATGATCTGGCGCTGATGAAGCTGGTGTCCAGCATCAAGCTGGAGCTAAACAACGTGAAGCTTCAGGATACTGAGCACATGTCGTTGGACGGCAATTTAATTTTTGGTGATGAAGCGACCATTGCTTTTAACTTGAAAATGTCTAATACGCTAGCTGTTCTGGAGCTTGATGGCGCGAAGCAGCCAATCGTGCTTGATCTGACGAGCGAGGCTCTGCTTGGCTTCTCGGGTATGCCGGCGGATGCAGCTCAAGAAGCAGAGGCAACTGCTCCAGCGCTGGATAATGCTTCGCTGACAGCGCTCGGTCATCAATTCGTTGATACGATTGCCGATTATATCATTCATAATATGCCTAATCCGGAAGGCATCGAAGTAAAGCCTGCAAACGAAACCATCAATGGGCAAGTAACGTCCTTGATGCATGTTCATTTGGCGATGAATGGTCCGGAAATTTGGGCATGGGTGAAAAAATATGTCGATGCGCTCGTTGCGGATCGCGCGGGTATGGACAAAATGATTGCAGGCGTTTTTGAAGTTCTTGCAAGCAACCCGGAAATTTTGGAAGCGGCAGGATTCATGACTCCTTTTGAGGAGGGTGGTCTTGATGCTCCTACTCCTGAAGAAACGCTGAAGGCGACTACGGACGAAATTGCTGTTCTGCTGACTGATTTGCAGGCAGAGCTTAAGTTGCTTGAGGAAGAAGAGCAGGAGACGATGCAGGAGATATTCAGCGAGGAGCTTGTGATAACCGCCGACGTCTATGTCGACAGTAAGCTTGATATCCGTAAGCAGGTTTATGAGCTGTCCTACATGCCAGGCGAGGCGTCAGAGCTCGGTATGCTTCCATTTAAGGGGCTCAGTATTAAATTGTCGGGTGAAGCATGGAACGTGAATGGGGAAGTGAAAGCAGATGCTCCAGTCGCTTCAGATACAGCTATTCCTGCTGAGGACCTGGCGATGATGCAGGGCTACCAGATTTTAAAGCAGCTTGACGAGAAGTCCGTCATTTATGATTTGTTGAAAAACAAGCTTCATATTGGAAAGCAAACGATTAATTGGTATCCTTATGATGATTACAATCCAGCCATTATTACAGCTGCAAATATAACGATTATTCCACTTCGTGACACAGTTGATCAATTAGGCGCAGAGATTGCATACGATGCGAAGACAAAAAACCTCAAGGTGTTTGACGAAGCGACGAATACAACGATTAATGTGAAGATTGGCAGCGATACAGCCGTTATTAATGGCAAGTCGGTCAAGTGGTCATTCCCTGCTACGGCAATTGAGGGTACGACGTATGTTTCGGCACGAGATGTTGCAAAAGCGCTTGGTGCAAAAATTTACTGGACAACGATCTACATAGATGAGAAAGTATTTACATTCGAACGGGAAGTCTAAGCTGTAGAAATGAACATATAGGGGTGCATCATGAGAAAATTAACGACTGAAGCAGAATTCCGTGAAGTGGTCGCCAATGATGAATTGACGATTGCCGTATTCAAAACAACCTGGTGCCCGGATTGTCATTTTATTAATCCATTCATGCCTGATCTAGAGCGCCAATACGAAGGCCGCGTAACATTCGTTGAGCTTGACCGCGATGATCTGCCTGACCTGTGCTCAGAGCTGAATATACTGGGCATTCCCAGCTTTATTGCTTTCCGCGGCAGTCAGGAGCTGGTAAGATTCGTCAGCAAGCTTCGGAAGACACGCGAGGAAATTGAGCAGTTTGTGGAAAGAGCGATACAAGTAAGCGATACGCTTAACCAATAGTTGAATGTTAGTCCGCGCATAATGGGATGAATTCCTTTCCCTAAAGCGCGGGCTTTCCTTTTTTAGAAGTGAGTTTCGTTGGAAGTGTCACATTTTCAACATGGCTTTTGCTGTTTTTTATGGCTATAATTGAACTGTTCCTAATTAAGACGTTATTTATTATATATTTTGAAAATAGGTGATTTTATTATGGTAACCGGCCGTTTTCGCGCGTTAGCGATTGCTGCGTGCATCGGAATGCTTGTTGTACTATTAGGCGGGGCACTTGTGACAAATACCGATTCAGGCCGTGGCTGCGGTGATGATTGGCCGCTGTGCCATGGGAAATTTATACCCGCTTATACACTGGAGTCGATGATTGAATATATGCACCGGCTTGTAAGCGGTATTGAAGGGCTGCTTGTTTTGGCCATTTTCATTATGGTCATCATGAAGTTCAGAAGAAATCGTCCTTTTTTTAAGGAGCCGCTCTTTTATGCGGGGGGCTCGCTGCTCTTCACGATCATACAAGCGCTGATGGGGGCCGCAGCCGTCAAATGGCCGCAGTCACCGCCTGTTATGGCGATTCACTTCGGTATTTCGTTGATTGCCTTTGCCTTCACGCTGCTGCTGGTCATTTGGACCTTTCGAGTTAAAAATGGACCGCAGGCCGTATTCCAAGTGCCTCGCTCTATTTTTCCAAGGGTACTTCTTGTTTCTATTTATTGCTACGTCGTTGTTTATTTAGGAGCCTTCATCCGACATACGGAATCCGGGGGGGGCTGCATGGGCTGGCCATTATGCAATGGAGAGGTCATCCCTGAGCTAAGCGGTGCTTCAGGGGCTGTATTTATACACCGCGTAGCCGCTCTATTGTTGGCAGTTTCCCTTGCCGCTCTATATATCCACATCCGCAAGGTAAGCAGTGGCGGAGCAGGATTAACGAAGGCGTCAGCGTGGACGCTGGGACTCGTCGTTACACAAATATTTAGCGGTGCCCTGCTGACTGTGACGATTACAAATCCAGATGTATTCATTTTTACGAATTTAATTCATAATTTAATCGTTACCGGTTTATTCGGAATATTAATGGATATGTTAATTCGTTCATGGCGGCTTAGGGAAGGAAGTTCACGTAACAATTAATCGAAGCGTTTGTCGATCCGTATTTTGAGCTGACTGAGATCTATCGACGCTTCATCGAGAAGTAAGGAACTGCGCTGCTTTTCACGAATGTGAAGGCAGCTATTTCATTATTGTGACGAATTTGCTCGGAACAAGCCATGATAATTTCAGGTGAAGGAGTCTGTTCAATTATGCTGCGTTTTCTGTTTGATGAGCCTCAAAGAGAAGCAGAAGGAACACTGGCAGAGACGCTCCGTTTAATGGAGCAATTTGCTTCGATGGTTTCACAGCGAATTAAGGCCGGAGACGACAATGGGCTTAAGCTCCGCAAATACGAAATATGGACGCTCGGCTTGCACGCGTCTTTGGATGAGCTTGAGCAAAGCCACTTTGCGGCCTTAAGATTTCAGCAAAAAATTACATCCTCCTCGGTGAAACAAATGACAGATGAGGAGAAAATCAATTATAATCGATATATCTATTTCGATAAAAACGGTTTTATCCGTGTTTTTTCCTTACTGGATAAGCTTGGCACACTGCTTAATGAGCTTCTTGCTATGCGTACGGAACGGATTAAGCCCCATTTCTCCTACTTTACGGTTTTGCGCAACATGCGGGAAAAGAAGGCGCATCCTGAGCTAACGTGGAAGCTGAATCAGGTGAAGGAAAAATATAAGGAGCCAACGGCCAGGCTGCGTAAACGAAGAAATACAGAGATTCATTATATGAATTCGGAAATGCAGGATGATTTGATCCAAAGCAACCGTATGTATGGGCAAGAGATTCAATTGGAAAATATTACGGAGCAATCTGCTGATTTGTCACAAGGCTTATATTTTGTGATGGAGTCTTTATTGCTAACGTTCCAATACGCATGCCAATTAATGCGAAAGCAGCAACCATAATCCCGTGGGGGGGAAATCTTGTGGAGCTCAAGGGAAAAACGGCATTAGTGACAGGAAGTGCCAAAGGACTTGGAAAGCGGACCGCGCTTCAGCTGGCAGAGCAGGGCTGCAACATCGTTATTAATTATTTCGAGAGCGAGCTGGAAGCGCATCAGGTGAAGCAGCAAATCGAACAGCTGGGCATGCAGGCCATTACCGTGCAAGCAGATATCTCGACGACAGAAGGCGCACACAAGCTGGCTGACGCTGCGGAAAGCTGGGCTGGCGGCGTTGATATTTTGGTGAACAATGCCGGTCCATTCGTGCGCAAGCGGACACTATTCAGCGAATATGACGAGGAGACGATTGTCCGCTTGCTGCATGGCAATCTGCTTAGCGTCATGCTGCTTGATCATCGACTACTTCCCGGAATGCGTGACCGCAAATGGGGACGAATCATACACTTCGGCTTTGGGCATGCGAATGAAGCGAGGGCATGGCCGCATCGGGCGGTTTACGCAGCAGCTAAGACGGGACTCGTATCCTTCACCAAATCATTAGCAGTTGAAGAAGCGCCGCATGGCATTACAGTGAATTTGATCGGACCAGGCGATATTCGCGGTGTCAACAAGGAGCGTTCGATTGACGAGGCGGAGAATGAATATGATTCGGAATCCCCTCTGGGACGTCCAGGAACCGGCGAGGATGTTGCCAGAGTCATTCTATTTCTATGTGAGAAGAAGTCGAATTTCTTGACTGGCAATGTCATTGACGTCACTGGCGGCTTCGATCCGATTCGAGCTAACATTAAAGGAATGTTCTAGACACGAAATCATAAAATAAGAGTCTTATCTGACAGCGCTGGAGCTGTGCTCCATGCTCTCCGATAAGACTCTTTGTCATACTAACCTAAAGATGGGATCTGTTAGTTCAATTATATTAGAATACTTGAACGACTTCGACTACGCCCTCAACCTCTTCAAGAAGAGCGCGTTCGATACCCGCTTTAAGCGTAATCGTCGAGCTTGGGCAGCTGCCGCATGCACCCATCAGGCGCAGCTTGACGATGCCATCCTCTACATCAACCAATTCTACGTCGCCACCGTCGCGTTGCAAAAACGGACGAAGCTTATCTAATACGTCTAATACTTCATCGTACATCGTGTCTTGTGTTTGTTGTTCACTCATTGCATTCATCTCCTTTCTCCTCTATTATAGTACAAAGCGCATGAAATGAAAATGGTTAGTAACTAAGAAAAGTAAGGTGAGACATGATGTTTAAACCAATGATCGAATTTTGTGCCAGTAATATGCATCACGGCACGGATCGAATCATGAAAATATTTGAACAAGATGATGAGTACGAAGTTACCGAATACGGCTGTCTTGGCAATTGCGGCGAATGCTACTTAAATCCGTTCGCGCTCGTGGACGGTGCGATCGTATCGGCCGAAACATCGGATGAGCTGCATGATAACATTTTGAAAGCAATCGAGCAGCAGAAAGCCGACCGCGAGGCGCTCAATAAGCTGCTGGACGATCTGTAAATCAATTACCCTAAATGGCGCTTCGAGCGCCAGAGCACACCGCTTTTGATGAGGCGCGGAACGCGTCCCATGATTGGCGTGCCGCCCATAAGACCAAAACCGCTCTTCTTCCCAAGTGAGCCGAGGACGCCCTTCAGCTTGATTTTACCGAGCCGAGGGGTTTTGTCATTCCAAATCGCTTGAAGCACCTCGGCGATTTGCTTGCCCTGCGCTCCAGCTGCTTGGCCGCTTGGAGACAATGGCAGCGCGGCACAATCGCCGACGACGAATACGTCGTTGTAGTCTGGCAGCTGATGATACTCATTGATAATTAATCTGCCTTGATTATCCTTCGGCAGGTTCAACTGTTGGACTAGCGATACAGGCTGAATGCCTGCCGTCCATACGGTGGCATCCGTATAAATTGGAGTGGAGGTGTTCGCATCATGCAAAATGCCTCCTTCAAGCCTCGACAATGCAATATGACCGCGCATCTCAACTTGATGCTCCTGAAACCATTCCGCAACAAAGGCTTGAAGCTTGCCTGGAAAAGCAGACAATATCTTTGGTCCCCTGTCCAAAATACGAATATTCAGATCAGGTCGGCTCTCGCGCAGCTCAGCAGCAACCTCTACGCCGCTAAGCCCTCCACCAACGATCGTAACCTGTCCGTATGGCTTTACATCGTTTAGCATCGCATAGGTTCTTCTTGCCGATGAGAAAGTTTGAATACTTGTGGAGAACTGCTCAGCACCTTCAATGCCGTGGTATTTGTCGGTGCAGCCAAGTCCGATCACGAGCCAATCGTAGGAAATGGGATCAAGACTTTCCAAATGTACGAGTTTAAGCTCCATATCGATATCCGTGACTTCGCCGTAGGCGAGAGAAATTCTAGGGTCAACCGGAAATTTAACCCGCAGCTCCAAATCGGATACCGTTCCTGCCGCTAATGCATAATATTCCGTTTTTAAGCCTTGAAAAGGCATTCTATCTATAAGAGTAATCGTAACGTTATGCGGCAGCTGCTTCTCCAGCAGCTCATTCGCGATGGCTAAACCGCCATAGCCGCCGCCCAAAATAACAAGGTTTTTCATATCATTTCCCACTCCAAAATTCTAGATGATGATTTTATCATGTGCTTCCGTCGATCAGATTACTCATTCGTAAACTTTGATTTCGTTGTAAAAGGTATCACGTTCTACTGGGATGCGTCCCGCACCCTTAATCAACCAGATCAGGTCCTCGCGTGTAATGCCTTCTGGCGTGAGTGCGCCTGCCGCGTGGCTGATTTTTTCCTTCACGATCGTACCGTGCGCATCGGAAGCGCCCATCGTCAAGGCGACCTGCGTCAGCTGAACGCCGATATTAATGAAATATGCTTTGATGTGCTGGAAGTTATCAAGCATTAATCGGCTGATCGCGATCGTCTTCAGATCCTCAAAGGCGGAGTTGCGGCGGCGAATGCCGGCTCTCGGGTTAATCGGCTGCATCGACAGCGGAATAAATACGAGGAAGCCGTTCGTTTCATCTTGAAGCTCGCGAATATGAATCATATGATTAATTCGTTCTTCCTTCGTTTCGATTGAGCCGTACAGCATTGTCGTATGCGTTTTTAATCCCAGCTCGTGCGCTGTCCGGTGAACCTGCAAATACTGGGTAACATCGGCTTTGTCAACGCGCATTTTTTTGCGGTAATGATCAGATAATATTTCGGCACCGCCGCCCGTCAGCGATTGCAGTCCTGCTTTTATAAGCTCCTGCAGCACTTCCTTATAGGAAAGACCGCTGATCCGCGAGAAAAAGTCGATTTCCGCAGCGGTATAAGCTTTTAGCGTGACCTCTGGGAAACGCTCCTTCAACGCTTTAAGGGAATCGACATAGTATTGAAAAGGGACATTTGGATTATGACCGCCGACAATATGGAATTCTCGAACGCCCGGGTGAAAATGCTGCTCAACATACTCGATCATTTGCTGGCCGCTAAGCGTATAAGAGCCTTCCTCTCCTTCATCCTTTCGGAAGTTGCAGAACGCACAGTGCGCCTCGCATACATTCGTGAAATAAAGGCTCATGTTCTCGATAAAATAAACCTTTTTGCCGTTTTTGCGCAGCGCTACCTCATTGGCCAATTGACCAATCGTAAGCAGATCATTCGATTGATATAAGAAAACACCATCTTCCAGCGTTAAACGCTGGCCATGACGCACTTTTTCAATAATGTGCTGCATTTGTTTATCCTCTGTCGGTATAACGACGTTCATGGCGGGCCTCCTGTAATAGTTAGTTTGTGAAAAAAATAACTTGCTTTTCCGATTAAGAAGCTGTAACTATTATAAACCTCCCGTGAAGCAGGGGCAATAAGAAAAGTATTTTCATAGCGAACCGGCAATTGCCAAGCCAAGAGGGATAACTTTTACCTGGCTGCTTACTCTTGAGGAAGTGAACAAAAAGGAGTATACTACAGATAAGTAAGTGAACTCTTATGGATGAACTAAACGATTAGACTTGCAAATGGAGGGATGTAGCATGATCACAATCAGTGAGCTTGCATCTGACAAAATAAAAGAAATGCTTGAGCAAGAAGAAACGCCTGATTTGTTTCTACGTATTGGCGTGAAAGAAGGCGGCTGCAGCGGCTTCTCCTATGGAATGGGCTTCGATGATGAGCAGCATGACGGAGACAAAGCGCTGGAAATGCAGGGATTAAAGGTTGTTGTCGACGAAGATAGCATTAAATATTTGAATGGTCTTGTTATCGACTTCAAAGAGTCGGCAATGGGTGGCGGATTCACCATTGATAATCCGAACGCATCTGCTACATGCGGTTGCGGCAGCTCGTTCCGTACGGCTGCTGATGCAGGTAAGCCTGCTGCTGCCGGCGAGTGTTAATAACGTATGATTAAGGATATCTTCCGAAATGCGCATGAGGAACGTACGCATTTCGGAAGGTTTTTTTGTTGTCTATTTTGCTTCAAGACTATTAATCAAACATCCCGGGGGATAACAACTAATGAAATTTATTCATGATTATAGACACTTTATCGAGGTAGGATGTACGTCATGCGGCAGGAAGCATACGGTTCAAATTGGCAGCTACAACGTTTCCCCGCAAGGCTATAAGTTCCATTCGCCCGTAAAATGCGTTTGCGGCCATACTGCTGTTACGGCAGGCAAAGAAGACAAAAAAACATGGATAAATAAGACTGAAAATAATGAATTTTTGAAGAGAAATAAAGCGACAACTATCAAAGTGCTGCTTGTCATGGCCTTTGTAATCGTATTTTTTGCAGCCGAGATCACTTTTATGTTCAAGACGAATGAAACCGAACAAAAAAGCGCTCACCATGAAGCGGATCGAGAGGTCTCAAGTCATTTTGTTCAGAAGCAGAGCTCTAGATTATAGGGAACAAGCCATTCTTTTGAATGAATCGAATCGAACTATCGGGCAGGTTGATGATGGAATAAGAAAAAAGGAATGGCGATGCGGCCCAGGCTGCATCGCCATTCCTTTTGAAGCCTAAAAGCAGGTAAAGGTGCTGATTTGTCTTAAATCAAAACCGGTATACATCCAAAATCGTCCATTCCATCTAAATCCGGCAACTGAATTGCGTCCGACAAAAACAGGGAAATACCAGAAGTTTTGTCCGTTGTTGAGCCAAATATAAGTATTTCGGAATAAACAGCGGGCAATGGCTCCCGGGTCAACGGCAAACGGTGATGCCATTGGCTGCTGGGGGATGAATTGCGGCGGAGGAGCTGTAGGAGCCTGAAATCCCTGAGGATCTTGTGATCCTAACATGCCGGGAAATCCCGGTCCAGGCATGCCCAGCATTCCCGGAAATCCTGGTCCAGACATTCCAGGTCCAGGCATACCTTGCATTCCCGGAAATCCTGGTCCAGACATTCCAGGTCCAGGCATACCTTGCATTCCCGGAAATCCTGGTCCAGACATTCCAGGTCCAGGCATACCTTGCATTCCCGGAAATCCTGGTCCAGACATTCCAGGTCCAGGCATACCTTGCATTCCCGGAAATCCTGGTCCAGACATTCCAGGTCCAGGCATACCCTGCATTCCCGGAAATCCTGGTCCAGGCATTCCAGCTCCAGGCATACCTTGTGGTCCTTGAGGGAATAAAAATGACATTTAAATTCACTCCTTAGTTAGTAGGCTAAAGCAGTGTATGCCGTTATGGGCGAAGTGGATTGGGCATGTTAAATATTTACAATTAACAGCGGGGAGCGAATGAATTCTCTTTTAAAAGATGTTACAATTGCCAATGCAAAAGGCTAGCTTTGTTCCAATAAAACACAGGAAAGTGAATGCTGTCTGCTTATTAACAGAAATGACTATCTCCCTCATAATAGGGACAGAATGGTAACAAAGACAATGATGATTGGGCTGATTAGCATGATGCACATTCATTGGCGGTTGGCGGAGCTGTGGCTACTGCAGCAGAGTAGATCGTTATCGGGGCAGGAATGCTTTGAGCTGGAAAGCTGTTTGAAGCTGAATGCCCAATACGCTCAGAATCTGGCGAGGCAGTATAATCTGGGTTTGCTGGCCAGCATGACCTGCGATAGGGGGTGGCTGCACGAGGTTACCGCCGAGATGGATAAGCTGGAGACCCGCTACCAGAGTAAAAGGCCATCATATTTCGAATGATGACAGAGAAAAAACAGCGCCGCTGCGCAATTCGGAACGGTAACCGCGAGCGGTCGCAGTTTTCGAATACGCAGGCGCTGTTTTTTTATCCTTTTAACGCTCATAGCCCGGATAATTATAATCGGTATTCTGCAGCTTGTTCAAAATATTCATTTGTTGGATATGCTCCTTCGTCTCCGCCGTACCTAGCTCGTAAATGGCGCGATAGACCTTCAGAATATCCTCGTTAAACTGTTCAGTTGCCTGATCATGATCGGCGGACTTGTAAGGAATGGGCGCCCGAAATTGGGTTCTCTCATCATCCTTCTGAATGGTTTCGAGCAGCAGCTGCAGCTTGTCGATTTCCTCTGTCGTTCCATTCACCGTTAGCTGATCATTCATGGAAGCTGTGGGCTCGACTCTCTTGCCGGATACAGATACATAATAGATTTGTTTATCATCCATGGCTATCACTCCTCGGTCTCATTGTTACTATGTTATAAAACAGTATTACAACAAATGAAACGCTGGATTAAACTTATCAATTGAGAGAGCTTAAAGAGAATAAATAAAGAAGCTATCCTTCATGCCATTTAGCTGAGGATAGCTTCTTTCATTTCTACTATGTTGAACATAACTCAACTGAAATCGCCAGTTTTTCGGTTATGCCTCGTCGACCGCATTCATGCGCTCGATCAATCCCATGAGCATCTCTTCTGAGACCGCGCCTTGACTGAACATGGCAAGGGCGCGAAGCGGCATATAATTGAGCATGGCTGACATCATCTCAGGAGCATCCTCGCTTAAGGAGTCCATCAGACCGCCGCCTCCGGCAAATTGCTGCAGCATCTCGTTAGCGATTTCCGCCCGCTGTGGATCGCTCAGCAGATCGCCAAACGTCGTATTCAAAGTGACTGGATGACGAACCGTAACGGTAGACAGAACGTTGACTGCAGCGCTGGCGGCAATATCCCTCGAGGAGGCGCCCACCAAAATTTCGAACAGGCCGGTCTCTACATGCCAATCCTGCAAATCGACGTTGTAATAAGCGAAGGCTCTTTTGCCAAGCTCGAAGGTCGCTGTTTTTGTTTCGCCGGGCTGAAGCTCAAGCTTGGCAAAGCCCTTCAGTTCCTTGGAGGGACGGATGACGGAGCTGACCACGTCCTTCACGTACAGCTGCACGATTTCTTTACCAGCCCGCGAGCCTGTATTCGTTACATCGACGCTAACCGTTACCGTGTCTTGATCCGTCAGCTCCGTACGGCTTACCGTCAAGTTGCTGTAAGCGAAGCTCGTATAGCTAAGTCCGTAGCCAAAAGGGAATAGAGGCTCGATTTCCTTCGTATCGTAGTAGCGGTAGCCAACGAACACGCCTTCCTTGTATTCAACCTTGTCGCCTTCACCCGGAAAATTCAAAAAGGAAGGGTTGTCGCTAAGCTTCAGCGGGAATGTTTCCGCCAGCTTGCCTGAAGGGTTTGCATCGCCGAACAACAGCGCCGCGATCGCTCCGCCGACCGCTTGCCCGCCTAAATAGCCTTCAAGCACCGCTTTTGCTTTATCGAGCCAAGGCATGACGATCGGTGCGCCGTTGCTGAGCACAATGACCACATTGCTTTGAACTTCGGCAACCGCATCGATCAACGCACGTTGATTGTCCGGAATGTTCAGGTGCTGGCGGTCATAGCCCTCTGACTCGTAGCGATCCGGCAATCCGATGAACAACACGGCAACATCGGCTTCAGCGGCATGAGCTTTCGCTTCCTGCAGCAGCGCTTCATCTATATCGTCATTTTCGAGCTTGTAGCCTTGAGCGTAAGCAACCTTTGCTCCAGGGCCGGCTGCGCGAGTAATTTCGGCATAGGTGTGATCAAGCCTAGTCGGTTTAATATGCGAGCTTCCTCCACCTTGGTAACGAGGCTTATTGGCAAAAGCACCGATAACAGCAATCGAACCGCTTTTCTGAAGCGGGAGAATGGCGTCCTCGTTCTTTAGCAGCACCATGCTTTCCACAGCGACCCTCGCGGCCAATTGGTGATGGGCTTCTGCATCGTATACCGCATTTTCCTTTTTATTGTCGACAGCTTTGAACACAACCGTCAAAATCCGTTCAACCGCGTTGTTTAGCGTATCCTCTGACAGGGCTCCACTGCGAACGGCCTCGACGATTTTGCGGTCGCCTGCACCATTGCTGGATGGCATCTCAAGCTCTAGTCCTGCCGCTAAGCCTGCCACCCGCTCGTTAACAGCGCCCCAGTCGGAAACGACAAATCCTTCATGACCCCATTCCTTCTTTAATATTTCCGTCAGCAAGCGTGTATTCTCAGAAGCGTAAGCACCATTCACTTGATTGTAAGCGGACATTACCGTCCAAGGCTGCGCCTTGATGACGGCACCCTCAAAGCTGGCCAAATATATTTCACGAAGTGTGCGCTCATCCACAACCGCGTTCGTCGTCATCCGGCGATGCTCCTGATTGTTGACAGCAAAATGCTTAAGAGATGTGCCGATGCCCTGGCTTTGCACACCGTTAATATGAGAAGCTGCCATCTCGGAGGACAAGTAAGGATCCTCTGAGAAGTATTCGAAGTTTCTGCCGCACAGCGGTGAGCGTTTAATATTCGCGCCAGGGCCGAGCAGGACGGCAACGTCCTCCGCCTGACATTCCTCGCCGAGCGCCACGCCTACTTGGCCCACCAGCTCCACGTCCCAGGAGCAAGCAAGCCCTGCCGCCGAAGGGAAGCACGTAGCCGGAACACTGTCGAGCAGGCCGAGATGATCGCTGCTGCCGCTTTGCTTGCGAAGGCCGTGCGGGCCGTCCGTTACCATGACTGATGGAATGCCTAATCGTTCTACACCCTTGGTATGCCAAAAATTAAGTCCTGAGCATAACCCTGCTTTTTCTTCCAGTGTTAATTCAGCTATGATTTGCTTCAAATCTCTTGTCATTATATTTGCTCCTTCCGCTCTATTTACAGCGCTTTCATTTTATTGTGTAGATCTATTTTAATCGAAAGAGTGTGGAAATTATGGTACATTTTAAAGAAAAATAGTATTATTATTTCGTTCCCTAATGTGGAAAAAGTGGCCGAAAGAGGGGCGTGCGATGGAACCATTAACGTTGGAGCAGCAAATCGTTTTTATATGTAAGCTTATGTATAATAATTTTCAAATTCCGGCTCGATACATAAATAACGATAGGATTGTTATTTTCGAGGCGGGTCCCCCGGAGCTGACAGTCCATCCGCTCTATCCGACCGTAAACTTGTTAATGAAGCAGTTGGATGCGGGGGCTGCAGCCACGACTAAACCATTAGTAAGGAGCCTTAATAAGCTGGAGAACTATGTCATCTTAAACATTCAGCGGAAGGATCGAAATCAAGGATATATTTTATTCGGGCCCTCCGCCTACAATAGTATTTCAGATAAAGCCGCTACGGGCTTAATGAATGATTTTCATATTCGGGGACACGCGAAGGTGACACTTCGTTCCTATTTTGCTTCGCTTCCTATTATTGGAGGACTTCATTTGCTGCATGCCGCTGTGCTTTTGAATTATATGGTTTATGGCACGGAACTGGAGGCAGTTGACCTGCTCAAGCAGAACGAAGGTTATCTGCGTGAGGATCACGAAAGCTTTGAGCGCCATCTGGACCGCAGCTTGTCCGCACGGCGTGAAACAACGATGCTTCATCATGACAGTGAGGCTGAGAAAAGACTCCTTGAGGGCATCAAGGAGGGGCGGCCGGAGAAGCTCCTGGAGTTGTCGGCTCTTGAAACAGAAAAGCTGGGCATATTGTCCAAAAGCAGCCATTTGCGAAGCCAGAAAAATTTGGCAATTGCCGGGATAACGCTTGCGACGCGAGCGGCGATTGAAGGCGGTCTTCACTCCGAAATTGCCTATACGATGAGCGATCTATACATTCAGCACCTGGAGGAGCTGCACGATATTGAAAGTGTGAGCCGTTATCGAACTGAAACGATGTATGCATTCGCAGAGCGGGTAAAGCAGAATCTGGCGGGCAACTATTCGAAGGCGGTTGCGCAGTGCCGCAGCTATATTTTTGACCATATTTACGAGGGGATCTCGGTTGAGCAGCTGGCGGAACGTGCTGGGCTGCATTCGAATTATTTGTCGCAGCTGTTCAAGAAAGAAGTCGGCATACCGCTACAAGCCTATATTACGCAGGAGAAGGTAGAGGAGGCGAAGAAGCTGTTGTCCGATTCAAGCTTGACGCTGACAGACATCTACACGCGGCTTAACTTTTACGATCAGAGTCATTTTACAAAAGTATTCAAGAGACTTACTGGCATTACACCGAAGCAGTATCGTCTGTACCAGCGGTAGCGCTTGGAAAGCCATTCAAGCCGTTCAAAGGCAGCATACGCTCATTATTCCCAATTGGATTGGAATGAGCTGGGCGCCTAACGGGCGAGAGCGTATCATGGCGGAGCTGCTGCAATGGAAGGCTTTCAAATAAATAGTGGCAGGATTATGTATTAAAGGGTCTTATTTATCCAATGGCTCGATTGCGGGCAATTGGATAAATAAGACCCTATTTAACAACGACGT
Organism: Paenibacillus praedii; assembly: GCF_049725345.1. Classification (NCBI taxonomy): domain Bacteria; kingdom Bacillati; phylum Bacillota; class Bacilli; order Caryophanales; family Paenibacillaceae; genus Paenibacillus; species Paenibacillus praedii. Next base: position 126,186 of record NZ_JBMWAM010000003.1, on the reverse strand, counting down.
GATGCAATGAAAAGAAACACCTAAGCTTTCACGAACTCTACCTCGATTTGAACGACTTCCGAACGACTGCCGATCCGAATGGGAGGCCCCCATGTGCCAAAGCCGGAGGAAACGATGGCATGCAGCCCGCCTTTTTTCAAATATCCCCAATCGAGCTCGAAGATCCTTCTCGTAATGAGATGGTTTGGCAGCATTTGTCCCCGGTGCGTATGGCCGGATACAGAAATGTCGATACCGTTCTCGGCGGCTTTCGCAATATCCGATGGCTGGTGATCGAGCATAATGAGCGGACGCGATTTGTCGAGCGGAGCAATAAGCTCATCGATCGGCAATCTCTTGTCATTGGCAAAGCCCCCGGAGGCTTTATCCTTTCGTCCGACGACATAGAAGCTGTCATTAATGAGCGCGGCTTCGTCCATAAGGACGCGAATACCAATGGCATTCATGGCCGAGATGAATTCGGGAACCTTTCGGCCGATATATTCATGATTACCGGTCACCGCGTAAACGCCGAGCGGAGCCTTCAACTTACCGAGCACGGCTGACATATTTTTGCGGAGAAAAGGCTCAATATCATCATCCAATATGTCACCTGGCAGTAGGATTAAATCCGGCTTGATCTGCTGCACCTTATCGATAAGTCGTTCTAAATGCCGATTGCCAACGATATTGCCTAAATGAAGATCGGAGGCCATCGCGATCCGCAGCTTGTTCAGTTTTCCAGCTTGTTTAGGAACCTGCACCTCGTATTTTCTGACGACGGGGCTCCAGGCATTCCAGCTACCCCGAAGCAGGAGGAAGGCCATGATCAACAAGGCAGCACTGCCGACACCTACGATATAAACGGACTCCTGCGCGCCCGCCGCTTTCAATAGCAGTGCTGTAATATTAGCGAGAGGAAGGATGAGCACCGCATATTCCAAAATAGCAAACCAATAGGAACCGACTAGCTTAAGTACTTCCGCCAGCGGTTTGAATGGTGCACGGTAGGCTGCACGCCCTATGATATAGGCATAGGTGATAATGGCCACGGCTGCTGAATATAGGCCTGCATTGCTCCAGTCCAGCAGGGTAGAAAGAAACAGCCAGCCGTTCCAGCCAATATAGAAGGAAATACCGCTGTATACGAATAAAATAACAAAGAGAATAGCAATAAAACGTGGCTTCATTTCTCAACGCTCCTTGAATCATAATCTAATAGCAATCAAGCTGGAATTACTATATCATATCGGGATTATGGTATCCAAATGGATACAATAAGCAGGAATAGATTGCTAAAGGACTATTAATTATTTAACATAGGTATGGAAACCCGTATTCAATGAAATGGAGCGAATAAACCAATGAAATCGCTGGTACTGGCAGAGAAGCCGAGCGTGGCGAAGGAAATTGCCCGGGTACTCGGCTGTGGACAGAAGCATAAAGGATATATGGAAGGCCCAAGGTATGTTGTAACCTGGGCGCTGGGCCATCTTGTTACATTAGCGGAGCCCGAGGAATACGATCCTAAGTATAAAATATGGAATCTGGAGGATCTGCCTCTGCTTCCGAAAAAAATGAATTTAAAGGTTATGAAGGAAACCTCGCAGCAGTTCCGATCAGTGGCCCAGCTATGCAAGCGGCAGGATATTAACGAGCTTATCATTGCAACGGATGCAGGACGCGAGGGCGAGCTGGTAGCGCGCTGGATCATGGAGCTTGTCCATTGGCGCAAGCCGTTCAAGCGGCTGTGGATTTCATCGCAGACGGATAAAGCCATCAAGGATGGCTTCAATCATTTGAAGCCTGGCAAGGATTATAACCATTTATATGCGTCAGCGGTTTGTCGTGCGGAAGCGGATTGGTTGATAGGCCTCAATGTGACTAGAGCGCTCACAACTAAATACAACGCGCAGCTGGCTGCGGGCCGCGTTCAGACGCCGACGCTGTCGATGCTGATAGAGCGCGAGCAGGAAATAGAGTCTTTTCAGTCTCAGCCTTACTGGAATGTGACGGCGGACTTCGGTACATTCTCAGCGCTGTGGAAAGAGCAGGAGGGTCATGACGGACGGGTTTGGAATTTTGCAGACGCGGAGGCTGCGGTTAGCCGTATCCAGAAGGGGTCGGTTAAGGTGGATAAGCTTCGGACAGTCGAGAAGACGGAGCCTCATCCGCAAGCCTACGATTTGACCGAGCTGCAGCGGGATGCGAATAAGAGGTTTGGCTTCTCGGCGAAGCAGACGTCGAACATTCTTCAGAAGCTTTATGAGCAGCATAAGCTGGTTACGTATCCGCGTACGGACTCACGTTATTTGTCCAGTGATATGGTATCGACACTGAAGGCTCGACTGGAGAGCATCGCTGTCGGTCCCTATGCGCAGCTTGCCCGCAGGCTGCTCAGAGGTCAGCTTAACGTCACGAAGCGGATTGTCGATGACAGTAAAGTAACCGACCACCATGCTATTATTCCTACAGAGCAATTTGTCAATTTGGCCGCTCTTAGCAACGAAGAAAGAAAGCTGTACGATCTTATTGCAAAACGGTTCATTGCTTTATTTTATGGTCCTTATCGTTATGATGAGACAAGTGTTGTGCTTGCTCTTGGAAAGGATCGTCTTTACGCGAAGGGGAAGATCGAGAAGGACAAGGGCTGGAAGGAAATCTATCAGGCTGATTCCTTTTCTGCACCTCTAGATGAGGAAGAGGATGACGATAGCCAGGATTCGGGACAAAGCAAAGCTGACCGGCAGCCGGCGCAGCTGCTTCCCCCACTCACGCTAGGACAGGCACTGCCTATCAAGCAAAGCAGAGTCCGTGAGCTTAGGACTCTGCCGCCTTCGCGATACACCGAAGCAACGTTGCTTACTCGCATGGAAAAGCACGGTCTGGGAACGCCTGCGACCAGGGCAGATATTATAGAAAAGCTGCTGGGAACGGATACCATTGCCCGAACGCAAAACAAGCTGATGCCTACTGGCAAAGGCAAGCAGCTGTACGAGCTTGTTGTGAACGAGCTGAGAAGTCCGGAGCTAACCGCGCGATGGGAGCAGGAACTGGAGCGGATTGCCAAAGGGAAGGGCGATCCAGCAGCATTCATGACGAATGTTCGCGAGCAAGCCTCTAAATGGGTCTCTGAGGTTATTGCAGAGACGAAGGAATACAAGCCGCATAATTTGACGCATTCCCGTTGTCCGGAGTGTGAGAAGCCTTTGCTCGAGATTAAGGGAAAACGCGGCAAGTCGCTTGTGTGCTCAGATCGCGAATGCGGCTATCGCCGCGCAGCTGAGCCGATGCTGTCTAATAAGCGCTGCCCGCAATGTCACAAGAAAATGGAAATTAGAGATGGAAAAGCTGGGAAGTTCGCGCAGTGCAAGCCCTGCAATGTAATCGAAATGCTAGGAGACAAGCAGAGCCTGGGCGGGAAAGCAGGCCGCAAACAGAGTCAGAAGCTAATCGAGCAGTATAGCGATAACACAGCGCTTTCCAATAGTCTAGCTGATAAGCTGAAGGCTGCGCTTGAGGGTAAGTCAGATAAATAACTGTTTACTCATTCGAAGGGGCTGTTCAAAATGGTCGAAAATGACCTGAGGACAGCCCCTGCTTTATTTTCGTATGGGTTTCTAGCTTATTCGAATCCTAATAAAATCGCAAACTGAAGCTCGCATCGCGGCTTGGTAATAAAGGCTCTTAACTAACGACATTCATCCAAGAGACAGATAGCACGTAATCATATGCTATGGATGAAGCAGCAGGAAAGGAGAGTGAAGGCTTTGGGTCAACACCAGGGTAGGCAGCTTGCCAGTAAGTGGGCTAAGACTGCTGCACTGCTGACCAACGCAATTCTAGCTCCGCATATCCCCCCTACAAAAAAGTTTACATCCGGTAATTTGCGGAGCATGCTTAATGAGCATCAGATGGTCGTTGTGAAGCCTGTGGTAGGTGCTGGAGGTCATGGTGTGATAAAGGTGATGCACGATAGCGATGGATATGCCTATACCTATTATTCAATGACAAAACGATTTACTAGCTTTGAAGAGTTAAAAGCTAGTCTCAACAAGCAACGTAAAGGTCGTTCATACCTTATTCAAAAAGGGATTTACCTGGCTACTGTAGACGGCAAGCCTATCGATTACCGCGTAAAGTATGTGAAGACGGAGTCCGGCTGGGTTTACCGCTCTATGGTCGGTCGTATTGCCAGGAAAGGTTTGTTTGTCACAAATTTATGTCGCGGAGGTAAGATGGTTTCGGCTTCAAAAGGAATTAGCCGTTCCTTGTCCTCTAAGGAAGTATCTGATAAGAAAGCGAAGATGAGAGAGCTTACCGTATTGTCTACTAGTGTACTGGAATTGAAGTATCCAGGTATTGGGCAGTTGGGCTTCGATTATGGTATCGATAAGCAGGGCAAGATTTGGATCATCGAAGTGAACACCAGGCCACAATAAGCGAAGCGGTATAGGGAACACGACAGGATAGGAAGAAAGCCTTCGATTGGGCTTTTTTTCGTGAGAAGATTTAACGCTGTTAATATATTCCATTGATAGATTTATAGTATTCAATTAAAGTTTTTTATTGATTTGAGGCATCTTCTGGTTGTGGATAACTGTATCCACATTATCCACGCTGATATTCCTCATCATTCGATAAATATGCACATGCTATTCACACTGTATCCACAGTATTGTGTGCGTAAGTAGGACTGTTGTCCTCTGGAATAGTACCATGCTACTATGAGATAGTAATCACCAAAGGATGGAAGAAAGGGTGTGTAGTAATGGAGCTACTATCTGACGAAATGCTGGTAGAAACTTATTATGCAGCTATTCAATTTCAACTAGAGCCAGACTTTATTCGAATGTTAGCTGTTGAATTGAAGCGTAGACATGTTAACCCAGAGGCTCGTAAAATTACAGCTTAGTGAGTTCATCATTTTAATAGAAGCTTAACGCCATTCTGTAATCGAAACCTCAGTTTTTTGCGTGCAGGACGGACAATAAATAAGATGTTTGCAGATGGGGCTGTCGTGCATTTGTATGTCGTCATGAGAAAGCTGCTCGTCAATTTGCCCGTATGGGGAATAAGGGCCAGCCAAATCGGACAAGCGTCCAAAATCGACTGCTTCTCCGTTACAAGCAGGGCAGCTTTCTTGAAGTAATTGTAATCCGTTGCAAACGGGACAAAGCATAAGGGTATCCTCCTCGGCGTGCCGCGCATATAGATGCGATAGGCACATGTCATGATTTTGCCATGGTTAGGATACCCTTAATTGTATTGTTTTAATGCTAATGCTGTATTACAGCTTCATGTTGCTGCTATGACCAGGTGAAAGCTTGGCAGTTGGATCGACGTATACCTTCGCGTTATTGATAGCCGTTGGTGCTTCACCGAAGCCGACAGCAATCAGCTTGAGCTTGCCCGGGTAGGTTGTTATATCGCCCGCTGCGAAAATGCCAGCTACATTCGTCTCCATTCTTGTATCCACAATGATGGAGCCGCCTTGAATATCGATCCCCCAGTCAGCTATAGGTCCAAGTGATGAGATGAAGCCGAAGTTCACGATAACAGCATCAACCTCCAGCTCGGAGGTTTCTTTACTTTTAACATCGGTTAAGATGACCTTGTTAATGTTTTGATCACCGTGAAGGGCTGTAATTTCTACTGGCGTTAACACCTTCACCGATGAACTCATCAAATTTTGGACGCTGTGCTCATGTGCCCGGAATTTATCGCGACGATGAATGAGCGTGACGCTTTCTGCAATAGGCTCGAGCATAAGCGACCAATCGACCGCAGAGTCGCCACCGCCGCTTACGAGCACCCTCTGTCCCTTGAAGCGCTGCAAATCGCCGACAAAATAATGAAGATTTGTTTTCTCATAGCCTGCGGCCTCCGGCAATTCAAGCCGGCGGGGCTCGAATGCTCCAACTCCAGCAGTGATTATAACGGCTCTGGCATAATGAACGGCTTTGTCTGTCACAACTTCAAACAGCCGCTCATCATGCTTGATGACGTTCACAACTTTCTCCTCCAGGCAAATTTCCGGCTTGAAATGCTCAAGCTGCTCGATGAGCCGGTCCACAAGTTCCTGCGCCGTTACTTTAGGAAACCCTGCAACGTCGTAAATGTATTTTTCAGGATAAAGGGCTGCAAGCTGACCGCCCAGCTGCGGCATGCTCTCGATGAGCTTGACCGAGGCCTGGCGCATTCCGCCATAGAAAGCAGCGAACAATCCTGCAGGTCCGCCTCCGATAATAAGGATATCCACAGGGGTGACGGATGTTTCCGTATTAGACAATATAACCACCTCCAAAGTAAGCTTTACGGTTATCATTATAATCTTTCGTACTGGAAGAAGGAAACAACTAATTTGTATAGAGTTCTAAACAATTTCGTACATTTTGCTCTTGAACTTTTTATGAAAACTCTGTAATATTTCTGATGTATGTAATGTACGGACTGGCTGCAAAAAATGGAGTAATCTTCCATCTGCAGCGAGAAGCACACTGATAAAAAGGTTTCAAAATGAACACACTGAACATATCTCATTATTTTTTTGGTATGCTTGTGTAATTTTTCACAATATAAAAAGACATTAGGAATGGATGGGATCATACTATGAGTAACATACCCAAAATCGTTATTCTTGGCGCGGGCTATGGCGGCATTTTGACAGCGCTGCGTCTGCAAAAGGAACTTAATTACAATGAAGCAGACGTAACGCTCGTGAATAAACACGACTACCACTATATTACTACTCATCTTCATATGCCTGCTGCGGGTACCGATAACCCTGAAAATGCGCGCGTGAGCATTTCCAAATTAATCGATGAATTTAAAATTGATTTTGTAAAATCAACGGTCGTACAAATTCGTCCGCAAGATAAGAAGGTTATTTTGGAGGATGGCACACTCTCTTATGATTACCTTGTCATCGGTCTTGGCGGCGAGCCGGAAACCTTCGGTATTCCAGGCCTGGGCGAGTATGCCATGAACATCCGAAGCATCAACTCGGTTCGTTTGATCCGTGAGCATATCGAATATCAATTCGCCCGTTATAAACGCGAGCCTCATCGTACGGACTATTTGACATTTATCGTCGGCGGCGCAGGCTTCACGGGCATCGAATTCGTAGGCGAGCTTTCTGATCGTATTCCTGTGCTTTGCAAGCAGTTCGACGTAGATCCAGCGCTTGTCAAAATTTATAATATTGAAGCTGCTCCAACAGCGCTTCCAGGCTTTGATCCTGAGCTTGTTCAGTACGGAATGGATGTATTGACGAAGAAGGGCGTAACCTTCCGTATTGGTACGGCCATCAAGGAATGTTCGCCAGAGGGTGTTATTGTTGGTGAAGGAGAAGAGATTAAATCACAGACCGTTATTTGGACCGGAGGTATCCGCGGTAACCGTCTGATTGAAGAGGCTGGCTTCGAAACGATGCGCGGCCGCGTGAAGGTGGATGAATTCCTTCGTTCGCCAGGTACAGAGAACATTTATATTGTTGGGGATAACTCGTTGATGTTTAATCCGGAAGGTCGTCCTTACCCGCCAACTGCCCAAATCGCGATGCAGCAAGGTGTTGTGTGCGCGCACAATCTTGTGGCTTCGATTCGCAATCAGCCGCTGAAGAACTTTACATTCAGCAACAAGGGCACTGTGGCATCGCTAGGTAAAGGTGAAGCAATCGGTATCGCTTTCGGAAAGAAATACAAAGGCCGAACCGCAGCTTGGCTGAAAAAAATGATCGACCTTCGTTACTTGTTCATTATCGGCGGTATTCCGCTTGTACTTCGTAAAGGGAAGTTTCTATAATGAGACACTGCAGCGTACAAGTCCGCGGTTTGTTAACGAGAGATGAGCTTGATCGTTACAACGCGTTGATGGAGGTCGGTTCCTATCTGGAATCGCAAACACGGTATGACTTGGCCTATACGGTGCAGAAGGAAGTTGACCTGCTCATTCAGCCCGCCATCGAGCGTTTGAAGGACAAAGGGCGAGCGCGAGACAAAGCGACACAGGATTATTTGGAAGCAAAGCGTCTTGGCTTGGATGTAGATGACGAGGAAGACGATAACTAATTAGAAAGGCTCTCCATTATCAACTTGCATGAAAGTGCAGGTCGATCACGGAGAGCCTTTTTATAATATTTACAAATTTAGACGAGCAGTAAGGCAGCGAACTTCCGCTCATCGAGAAGGTTGCCGACATAGAAGTCGCCAAAGTCTGCGAAACGCGCGCTAACCTCGTCAAAACGCATTTCGTAAATCAATTTTTTAAATTGAAGAGCATCGTCCGCGAAGAGGGTTACACCCCACTCCCAATTGTCGAAGCCGACGGAGCCGGTAATGATTTGTTTGACCTTGCCGGCGTACGAGCGTCCAATCATGCCGTGACTGCGCATCATTGTGCGACGCTCGTCCATGCTTAGCATGTACCAGTTATCGCTACCCTCCCGGCGCTTGTTCATCGGGTAGAAGCAGATGTGGTTAGCCTTCGGCAGAGCAGGCTTCAGTCTTGCGGCAACCTCCGGGTTATCCATCGGATCGGTGCCCGGCTTAGCCATATAATTACTTAGCTCCACAACGCTTACGTATGAATACACAGGATAAGTAAAGCTTGCGAACGATGTTTTATTAAACGCCATTTCAATGGCGTTCAGCTCCTCGAGCGTCTCGCGCAAATGCATGAATACGAAGTCAGCCTTCTGACCGACTATGGAATATACAGCGGTACTGCCTTGTTTATTCGTTTCAACCTCTGTCCACTGCTGCAGGAACGACTGCAGCTCATCTAATGCGCGTTTGCGCTCGCTTTCATCGGCTAAGCGCCAAGCCGTCCAATCGATGCTGCGGAAATCATGCAGCGCGTACCAGCCTTCTAATGTCTGTGCTGCTTCACTCATAAGATAAATGCTCCTTTCAAGCTCTTTAATGATGCTGCAACCATTGTATCGTAATGTGGCTAAGCGGAGCAAATGGCGGTCTTGTGACATTTGTCGTCATTCAATTGACTTCCACAGCCCCATTAATTAAACTAAGTAACGAGAGTCTGAAAGGGGAAGTTTGGATGCTGCAATTAATAATAGCGACGGTGCTCTTTATGGTTATGATGTTTGGCATCGGCTTTATTTTGAATATGCTGTTAAAGACAACATGGTTTCCAATCTATTTGTTTATTCTCGTATTGATTCCGCTTGGCATATGGGCGCCTTGGGATCCGAACGCTACGGCTACGGTAGAAAATTTTTCAAACTATACAATAATAGATTATATTCCTGTAATTGGCGCATTGGTTGGTGCCTATGTAAGCGGTTGGGCCATTCAAGCGCTGCGCAAGGGCGGATACAAAATGTTTTAATACGAAAATCCCTCATTCGGGGGATTTTTCTATTTTTTTGACTCCTCCTGGAGCGTGGATTTTATGCTAAAATGATAGAGAGAAAGCAAGGGATGGAGTCGATGCAATGCGCATCCATAATATATTGCAATATACAGAACATCACCGGTATTATATATTTCGTGATTTTTCGCTAAGCAGCTTGGACTATAAAATGTTATCGCTAATCTATCAGCCGATGGTTGGCGGTTTTGCAGTCGCATTTTATCAGCAGCTGTATCACGGAATTGCGGAGGGATGCTCAGGATATTCCACACTAGAGCCGCAGCGCAAGCTGTTTCTTGGTTTGGGGCTGGAGATGAATGAACAGGGACGCAAGTATCTGATCGAGCAGGCATCGAAGCTGGAAGCAGTCGGTCTGCTGCAGACGTCAAGGCTCGGTTTACCCGATAATGGTGATGTTATTTATGAATACGAGCTGGCGCAGCCGCTCTCGCCTGCCGAATTTTTCCGCAATATGCATTTGACGATGCTGCTGCGGGATAAAGTAGGCAAATATGCAGTTATTTCCTTGCGTGAATCATTTGGTGCGAATGAGCCGGATGAGCTGGCAGGTGCACAGTTGACCAAGGAAAATATTTCGGTTCCGTTTTATGAGCTGTTCAAGCTTAATATGCAATCCGTCGATGATGAGCTGGAGCAGGCACTTGCTGAGGTCGCGCCCTCGCGCCAAGCGTCTTCGAGGCCTGCGCTTGCAACGGCGGGTATTCCATATGGCGAAATCATTTTGCGTTTTCCCCGTAATTCTGCGAACCGCCGTTTTGTGGAACGGCTTCGAGGTGATGAGGAGCAGCTGGCGCAGGTCAACTATGTCGCTTACAAATATAGCTTGAACGTACCTGATCTATGCCGGCTGCTTGATGAGGACGCTGTATTCAACGATAGCGGCGAGTTGAATATTGACGAGCTTCAGCTGAGAGCCAATCAGCTTTATCGACAGGATAAGAAACGAGAAGGCGAACGTGAGCGCACGCTCGCTCGCACGCAGATTATAACAAGTGAGGAAACAGTCGACACAGATGATTTGACGGAGGAGTATGAGGTAAAGGAGCAGCATTATTTGCAGGTGCCGAATCAGCTGATGGGGCGTTGTGATATACAGCAATACAATATGCTGATGCGCAATGAGCCTCATACACGATTCCTGCAGCGGTTTTTCCCTGGTGCTGTGCCGGAGTGGATCGAGCGCGTCTTTGAACGAATCGACTTGAATTATAAGCTGGCAGCGCCAGTTATTAATGTTCTTATTCATTATGTTATTGGAGCGAATGATGCTCAGCGTGTAACAAAAACCTTTCTTGATGCTGTGGCATCAAACATGCTGGTTAAGCAAATCGATACCTTCGAGAAGGCCGTGCAATATGTAAGGGAGCAAGCGCAGATTGAGCAGGACAAAGAGCGTCGTAAGGAAGCGGCAGTCTATAGCGGTACGAGTGGAGCTTATAGCGGAGCAAAAGGCGGCGCTCGAAGCGGAGGCAGTCGCGGCATATCGCGCAAGCCAGCTATCCCGATCGTACAGAACGGTCAATCCGGCGGGGCTGTATCAGCGGAAGAGCTTGAAGAGCTCCGAAAGCTGGCACGAAAATTGGATGGAAAATAAAGGGGTGAGGTGAGCGGACTATGGAATCTTTAGGCGAAATGCTGAAGGCATGGCCAACAGGTCGAGCGATAACGGAGCAGGCTGAACAGAAGCTGAAAGAGCTGCTCGCGGAGCCGCTTGTCGAGAAGCTTCGGAACAAATATCCCGAGCTGGATGAGCATACCATCCGAATCAATCTCAATCGCGTTTACCAGTATGTAACGGAATATAAGAGCTGCTCCAATTGTCCGGGTCTTGAGAATTGCCCGAATGATTTCGAGGGACACTACACGCTGCTGAGCTGCGATACCGTGAATGGCTATACCCAGTTAAATGATCGCAAGGCTGCTTGCAAGAAGTTTATCTCTAGACAAAAGGAAGACCAAATTCGGAGCCGCATCCGCAGCTTTTACATCGATGAGAAGGCACTGCAGCGCGGATACTCATCGGATGAGATTTTGGAAAATGATCCAGAACGCATGAAAGCAGTGGGACAAGTGCTCCGCTATATCGACCGGACGAAGGAGCATGGTCTGCAGGAGGAAGGACTGTATTTGGCAGGACGGTTTGGCACGGGCAAAACCTTTCTTATGTGCTACCTGCTGCACGAGCTTGCGAAGGCGGGATATTCTGGCGTGATCGTCTATATGCCTGACTTTGTGGAGGACCTGAAATCGCTGATGCATGAGCCTGGCAAGCTGAAGGAAACGGTCGAGATGATGAAGGAAACGGATCTTCTCATCTTCGACGATATGGGTGCGGAAAACTTGAATCCTTGGGTGCGCGACCATGTGCTTGGTGCCATCCTAAATTATAGAATGCAGCGCAAGCCGACGTTCTATACGTCCAATTACGAGATGGATGCGCTGGAGAAGCATTTTAGCTTCACGAACAAGGATGGCGATGAGCTTCACAAAGGCCAGCGAATTATGGATCGTATACGGCCTTATGTGGAGGTAGTCATGGTCGCGGGAGACAATAAGCGCGGTCGGAAATAATTGGACTGTTTATAAATGGATGTCTTCAAGGGTCTTAATAAACCCATGGGACATCCTTTTTTATTTCCTGAAATCAAGAACACATACGTGCTTACAGCAACCACTCGCTCATCCTGCGACAAAAGCCTATATAAGCTTCGCTTATGAAAACAATAATTTTTTAAAAATAATGTATTGACAGCTTATGGGGGACGCTGGTAATATTCACACATAACCAACTAAACAGGTAGGAATAATTGTTTAACTACCGGACGAACCGGAGTAGACACCTATTTGACCGCGGAATGAGCTTGCTGCTGCTGCAAGAAGTGTAAGGCATACGTCGATTTCCGTTATCCTGTCAAATTTATTAAGGGGTGTATTCTTATGAGAAAGCTTACTCAAGTTCGTTCCGTCGTTATTATTTTTCTATTGGCGCTGGTACTGGCCGCTTGCGGTCAAGGAGGCGGCAATGAAACAACCAACAACGAGAGCAATAAACCGGGTAATGGCTCAGGAGGTACGGATACGGCCGCAACGAATGCGCCGGTCAAGGAAGAACCGAAGTCTCCAGTAGAGCTTCTGAACGTATCTTATGACCCGACCAGAGAGCTCTATGTTGAATTTAATGAAGCATTCGCCAAGCACTGGAAAGCAGAAACCGGCCAAGAGGTTACCATTAAACAATCACATGGCGGATCCGGCAAGCAAGGTCGCGCCGTCATCGACGGACTAAAGGCAGACGTTGTTACTTTGGCGCTTGGCTACGACATCGATGCGATTGTGGAATCAGGTCTGATCAATGAGGATTGGCAATCAAAATACAAGCATAACAGCTCCCCCTATACATCTACAATCGTGTTCTTGGTCCGAAAAGGAAATCCGAAGGGCATACAGGATTGGAACGATCTCGTGAAGGAAGGGGTAGAGGTCATCACGCCAAATCCAAAAACCTCTGGCGGCGCACGCTGGAACTATCTCGCGGCTTGGGGCTTTGCTTTGAAGCAGAACGGCGGCGATGAAGCTAAAGCGCAGGAATTTGTAGCTCAATTGTTCAAAAATGTGCCGGTGCTTGATTCCGGAGCCCGCGGATCAACGACGACTTTTGTAGAACGCGGTATCGGGGATGTATTGCTCGCATGGGAGAACGAAGCCTTCTTGTCCATTAATGAGCTTGGTCCGGATAAGTTCGAAATCGTATATCCGTCGCTTAGTATTTTGGCAGAGCCGCCAGTCGCAATCGTCGACAAAGTGGTAGATAAGCACGGAACCCGTGAAGTGGCTGAAGCTTACCTGCAATATCTGTATACAGAAGAAGGGCAGGAAATTGCGGCGAAAAACTACTATCGTCCGATCTCCGAAAAGGTAGCGGCTAAGTATGAGGAGCAGTTCAAAGCGCTTGAGCTTTTGACCATTGACAAGGATTTCGGCGGTTGGAAGGAAGCGCAGTCGAAGCATTTTGCGGACGGCGGCGTATTTGACAAAATTTATACGCCAGGCTCGTAATGACCGATTTGATGAAGATTGGAGCTGACTTCACATGAAAGGTTCCAAGCCCCGTAACCGCAACGTTCTGCCGGGTTTTGGCTTGTCGCTAGGATTTTCATTATTTTATTTAGGCATCATCGTTTTAATCCCGCTGATAGCCGTTTTTATCAAAACAATGGAGATTAGCTGGCAGGAGTTTTGGAGCACAGTAACAAGCGCCCGAGTATTAGCTTCCTACCGGATCAGCTTTACTACCGCTTTCGCAGCGGGGGTTGTAAATGCCGTGTTTGGCTTAATTATCGCATGGGTGCTGGTCAGATTCCGATTCCCGGGTAAAAAGCTGGTAGACAGCTTGGTGGATTTGCCGTTTGCGCTGCCGACAGCCGTTGCCGGGATCGCATTGACCGCAATTTATGCTCCGAACGGTTGGGTAGGCTCGCTGTTAGAGCCGCTGGGCATCAAGGTTGCCTACTCCCCGATCGGGATCACAATTGCTCTTATTTTTATTGGATTGCCGTTTGTTGTCCGAACTGTTCAGCCGGTGCTGCAGGATTTAGAGAAGGAAACGGAAGAGGCTGCCGTAATACTAGGCGCATACAGACTGCGGACATTTTGGAAGGTTATTTTACCGGAGCTTATGCCAGCGCTGTTAACAGGGTTCGCGCTTGCATTTGCAAGAGGTATCGGCGAATATGGCTCGGTTGTATTTATTTCCGGCAATATGCCGCTTAAGACGGAGATCACGCCGCTCCTTATTATGACGAAGCTGGAGCAGTATGATTATGCCGGAGCTACCGCAATCGCACTCGTTATGCTTGTAGTGTCCTTCCTTATGCTGCTGGTCATCAATCTGCTGCAGTGGCGCATGAATCGCCGCACAGTAACGGAATAAGCCAAGTCTTACGATGGAGGGAATCTAATATGGCTGGAGCAATCACCGTCCACACCTCTGATGAGGCTGCAAAGCGGCCTCTGCATATAACCGAATCTGCACCTATTCGCTGGACGCTTATTGGAATCTCTATGCTTTTTCTTAGTCTCGTTGTTTTATTGCCGCTTGTTTCGGTATTTGTTGAAGCCTTCAAGAAAGGCGTGGGGGTCTACATCGACTCCATTACTGAACCGGATGCGCTGGCGGCGCTTAGACTTACGTTAATGGTTGCGCTGATTGCTGTCCCCATCAATACAATCTTCGGTATCGCGGCGGCCTGGGCCATCAGCAAGTTCCGATTTCGGGGCAAAAACATACTTATTACGCTCATTGATTTACCCTTTGCCGTATCGCCTGTCATTTCCGGTTTAATCTATGTGCTCCTATTCGGCGCACAAGGCTTTTTCGGACCTTGGCTCAACGAGCGGGGAATACAAATTATTTTTGCGCTTCCGGGCATGGTGCTCGCAACGGTGTTCGTAACGGTGCCGTTCGTTGCGCGTGAGCTTATTCCGCTCATGCAGGCTCAAGGCGTGCAGGAGGAAGAGGCGGCAGCAAGCCTCGGAGCGAAGGGCTGGCAAATATTTTGGAGGGTAACGCTACCGAATATCAAATGGGGATTGTTGTATGGTATCATTTTGTGCAACGCGCGGGCGATGGGCGAATTCGGAGCTGTATCTGTCGTCTCGGGCCACATTCGCGGCGAAACGAACACGCTGCCGCTCCATATTGAGATTTTGTATAACGAATATCAGTTTTCCGCATCGTTCGCGGTCGCATCGCTGCTTGTTATGCTGGCAGTCGTCACTTTAATTGTGAAAAGTATTGTGGAATGGAAGTCCGGTCAGCAAAAAGCCGTCATACCAGAGGGTTAAAAACAATAAAAAATGGAGGGGTTTTCTATGGCAAAGCCGTTTGAAGCGGATCAGCACTGGTTGGAGCGTATTGCCGATCAGGTAAGTGGAATTTCTTATGGGCAAGTTACCATTACGGTTCATGATGGTAGAATCGTACAGATCGACCGGACGGAAAGAACCCGCTATGACGGATCTTCCCAGAAGCAGGCTCCCTCCGAGCCAAAGCAGCAGTCCCGGTCGCGCGAGGCCCATTCCGCTGGTGAGACGCTCCGCATTGTGCAGTAGAACAATTGAAGCTAACTGTAAAAAGCTCCGCAACGTGGCTGTTGGCCGTGTTAGCGGAGCTTTTTTGGGTGAAGATAAAAAAAGGAGCAGCACGCTGCTCCCTCCCCATTACGAGATGATAAACTTCACAATTACGGCTACGGCGAAAATAACGGTCATAAAAGCGAGCATGCCGCCAAAACCGAATACAACATCCATTAAGTCGTGGCGCGGTTCTTCGTTGTAATGCTCGCGCGGATCTCTTATGTTTTCCATGGTTGACGTCCTCCTTGAAAGAAGCTTGGCTTTCATTAGTATACCCAAAGTTCCGAACAGTTGTAAAGCAAAGTAAAGCAATTACCGGTGACAATTGTAAGACAAAATAACGTCCAACTATGCTAAAATGTGTACAGAATGTTATGGCAGTCGGAGGTGAGAGCATGGATCAACAGTCAATGGATTGGCGTCAGGCCGAGCAGCAGCTCGCGGAAGCCAAAGGAAATATACGGAACAAGCTAGCCTTGCTCCCTGATCAGCCGGGCTGTTACTTAATGAAAAATAGTGATGGTGTTATCATATATGTCGGTAAAGCAAAGGTGCTCAAAAACAGGGTGCGCTCCTATTTTAACGGTAGTCATAACGGCAAGACACAGCGGCTCGTATCGGAAATTCGCGACTTTGAATTTATCGTGACCTCTAGCAATATGGAGGCGCTTATTCTTGAATGTAATTTAATTAAGCAGCATCATCCGAGGTATAACGTACTGCTCAAGGACGATAAAACCTTCCCTTATATAAAAATAACGAATGAGAAACACCCAAAGCTGGAAATTACGCGCCGGGTCGTAAAGGATAAAGGCAAGTACTTTGGACCGTATCCGAACGCTTACGCGGCGCAGCAGACGAAGAAGCTGCTTGACCGCCTTTATCCGCTGCGCAAGTGCAAGACGCTGCCGGATAAAGTATGTCTCTATTATCATTTGGGGCAATGCATAGCGCCATGCGAATTTGATGTGGAGCAGTCGGAGTATGACAGGATGACGCAGGAAATAACCCGTTTCCTGAACGGCGGACAAGACGTTGTGAAAGCCGAGCTTCAGCGCAAAATGGAGGAAGCAGCGGAGCAGCTTGAGTTCGAACGAGCGAAGGAATTTCGTGACCAGCTCATCGCCATCGACGAGGTGATGGAGAAGCAGAAAATTACGATGTCGGATGCGCTTGACCGCGATATTTTTGGCTATGCCGTTGATAAAGGCTGGATGTGCGTGCAAATTTTATATATGCGCCATGGCAAGCTGATCGAGCGGCGTGGGACGACATTTCCTTATTACGGGGAAGCTTATGATGACTTTATGACCTTCGTCACGCAGTATTACAGCGACAATCCAGCGCTGCCGAAGCAAATATTGCTGCCGCAGCCGCCAGAGCAGGAGCAGGCTGACGCGTTCGTCCAGGAAGAGCCTCCTGTTAAGCAAGAGGCTGCCGAAGAAACGAAGGAAGAAGCATTCACGCCTGAGGAGCAGGCTGGATCGCGAGCGGATGACGTGATTGCGTCCCTCCATAGCTGGCTGAAGGTAAAGGTGCTCATGCCGCAGCGCGGCCGCAAGAGTGAGGTCGTGACCATGGCAATAGACAATGCCAGGGTCATGCTTGACGAGAAATTCCGGTTGATCGAGAAGGATGAGGAGCGAAGTGTCAAGGCTGCGGAATCTTTGGCCGGCTGGTTAGGGCTGGGGGAGATTCGCCGTATTGAAGCGTTTGATAACTCGAATATTCAAGGCACGAACCCTGTGTCCGCTATGGTCGTATTCACAGACGGCAAGCCGGACCGTAAGGAATACCGCAAATATAAAGTGAAGAGCGTACAAGGTCCTGACGATTATGAGACGATGCGCGAGGTGATTCGCAGACGCTATGAGCGGGTACTGAAGGAGGGACTGACGCAGCCTGATCTTATCGTTGTCGACGGAGGCAAGGGTCAAATATCGGCAGCGCTGGACATATTGGAAAACGAGCTTGGCCTTTATATTCCCGTATGCGGCCTGGTGAAGGATGCAAAGCATAAAACGGCGCAGCTTATGACGGGCGATCCGGCTGGAATTGTGCCGCTGCCGCGCGACAGCCAGGAATTTTATTTGCTGCAGCGCATACAGGATGAGGTTCACCGCTTTGCGATTACGTTCCACCGCGAGCAGCGCGGCAAGTCGATGATTGAATCGAAGCTGGACTCGATTCCCGGCATTGGCGAGAAGCGCCGAAAGGTGCTGCTGAAGCATTTTGGTTCTATTAAAAAAATAAAAGAGGCCGCAGTCGAAGACTTTCGGCCCCTATCTATCGGTGAAAAGTTAGCTTCTCAAATTATTGCTGCTCTAAATGAGGAGTCGTCGTAACGGACGGCTTCTTTTCTTTTTTGCTGCTGAAATATTTGATCATCCAAGCGATCGGTACAGGCAGGATAGTGAAGAAAATAGCGGAAACGATGTTTGGCGCTGAACCGATTGTCAACAACGATATACCAACGGCAACGCTGTTAAATATCGCATGGGTAAACATCGCTGTAATGAGCCCGTATCGCACAAATATAAAACTGAATAGGAGCCCGATAATCATTAGCTCTATTAACCTTGTTGTTGAGGGGTAGAATGGATACATGACATGTCCAAGCGCCCAGAATAATGTCGGCAGCAGCGCTGCGGCGAATGTGTTTTTGAACCATTTGCGGAACAAACCGATCCCGAAGAAACGGAACACCGCTTCCTCCGATATGGCTGCCGCCCAGGCAAGAACAGGCATAAGCCATAGGATGCCCATGTTATAGGGCGATTGTGTGGCATCTGTTGTGCTCCATGTGCCGATCGTGAATTCGAGAACTCTAAATATGACGGCTTGTATGGCGAAGAGGATGATCGCGAATAAATACGACAAGCCCATGCTTCGCCAAACATAATTTCCGTAGCCCTGCTGCCCGAAGCGTGGCCACAATGCGCGCCCCTGCGCCTTCCACAGCCCGTCGCCGGCGATAAGCGAGATGTAAATGGAGCCTGCCATCGGAATGGCAAGGAATACGGTGAAGATGGCCGTAATGAGAATAGCGGAGTCAGCAGCATCCATTTCGCCCATGGATGCGCGAATCCCGTCCAGAACGTTCAGATTCATGATGACATAAGTAATAAAGAATATGATGGTCAGCACAATCCCATACTTAAACGAGGTGAATTTGCGATAAAGCACTGCGTAAATAATGGCTAGAATGCCCAATACAATGCTCATGCAAAGGTACCCGATGCCGGTCAGCCAGCCAGCCAGCGAATCCTGTCCTTCTACATACTTGACATAGTCAGATGGTGCGACGAAGGCAGGCTTGTATTTTGTAATGACTACGCGGTTATCAATGAAGCGGGCGTCTACGTCCACGTTTAGTGCCGCATCTTTTATGCTGTAGCCTGCAGGCTTCGAATACCATTCGCCATTTTCAAACACTTGCCCGCTGCTTATTTCCTCTGTACGAAAGCCTTGGCTTACTAAAAAGTCGGCGGCAGCCTGCTCGATATCTGCTTCGGCAAGCGGCTGTCCATCTATATGAAGGTTCCAAGCGACGACGTCGCCGCTTTGCATATGCACATAAACGAAGCCGCTGCCCCGCGGCTCGAATTTTAGTTCGACCTGAAAGGTATCCGTAGGGTAACGGGCGTCGTATTGATCGCTGTAGTCTGTAATTAGTTCTTCCTTGGACAGGTAGCCATTCATCATTTTATCTGTTTGATGCACGGCTTTAGCGGATTTGACCGCGAGTCCGGCTTGCTGCTCCGCGAACGCTGCGGCCTGCTGTTCCGCTTCTGATTTGTCAATTACCTTTGTAACATATTCGCCTGAAGAAATTGACTTCAACATCGGGCTAATATCCAAGTATAGATAAATAGCAAAGCAGGCGAGAGCGGCCCATACAAATCGTTTCCATTCATTCGGTTTAATTGAATCGATCATTAGTTCACCTCAAGTAAATGTATTATTAAATGTACTATTCCATTACCATATCATATTAATCCCTGAATTATCCAACCCAAAAGTACGTTTGCGGTCAATAGAATGAGAAATAACGATGTGCAACAAGCTTTAGGGATGCTGTTATTGGCGGTTGCCCGTTTTTGGTCAAAAATCGTCTCTTTTGTACTTAATGCAAGCTTTATATGGGGCCTGCTTTGGGATTATAATCGTAAACGTCATACTAAATGAATAACACAGCCGAATTTCCTTAGGAAAACGGGGGAACCATAAAGCCGTCGCACAAAATGAAACAAGCTGCTCGTCAAGCTGTTCTCATGCGGAGGCAAGGGGTGAATTTTAGCAAGAGGAACATTTTCTCAAGCTAATTAGGGCCGCCTGTCCAGGCCCGAATCCGTCAGCTAACCTCGTAGGCGTATTGGAACAGGACTCATCGCACAGAGCACTTGAGTTTCCAGTGCTTTTTTTTATGCCCGCAGAGTGCCTGCCGATTATAACACAACATGCAAAAGAAGGTTGGTACATGAAAATCAGTTGGAATATATGGAAAGGGTCTCCGCCGCGTGTTTTGGTTACGGGCTTTGCGCTTATTATATTATTAGGAGCTTTCCTGCTATCTATGCCTTTTGCTTCGGCAACTGGCGACCGGCTTCCATTTATAGACGCGTTATTTACTGCGACCTCAGCCACCTGTGTTACAGGTCTGGTGGTGGTGGATACAGGAACTTATTTCTCTGTTCCGGGTCAAATTATATTAATGGTACTGTTTCAGCTAGGCGGCTTAGGGTTTATGACGATGGCCACGCTCTTCGCGCTCGTGCTGCGCAAGAAGATTTCTTTGAGGGAGCGGCTGATTTTGCAAGAAGCGATGAATCAGGCCAGCATGGAAGGAATCGTTCGCTTAATTCGGCGCGTAATTATTTATTCTCTGACCATAGAGCTGATTGGCGCGACATTCTTTGCATTCCGGTTCGCAGCGGATATGCCGCTCGGCAAAGCGATTTATTTTGGCATCTTCCACTCCATTTCAGCCTTTAACAATGCCGGCTTTGACATATTTGGCGATTTTCGAAGCTTGACGATGTACGTCACCGATCCTGTTGTGAATATTACAGCGATGCTGCTTGTTGTGTTCGGGGGTCTGGGTTTCGTCGTCTTGTCAGACTTGTCGGAGCTTCGCAAAAATCGCAGGCTGTCACTGCACAGTAAGGTTGTCTTAACGATGACTGGCTCGCTTATTGCATTCGGAACGGTGGTCATTTTCATATTTGAATTTTCGAACCATTTGACACTGGGCCCGCTCGATTGGGGAGGGAAATTATTTTCATCGTTTTTCCAATCGGTTATGCCGAGGACAGCCGGCTATAACTCGCTTGATTTGAGTGTACTGCGTCAAGCTACACAGTTTTTTATAATTATATTGATGTTTATCGGGGCCTCTCCGGGCTCGACGGGGGGCGGGATCAAAACGACGACGTTCGCTGTGCTGATCGGGGCCGTATTGGCCATGATTCGAGGTCGTGAGGATATTGTGCTATTCCGCTATCGCTTGGGCAAGGACCGCATCTTTAAAGCATTAACGATTACGATGCTGTCGCTTGGGCTCGTCGTTTTCGTCACGATGCTGCTTTCCATGATAGAGGATCATAAGTTCCTTGATTTATTGTTCGAAGCGACCTCGGCATTCGCCACAGTGGGATTATCGCTTGGCTTAACGCCAGAGCTGTCCGAGATTAGCAAAATTATTATTGCCATTACGATGTTTGCCGGGCGGCTTGGACCGTTAACGCTAGCTTATGCGCTGGGTAACGGAGCAGAAAAAGAATTGTACCGGCATCCTGAAGGGAAAATTACGATTGGATAGGGGAAACACAAGTGGGGATTAAGAAAAGTCAGTTTGTAATAGTCGGCCTGGGACGATTTGGCTCTAGTCTGGGACGGGAGCTGGTAGAGCTTGGTCATGAGGTGCTCGGTATTGATAAGGACGAGGAGGCCGTTCAAGATATGAGCAGCTTGCTGACGTATGCGGTTTCTGCCGATTGTACGGATGAAGAGGCGCTGCGATCGCTTGGCGTGCGCAACTTTGACTGCGGTGTCGTTGCGATTGGCGATGATATACAAGCAAGTATTTTGACGACGATTCTGCTTAAGGATCTGGGTGTAAAGAAGGTTGTGGCTAAGGCTATGAGTGAGCTGCACGGTCGTGTGCTTGAGAAAATTGGTGTCGATCGCGTCGTTTATCCAGAGCGTGATATGGGAATTCGAGTAGCGCATCAGCTAGTTTCGCCTAACCTACTTGATTACATCGAGCTTTCCAAGGATTACACGATCGCAGAGCTAGCCGTACCGCAATGCTTAAACGGTAAATCGCTTCATGATCTCAATCCGCGGGCTCGGTTTGGCTGCAGCATCGTAGCGATTAACAAGCCTGGCGGCATTATTATTGCGCCTACCGCAGTTGATGTGCTGACGGAACGCGATGTCATGGTTATTATTGGTACAAATGAGCAGATTGAGGATTTTGAGGCTACGGTTATCCGTTAGTGTTTTGTACGGATGTTTAATAGTTTAATTGGAAAAGATGAAGGACAGCAGCCTTATTTTAGAAGCTGCTGTCCTTTTGCGTAGGGAAGTTCGCGGCTATTTCATTAATCCACATCCGTACAGTAGGGCTTAATGCGGCTCCATCGGCATGGATAAGCGATGTCATGCGTTTCGTATCCTCCAGCTCGCGGATCGGAATGACGAGAAGCTCATTATCCTCAAGCAGCTGATGGCGCATATAGGAGTGCGGAAGCAGGGTTGCTGCTCTGCAGGTGTGCAGCAAGCGAAGGATCGCTTCGAAGGAGTCAATCTCCATTCGCACATCCGGCTGCAAATGATATTTATCGAACAGCTCGTCCGTCAACAGACGGTACCATGTTCCTTTGGAGAACAGGATCATCGGCATGCCGGTCAAATCCTGAATGCCCAGCGTTCCTTTATCGGTAATGACCTGATTACGCGGGAGCACGAGCGATAGATGATCCTCGAACAACGGAATGCAGCGCAGCGTCGAGTCCTCAATGCTGGAAGCAACGACTCCGATATCAACCTTATGATCGCGGACCAGCGAGACAATTTCATGTGTTTTGCCGGTAACGGCTTTAATATCGATTTCCGGATGGGTGTCCGTCAAAGTGCGAATGAGATCGGGCAGCGTCGTTTGCAGCGTCGTCAGGCTGGCGCCGATCGTCAGCGTAGTATGGCCTAGGGCGGTGAAGTCAGAAACGGCCTGCAAATATTTGCGATGCAGCTGCCTCACCTCGAGCGCGTATTCATAGGTAAGCTGGCCGATTCGGGTGAGCTCTAGTCGTTTTCCGATGCGGCGGAATAAAGGCGTACCGATTTCTTGCTCTAGCTTCGCTATTTTGCGTGATAGCGCAGGCTGAGATAAATTGAGCAGGACGGATGCTTTGTTCATGCTTGACTGCTCAACGATAACGGTGAACACATGCATCTCTTCATTCATGGAAGTACTCCTTATGTCGTTTTGTTATAAGAATTTATAAAAAATAAGCAATTCCATTATAAGCTGAAAAGGAGTAGGATGGGAAGTATGGCTAATCTGTGTCAAGAATTGTTGACGGGTGTACATGCTGGGGTTACAATGTAGAATGATTTGTTAAAAATGCATGAGAGCACTCACAGTTTTGAAAGGAGAAGGAATGACATGAAAGGAAATTCGTATTTCTCGCGCAAGCTTCACTCGCTTCTCGGGATCATTCCACTCGGCGGATTTATCGTCGTGCACGGATTGACAAATTACCAGGCGTTTGAGCGAGGACCCGAAGGCTTCGACAAGGGCGTGCATTTGATCAACAGCTTGCCGCTTATTCCAGTGCTCGAGATTTTCGGTATTTACCTCCCGTTATTGTTCCATGGTATTTACGGCTTATATGTCGCATATCAATCGAACACTAATACAGGACGCTTTAAATACGGCCGCAACTGGGCATTTACCGCTCAGCGAGTTACAGGGGTTATTACCTTTGTATTCGTGTTCTGGCACGTATATCAAACAAGGATGCAAATCTACCTCGGCAATATTACACATGAAGAGCTTGGCTCCACGATGCATCATATCGCGAGCAATCCGACATACTTTGTCCTTTATGTAATCGGGGTGCTTGCTGCTGTATTCCATTTCAGCAATGGACTATGGGCATTCCTCATAAGCTGGGGAATTACGATTAATCCTAGAGCGCAGCGCATTTCTTCGTACATTTGCATGGGTATTTTTGTTATCGTTTCCGCATTGTTTATACTTTCACTTATCGCATTTAGCGGCAACGAGTTCAAGGAAGCTGCAAGTGCAGCATGGACACTTACGAATATCGGTTAGTTTGAAGACAAGGAGCGAAGCGTTATGGCAAAAAATAAAATTATCATCGTTGGCGGCGGTCTGGCCGGCTTAATGGCTACCATTAAAGCGGCTGAAGCAGGCGTGCATGTTGACTTGTTTTCTCTTGTTCCGGTCAAACGTTCCCACTCCGTATGCGCGCAGGGCGGAATCAACGGCGCGGTTAATACAAAAGGAGAAGGCGATTCGCCATGGGAGCATTTCGACGATACCGTATATGGCGGCGACTTCCTAGCTAATCAGCCTCCCGTTAAAGCAATGTGCGACGCAGCACCGGGCATTATTCATTTGATGGACCGGATGGGCGTTATGTTCAGCCGCACGTCCGAGGGCTTGCTTGACTTCCGCCGCTTCGGCGGGACGAAGCATTCCCGTACAGCATTCGCGGGCGCGACGACTGGCCAGCAGCTGCTGTATGCATTGGACGAACAAGTTCGCCGCTGGGAAGCAGCGGGGCTGGTCAATAAATTCGAGCACTGGGAATTCCTTGGCGCAGTAGTTGATGACGACGGCATTTGCCGCGGCGTATCGGCACAGGATTTGCGTTCTATGGAGGTTCATACCGTTCGTGCGGATGCGGTTATTCTGGCATCAGGCGGCCCTGGTATTATTTTCGGAAAAACGACGAACTCGGTTATCAACACAGGTACTGCGGCAAGCGCAGTGTACCAGCAAGGCGTGAACTACGCGAACGGTGAGTTCATTCAAATTCACCCAACGGCTATTCCGGGTGATGACAAGCTTCGCTTGATGTCCGAATCTGCTCGCGGTGAGGGCGGTCGTATCTGGACTTATAAAGATGGCAAGCCTTGGTACTTCCTGGAGGAGAAATATCCGGCTTACGGAAACCTTGTTCCTCGTGACATTGCAACACGTGAAATCTTCAGCGTGTGCGTAGATCAGAAGCTGGGTGTCAATGGGGAGAACATGGTCTATCTTGATCTGTCCCATAAGGACCCGAAGGAGCTTGATGTTAAGCTTGGCGGTATCATTGAAATTTATGAGAAGTTCATGGGCGATGACCCTCGTAAGATCCCGATGAAAATCTTCCCGGCGGTTCACTACTCGATGGGCGGCATGTGGGTCGATTACAATCAAATGACGAATATTCCCGGACTCTTCGCAGCCGGCGAATGCGAGTATCAATACCACGGCGCTAACCGTCTTGGCGCGAACTCCTTGTTGTCTGCCATTTACGGCGGTATGGTTGCCGGACCGAAAGCGGTTGAATACATTAAAGGTCTGAAGAAATCGGCTGAAGATGTAGCATCCTCCGTATTCGATCGCGCAACGAAGCAGCAAACCGACAAATACAACAACATTATCAAAATGAACGGTACCGAAAATGCATACGTAATCCACAAGGAGCTTGGCGAGTGGATGACGAACAACATGACGGTCGTTCGCTTTAATGACAAGCTGGAAGCTACGATTCAGAAGATCAAAGAGCTTAAGCAGCGCTATAACAACATTAACATTAACGATACCGCGCAGTGGAACAACGCTGGCGTAGCCTTCACGCGTCAATTATGGAATATGCTTGAGCTTTCCGAAGCCATGACACTCGGCGCGCTTCTGCGTAACGAGAGCCGCGGAGCTCATTACAAGCCTGATTTTCCAGATCGTGATGACGACCATTTCATGAAGTCGACGATTGCGAAATGGACGAAGGAAGGCCCGCAAATTTCGTACGAGGATATTGATGTTAGTCTGATCAAGCCTCGTAAACGCGACTACTCGAGCGATAAGAAGAAAGGAGAATAACGATGGCTGAAACGACTGTAGCTACAAAAACGGTTAAGTTTATCATCACGCGACAAGATACTCCTGATTCAAAGCCTTATACGGAAGAATTCGAAATTCCTTACCGCGCGAATATGAACGTCATTAGCGGTTTGATGGAAATTCAACGTAATCCGAAGAAGGCGGACGGCGCTGCAACTGCACCTGTATGCTGGGATTCCAACTGCTTAGAAGAGGTATGCGGCGCTTGCTCGATGGTTATTAACGGCAAGCCGCGTCAAGCATGCAGCGCGCTCATCGATAAGCTGGAGCAGCCGATTCGTCTTGAGCCGATGAACACATTCCCTGTCGTTCGCGACCTTGTTATCAATCGCGAGCGTATGTTTAATGCGCTTAAACGAGTGAAAGCTTGGATTCCGATCGACGGAACCTATGATCTCGGACCAGGACCGCGCATGGCTGAGACGAAGCGCCAATGGGCGTACGAGCTGTCCAAGTGCATGACCTGCGGCGTATGCCTTGAAGCCTGCCCGAATGTTAACGACCGCAATAGCTTTATCGGTCCAGCTGCGATCTCTCAGGTTCGCTTGTTCAATGCTCACCCGACAGGGGAGATGAATCAAGAGGAGCGTCTCGATGCGCTAATGACTGATGGCGGTATCGAAGGCTGCGGCAACTCGCAGAACTGCGTTCGCGCATGTCCGAAGGGCATTCCGCTTACGACCTCAATTGCTGCAATCAACAAGGATACAACAAAGCATATGTTTAAGAAATGGCTTAGCGTTTAAGACGTATTATTGTATGGATCTTATCGAACCCTCGGAACATTCGGGGGTTTCTTTTTTTCACTTATTTGATATTGATTATTATTATCAATAATAATAGATGATAAATCCTTTGTCAATTAGGGACGTTCGGCAGGATGGTCAAATAAAAAAAACCGCATCAGCGGTTTTTAATTACATCCATTGTTCGCCCCATTTTTGAATGGATTCGATGACGGGCTCAAGCTCATGCCCTTTGCTGGTTAGCTCATACTCAATTCGTACAGGCATCTCAGGATAAACCTGTCGTTTAATAATATTAATAGATTCTAGCTCTTTCATCCGGTCCGTTAGCATTTTGTCGCTCATTTCGGGTATTTGTTCTTTGATCTCTTTGAACCGTTTTGGTCCTCCGAGCAACACCCGAATAATTCGGCCAGTCCATTTCTTACCTAATATGTCGGCCGCAGCTTCATACTTTGGGCACATTGTCGAATAATCCAACTATATCACCCCACTTTTTGTACTCCTATTGTAGCATATGAACGAACGAAAAGTAAGTTTATTTCATAACTATAACCGAATAATAATCAACCCTATTATAGTTAAAACAAAAGACGCCGATTGTACAAGGGTTAGCTTTTCTTTATAAATTGCAATGGCACCGACAGCGACAACAAGGCTGTTGGTCGCAAAAATCGGAGCTGCAAGATTCGCCTGACCGGTTGCGAGCGCGACAGCATAAAGCTGAAGACCTCCATAAGAGAATAGTCCGGCAATGATTCCAAGCCGTAGACCTGTTCTTTTGGCAGATGCTGTGACCGTCTCTTTGGACGGGATAAAGAACCAAGCCAGGGATAGCGCATAAGCAATAAACAGAATAGGCGCGCTAGGCAGACCGAGCTCGTCCGTTACCTTAAGCCCGCCATTCCGTAAAGCAAATAATACAATGGCTGCAGCAACAAGCACGAACCAGCGTTTTTCTTTTATCGTCAGAGGTTCTTTGCGCTTATGGGCAATGAAAATGACGGCGAGCAGCAGAAGCGTAATACCGACTGCTTCAGAGGCGCTAAGCGGCTCTCTGTACCACCATGTCGCTAGAGCAATGACCAATATGATATTCATATTCGTAAGCGGAGAGGTAAGGCTTGCGGGACCGTAATGAAGTGCCTTCATAAACAGTGCATTGCCCCAGGCTGAGCCTGCACCTATAATTATACCTGCAATCCAGACCTGAGGATGGGCAAGCATCCTTATCGAGCCCTCGAGCATCGCATGAACACCGAAGCCCAGCGTGCCTGAGGCATATAAACCGAGCAGCAGCAGCCTTGTTGAACCGCCGCGCATTTGCGATACCTTCATCCACCAGCCGGCAAGCCCGAACAGAATAGCGCTGCTGATGGCCGTGATGAGCCACATCGAAGTCCAACTCCTCAAATTTGTTACACAAATGAAATCGTTCTGTTATCGTCCTATTACATTAGCGGGTTATTATAATTAACAAGACCCCCTTTTTTCATATATCCTTTGGGACCTGCAGCGTGCAGGTCCACTTTTTTTGTCCATTTATTCAAAATGATCCGTCTAAAACGGAACAACGACCTGCTGACGCTTCCGGTAGAACACCCATTGCGTGTAGCCGATTTCCTGCAGTCTCTTCTGTACAAGCTCCCACTCATCGCCAACTCTGTCCGGTATATGAGCATCGGATCCGAAGGTGACATTAACCCCGAAATACAACGCCCGCTCTAGAATGGCGTCCGATGGGTACCAGCCGCCAACATCCTTCGTGCTGCCCGATGTGTTAATCTCAATCGAGACGCCGCTATCGGCAATAACCTGAAGCGTTTCATCCACATACCCGGTCGCAGGAATATCCGAAAAAGCGGGATAGTAGCCTTTCATTGCATCGATATGACCGAGAATATCGAACATACCGCTGCGCGCTGATTGCTGAATCAGGTTATAATAGCTCTGTTTTTCGCTGATATGCTGCTCTTCATTCAGCCCTTTCCAGCGGTTGCGGTTAAAAATGCTGATTCCGCCAACCTGATGGACCGATCCGATCAAATAGTCGAAGGGAACACCTTCATATGCTTTTTTATAGAAATCGACGTATTGTGGAAAAAAATCCGATTCCATCCCAAGCAATACTTCTATTTTTCCTTCATACTTTGCTTTAAGCCGCAGAACCTCTTCCACATAGCTGGAGAAATCGCTTCGAGCCATAGCAATGCCTGGCGATGGTTGATCCTGCTCGTGATAGAAATATGGAGAATGATCAGAAATACCGATAACCTGAAGCCCGGCTTTTATTCCTGCTTGAATATAATCCTCAATGGTGCCGTTCGCATGTCCGCATCTTACATGATGGGTATGTAGATCGAATTTCATTGTAATCTCTCCTATCTGCTGATTGGCAATGGATATATGCTTTTATTCACTGCTAATAAAATGATGCTCGGGCATTCCCTTCAGATCACTGAGAAATTGCTGCATAGCTGTATTTAAATAACGTCCAGATTTATAAACAACCCCTACAGGGTGGCTGGTCTCCAGCTCATTCACCTTAATCATCTTCAGTGTGCCCAATCGGAGCTCATTCGAAATGGACAGCTTGGACACGACAGCTGCGCCAAGATCAATCTCAACCATCCGTTTCACTTCCTCGCTGCTTGAGAGCTCCATGACAACATTGGGCTGAATATTGTATTTACGGAATATTTGATCGATGAATCTGCGCCCCAAGGTGTCAGGAGCAAGCATAATCATCGGTATGTCCTTCAGCTTATCTACTGTCGTATGTGTCAATTTGCTCATGGGGTGAGACGGTGATACGACAAGCTCGAAGGTATCATAATAGAGGACCGAGGAGCTGATGTTAGGGTTTTTCTCCGTTAAGTACGTTATGCCAATATCAACGGATCCGTTCTCGACGCTGGTCATTACTTGAGATGAGGGCATGGTATGAATTGTTGTTTTAATTAAAGGAAACTGGTTTTGAAAATAGGAAAGCACCCGCGGTAAAATTTGTATGGCCATGGAAGAGGTGGTTCCTAATAAAATGTGACCTTGAGGCGTTAGATTGAGATCAGAGAGCTTCTGCTTCAACTCTTCTACGATGGCTAATATTTGTTCGGCATGGTCCAGAAAAACTTGGCCATGATCGGTTAATGTGACGGGCTGGTTACGATCAATAAGGACCGTCTTGAACTCATCCTCCAGACTTTTGATTTGCGCCGATACGGCAGGCTGTGTTAGATTGAGCAACTCGCCGGCTTTTCGGAAGCTCATCGTTTTGGATATCGTAAGGAGTGTTTCAAGCTGGTTAATGTTCACGCCAATCCCCCTTTCTTGGTTACATCTGTCTCATTATTATAAAGGATTGAAGAAGTTACAGCAAAAACAGACAGCAACGCGAAAGGCATTGTCTGCCTTAACCATTGCTGTCTGTTTGAATGAAACCCTAACAAGCTACAGCCATTCCTTTTTGCGGAATATGAAGAACATGCCAGTACCGAGAAGCAGCATAATCACCAGCAAAACGTATGACCCCATTCGGAAATGAATGCCGGGTATAAAGTCAAAGTTCATCCCGTAAATGCCCGTAATAAAAGTAAGCGGCATGAAAATCGTTGTAATGGCAGTGAACACGCGCATAATTTCATTGGCACGGTTGGACACACTAGACTGATATGCCTCGCGCAAGTTGCCCATTAGATCACGGTACGTATCGAAGGATTCGGCGATTTTGAGCGCATTTTCATAAATATCGCTAAAATATTTTTGCAGCTGGTCATCGATGAGCTTTAGGTCCTTCTTATTTAAGGTGGCGATGACATCGCGCTGCGGGCCCAGCACCTTCCGGAGCCATAAAATTTCTCCGCGCAAACCGATAATTTCGTTCAAATGCGATTTTTTGGTATGCATCAATATATCTTCTTCAAGCGTCTCGATGCGATTGTCAATTCGATCGCCGACGAGGAAATAATTATCGACGACAATGTCGACAAGATGGTATAAGAAATAATCCGGCCGGCTAACCTCTTGCTCCCATAACATGGGTTTGAGGGAGCGCAGCTCATTTATTTTCTGTTTTGTTACTGTAATGATAAAATGCCGGCCTAGAAATATATTCAACGCGCGCAAAAATATTTCTTCATCATCAAATCGAATGCTGTTAATCACAATAAAATAATGGCTCTCATAAATTTCGATCTTTGGACGCTGTTCCTCTTCACTGAGGCAATCCTCTACGGCCAGATCATGCATGTTGAACATAGGCTGCAATACAGCAAGATCATCAACATCGGCATCAATCCAAAAAAAACCTTCCTTTGCAGGTACTAGCGTTTCGGCAATATCCTCGACAGTGGTAAAAATGCCATTGCTAACAAGACGGATCTTCATCCGCAGTCACTCCCTTCTTTCTCTAGAGGAAACTGCCGGCTGAATCGGGGGCAACCGGCAGTAACCGTATTCGATCGTTTTCGGGCTTCGGTCGGCCGTCATCCATGTCCGTTTGCACCCCTTTATTAATGGAATAGGTATAATAATTCTTGTCTAGTATACTCCGGCATCAGCTTTACATTCAAGCACAAAAAACGGCTTGATTCGGCTAGATTTTGCAGGATATGCGAAGTGGGTTCTTGACGTGAATAACAGAATGCATTAAAGTAAAAATTGAAATATAACCGTGAAAAATTGAATAGACTACTTTCTTATCAAGAGCAGGCGGAGGGACTAGCCCGATGAAGCCCGGCAACCGGCATAACATGCACGGTGCTAATTCTTGCGGAAACTTTTTGGTTTCTGAGAGATGAGAGAGGCGGATGGCTTCTTCATTGAGCTTACGACCTTTTCTCACAGCAGAAAGGGTCTTTTTTGATGTTCAAGCGGTCATACGCCTCAGGCTTAGCTTTTCGATGTTAAGTTTTGGGGACAAAACTTATGGGAGTGGATTCATATGCCGATTAAAGTTCCTGACAACCTGCCCGCCAAAGAGATTTTAAACAACGAGAACATATTCGTCATGGATGAAAGCATCGCCTATCAGCAGGACATTAGGCCGCTTCGAATTGCCATTTTGAATTTAATGCCTACAAAGGAAACGACGGAGACTCAGTTGCTGAGGCTCATCGGAAACACACCGCTTCAGGTTGAAATCGTACTGCTCCATCCGAAGACGCATACATCCAAGAACACATCAGCAGAGCATCTGGAATCGTTCTATAAAACGTTCGATGAGATCTCGCATGAGTACTATGACGGACTCATCATTACGGGTGCGCCGGTCGAGCATTTGCCGTTTGAGGAAGTGAACTATTGGGAAGAGCTCAAGGAAATTATGGATTGGAGCACGAAGCACGTAACGTCGACGTTCCATATTTGTTGGGCGGCGCAGGCTGGGCTTTACCATCACTTCAATGTGCCCAAATATAATTTAGACAACAAAATGTTCGGTGTATTTCCGCATACGGTGGAGAAGCGGAACGTCAATCTGCTTCGCGGGTTCGATGAGCTGTTTTTTGTACCGCAATCCCGTCATACGGAGGTTCGCCGAGAGGATATCGAGCCGATCGAGAGCTTGGATATTTTGTCGGATTCGCCTGACTCCGGTGTATATATCGTGGCCTCTAAGGACGGACGGCAAATTTTCGTAACCGGTCATTCGGAGTACGATCCGACTTCCTTGAAATTCGAGTACGATCGCGATAAAGCAAAAGGTCTTCGCATTGACGTGCCTAGAAATTATTTCCCAGGAGATAATCCGGCAGCGCTGCCGCTCTCGACTTGGCGCGCTCATGCGAATCTTCTGTTTTCGAATTGGCTGAATTACTATGTGTACCAGCAAACACCGTTTGATTTAGGAGCGGGCATTTAACCCTATACGAAGGAGTGCTTCATCACAATGAAAATCGAAAGTCATTTGGCTCAAATCGGTTCGATTAAGGAGCCCGTAACCGGAGCGGTAAGCTTCCCAATCTATCAGTCCACTGCATTTCGTCATCCTAAGCTGGGACAAAGCACAGGTTTTGATTATGCGCGAACAAAAAGTCCGACGAGATCGGTGCTTGAGGAAGCTGCAGCGCAGCTCGAATCCGGTGACGCGGCATTTGCTTGCAGCTCCGGCATGGCCGCGCTGCAAACGATCTTTGCTTTATTCAAGCAAGGCGATCATCTAATCGTATCGCTTGATCTATACGGCGGCACTTATCGCTTGCTCGAGAAAATTATGTCGCGCTTCGGAGTGACGGCATCCTACGTGGATACGAATGATATTGATGCAATGGCTTCGCTATATACACCGAAAACGAAAGCGGTTCTTATTGAAACGCCAACTAATCCGCTGATGATGATTACAGATGTGGAGCGTGTATCAGCTTGGGCAAAGTCGAAGGGCTTGTTGACGATTGTTGACAATACGCTGTTGACCCCTTTCTTTCAACGTCCAATCGAGCTGGGTGCGGATATTATCATCCATAGCGCGACCAAATACTTGGGCGGCCACAATGATGTATTAGCCGGCTTGATCGTTACAAAAGGAAAAGAGCTTTCTGAAGAAATGGCTTTTCTGCACAATTCCATAGGCGCCGTGCTTGGTCCTCAAGATTCCTGGCTGCTAATGAGAGGGATGAAGACGCTGGCCCTCCGCATGGAGCGTCATCAATATAACGCGACAACAATCGCTAATTATTTGTTGGAGCATGAAGCGGTTGAGGAGGTTTATTATCCGGCTTTGCCGCATCATCCAGGTCATGATATTCAGAATCGGCAATCCTCCGGCAATACCGGCATTTTCTCGTTCCGATTGAAGGATGCCCGCTACGTAGAGCCAATTCTTCGCCATATTAAACTGATTGCCTTCGCGGAAAGCTTAGGCGGCGTCGAATCCTTAATGACCTACCCTGCAGTGCAGACGCATGCGGATATTCCGCTTGACATTCGTCAGGCCATCGGAGTAGACGATCGGTTGCTGCGCTTCTCGGTCGGTATCGAGCATACCGATGATTTGATCGCAGATTTGGAGCAGGCGCTTGCTGCAGCGAAACGCGAGATCGGGGAGGAGCTGTAAGCGATGATTGAAAATCAGAATAAGGCTCAGGCCTCCAATCGACGTTTTGCGACGAAGCTGCTTCATTTCGGCGCTGAGATTGATGGGAATACGGGCGCATCCAGTGTTCCTATTTTTCAAGCGTCAACGTTCCACCATCACGATATATTTAATCCGCCTGAATATGATTACAGCCGCTCTGGCAACCCGACTCGTCAAGCACTTGAGGATTACATAGCACTGCTTGAGGGCGGTGCTCGCGGCTTTGCG
Organism: Paenibacillus praedii; assembly: GCF_049725345.1. Classification (NCBI taxonomy): domain Bacteria; kingdom Bacillati; phylum Bacillota; class Bacilli; order Caryophanales; family Paenibacillaceae; genus Paenibacillus; species Paenibacillus praedii. The sequence continues at coordinate 92,486 of NZ_JBMWAM010000003.1, read as the reverse complement.
TTCGCATCGGGCATGGCTGCTATATCGACGTCCTTCCTTCTCCTATCTGCAGGGGAACATGTCATTGTTACTGAGGATGTGTATGGCGGCACGTATCGCTTGCTTACATCGATTCTGGACAGACTCGGCATTGAATCTACTTTTGTGGATATGACGGATTTCGCAGCAGTTAAGGCGGCCTTGAAGCCGAACACGAAGGCCGTCTTTATGGAGACGCCGTCGAATCCAACGCTAAAAATTACGAATATTGCCGAGACAACAGCTTGGGCCAAGGAGCATGGGCTGCTGACGATGCTCGACAATACTTTTATGACGCCTTATCATCAACGGCCGATCGAGCATGGCGTTGATATCGTGCTGCATAGCGCTACGAAATTTCTGAGCGGTCATAGCGATGTCCTAGCTGGTTTGGCAGTCACAGCGGATGAGAGTTTGGGCAGACGTCTGAAGCAGTTGCAGAATGGACTTGGGTCGGTGCTTAGCGCCCAAGAATCATGGCTGCTTATGCGCGGAATGAAGACGCTGCAGGCACGGATGGAGCATAGCGAGCGGAGCGCACGCAAGCTTGCGCAATGGTTGGCGAAGCATGAGGAAGTGACAGCAGTCTTTTATCCTGGGCTGGAAGGCCACCCGGGCCGCGCTATTCATGAGCAGCAGTCGCTTGGCTATGGCGCAGTCGTATCCTTTGATGTTGGCAGCGGCGAACGAGCCAAAGCCATGCTTAGTAAAGTACAGCTGCCTTTGGTTGCCGTAAGCCTTGGGGCGGTAGAAAGTATACTTTCATACCCTGCCATGATGTCCCATGCGGCGATGCCGAAGGAGGTCCGGCATGCTCGCGGCATTACGGATGGTTTGGTTCGTTACTCGGTTGGACTCGAGGATATCGAGGATTTAATTGAGGATTTGGATCAAGCGCTTCGCGCTTAAATTTCTACAATACGGAAGAAAAGCACGGATGTCCTCGCGGACATGCCGTGTTTTTCCTCATTTTGGGCGAATCGCGCATCTTATTAAAGGTGACTTCCGGCGGCAGTTTATGATAGGATGAAGTGATCGACATTTAATAAAAGTACGGAACTAAGGAGGTCTTACGGCATGGGAACGTTAGACCATATATTGGATAAAGCATTGCGTGGAGAACGAATTAATCTGGAAGAAGGCATGGAGCTGCTAGCCTCGGATCAGATCGAGAAGATGGGCCATGTTGCGAATCAAATCATGTTAAGGCATCATCCAGAGCCGATTACGACGTTTGTCGTAGGGCGGAATGTCAACTATACGAATGTATGTGACGTGTATTGCCGCTTTTGCGCGTTTTACCGTGCGCCTGGCTCGAAGGAAGGCTATGTGCTGTCGGACGATACGATTTTGAATAAAATTCAAGAAACGGTAAACGTCGGCGGGACAGAAATTCTTATGCAGGGCGGCACGAATCCGGATCTTCCATTTACTTATTATTTGGATTTGCTTCGTAAAATAAAAGAGCAATTTCCAAGCATTACAATGCATTCCTTCTCACCGGCTGAAATTCAGAAGATGAAGGTAGTATCGAATGGCCTGTCGCTTGATGAGGTCATCAGACAGCTGCATGAAGCTGGACTGGATTCGCTTCCAGGCGGCGGGGCGGAAATATTGGACGACCGTACGCGCCGCAAAATCAGCCGTATGAAGGGTTCTTGGACGGATTGGATGGACGTTATGAAATCTGCCCATAGACACGGTATGAACACGACTGCCACGATGGTTTATGGGTTAGGAGAAACGATTGAAGAGCGCGCTTTGCACATGCTGCGCATTCGTGACGCTCAAGATGAATGTGTGACGAACAACTATCCTTCACCAGGCTTTCTTGCATTTATTTCATGGCCGTTCCAGCCTGACAACACGAATCTGAAGCTGGAGAAGGCGAAGCCTGAGGAGTACCTGCGTATTGTAGCGGCAAGCCGCATTATGCTGGATAATATTCCGAACTTCCAATCCTCATGGGTGACAATGGGGCCTGAGATGGGCAAGCTGTCTCTTTCCTACGGCTGCAATGACTTTGGCAGCACGATGATCGAGGAGAATGTCGTTTCGGCTGCGGGCACCACGCATAAAGTTAACATCGAGCTTATTTTGCAGCTCATCCGCGAATGCGGCAAAATTCCTGCTCAGCGGGATACGAAGTACAACATTTTGAAGGTGTATAATGAAGCTGATAAGGCGGATTTGGATTTTGTGATGCAAAATTAGTATAAGCTGCAGCAGCTCGCCAATCATAAATCTCTCCAATAGGGGTTTATGATTGGCGAGTTTTTTTATGGATTGCCGCAGGCTGCTGCATAGGGTTGAAGACAGACTCTTATATATATTAAACTCCCCTCGCTCCCTTACATTCCAATACCTTCATCGTATATCCCCGTACACGGGGCCATATACTGATAAGGAAGGAAAGGGGTGAGCTTATGGAGCTGTTTACGGTTTCATTACCGAGAGATCTCCAGCAGTCAGTGAATAAGCTTTCAAAAATGTTGACAGAACAAGCGCATGTCGATTTACATATTGGTACTTCAAAAGAACAGACAGCTATTATTGAATTTGTAGCTGCGTCTGAGCAGGATATAATTTGTCGAGCTGTCCTACCGCATTTTCAGCTGCAAATGCATGGCTCCGCGGTGTATAAAGCAGCAGCCGAGGCTCTGGCGGAATTTATTATCAGTGAGCTTGAGCCCTCGCTGCTTGCAGCGATTATACGCAAAAAATATCGAAACCAAATGGATACGGAAGCGGCTGTCATTGAAAGATATTGTCATGAATTGCTGCATGGAAGAGAATGGGATGGCCTGGGCACGAGAGTATTGGATGCGGATCGGTTAAGACGGAAAAATAAAATCACCGTTGAAGTTGATCAATATCTGCACGTTCATACGCAGCTTAATATGCAGGGCTTTACGACATTCCGCTTAGAGGCCTACCGAAAGGAGCTTGCGGAGGTTGTGGAGTATGCGTTAGATGAGTATGTGCTGGATAAGCAATATCAAGAGTTCATTTCCCTCTTGAAATACTTTGTCTACCTTCAGGATAAGAAGGTACCGATGGTTCATCTGCTTCATAAGGGCAGCCATGATTTTATGCTTTATGATGACAGTTTTCAAAGGCTGGATCCTAACCCTCCGTCGGATCGTATTGTTGCGGAAATGCTGGAGACAGAAATGAATATTGAAGATATGGTTATCAGCTCGCTCATTGCTGTATCTCCAAAGCATATTACGATTCATACAAGACAGCCTGAAATGCAAGTCATTCGCACAATCGAGACCATATTCGATCAACGGGTAACCGTATGCGAACGTTGTGTTTCTTGCAGCAATAGCCTGGATGGTCTTATTCAACCTTGACCGATGGCCAAAGCCGAGTTATAATGACACACATATACGATGCAATCGGCAATGACAAAGACATGTGTCTGCATGTGATGTCCGGCTCAGAGAGAGGAAACTAGGCTGAAATTTCCTTCCATGATATCTGCAGATGTACCCCTTTGAAGCTGTATAGTTGAAACCTTAGTATTTTTTTGTCTAGGGCAGTAAGCTGTACCGGAACTCTCCGTTAACAGAGCATACAAGAACTGCGAAGTGACAGCCAGAGACGGGATCATTCGCAGTTGAAGTAGGGTGGAACCACGAGCACACAAGCACTCGTCCCTTTATAGGGATGCGTGCTTTTTTTTGTGCTTATTTTTGTGCTTGCAATGATGGAGTTTTAGCGAATTGTTCGTAGAAAAACAGGAGGATGATTAGAAATGGCAATTCAAGTTACATTTCCAGATGGCGCGATAAGGGAGTATGCCGCTGGCACAACTATTGAGGAAGTTGCGGGCTCTATTAGCTCCGGACTTCGTAAAAACGCTATTGCCGGAAAAATAAACGGTAAAGTGGTCGATGTCTATACGCCGATCGATGCGGATTCCGCAATCGAAATCGTTACTGTCGAAACGGCTGACGGATTGGAGGTTTATCGTCACAGTACGGCTCACTTGCTTGCGCAAGCGATTAAACGTATTTATGGGGATGAGAATGTAAAGCTCGGAATAGGCCCGGTTATTGAAGACGGCTTCTATTACGATATCGATATGGAGCAATCGTTAACGCCTGAGGATCTTGTGAAGATCGAGAAGGAAATGGATAAGATTGCTCAGCAAAATCTCGACATTCGTCGCCGTGAGGTTAGCCGAGAGGAGGCGCTAGCAATCTTCACGAAGCTGAATGATAATCTTAAGCTTGAGCTTATCCGAGACCTGCCTGAGGATTCGGTTATTACCATTTACGATCAAGGCGAATTTTTTGACTTGTGCCGCGGCCCGCATTTGCCGTCAACCGGCCGAATCAAAGCTTTTAAGCTGCTGAGCGTGGCAGGCGCATACTGGCGTGGGGATTCGAAAAACAAAATGCTTCAGCGCATTTATGGAACTGCGTTTCCAAAGAAGGCTCAGCTTGATGAGCATCTGCATTTCCTGGAGGAAGCGAAGAAGCGCGATCATCGTAAGCTTGGGCGCGAGCTCAAAATGTTTACCTTTTCACGTGAGGTTGGTCAAGGTCTTCCATTATGGCTGCCGAACGGCTCGAAGCTGCGCAGAACAATGGAACGTTACATTGTTGATCTCGAAGAAAGACTTGGCTATGAGCATGTATATACTCCAGTTCTGGCGAATGTAGAGCTCTATAAAACATCTGGTCACTGGGAGCACTACAGCGAGGATATGTTCCCCAAAATGGTCATGGACAACGAAGAGCTGGTTCTTCGTCCAATGAACTGTCCTCATCATATGATGGTGTTCAAAAGTGATATGCGCAGCTATCGCGATCTGCCGGTTCGGATCGCCGAGCTAGGTACGATGCACCGCTATGAAATGTCCGGCGCCTTGACTGGCTTGCACCGCGTGCGCGCTATGACCTTGAATGATGCGCATATCTTCTGTCGTCCGGATCAAATTAAGGATGAGTTCGCTCGTGTAGTAAATTTAATTCGCAAGGTGTATGACGATTTTGGCATCAAGGACTACCGCTTCCGTTTATCTTACCGTGATCCGAAGGATACAGAGAAATATTTCCAAAATGATGAAATGTGGGAAATGTCGCAGCGCATGCTGCGCGAGGTTGTGGAGGAGCTTGAGCTTCCGTTCTTCGAGGCAGAAGGCGAAGCCGCTTTCTACGGGCCGAAGCTTGATGTTCAGATCAAAACAGCGCTTGGCAAGGAAGAGACTCTATCGACTGCCCAGCTTGATTTCTTGCTTCCTGAACGGTTCGAGCTTGAATATATCGGCGATGACGGTAAAAAGCATCGTCCGGTCGTTATCCACCGCGGCATCATAAGCACAATGGAGCGAATGACTGCATTCCTGCTTGAGAACTTTGCAGGTGCGCTGCCGCTATGGCTGTCTCCAGTTCAAGCAAAAGTTATTCCCGTATCAACGGCTTATGAAGCATACGCGCGTAAAGTGGCTGAGGAGTTGCAAGCAAACGGAATCAGAGTGGAGAGCGATCTCCGCAATGAAAAGCTTGGTTACAAAATCCGCGAGGCGCAGCTTGAAAAATCGCCGTATATGCTAGTAGTAGGCGAGAACGAAATGCAGGCGGAAGCCGTATCCGTCCGCAAACGCGGTGAAGGCGATATCGGAGCTATGCCTGTGAAGGAGCTCATTGCTTTGCTGCAGAAGCAGATCGCGGACAAAGAATAATAATAAACAGCGTATAAAGCTTGGGCCATCAGGGCATTATTTCTTCTGAGGAGGAAGTAATCCAGATGGCTACAAGCTTTTTTTGTATGAAAAAAAATATACCTGCATTGGTGCTCCTGATTGTTATGGTATCGGCTTTTAATGCGCTAAGATGCGATGCGGCAGCAGAGCTTGCCTCGAATAGAGGTAAGCCGGACTCGATAGTGGTCGTGGCAACTGGCTATACGGCAGGCGTCGAGTCCACGGGCAAGCGTCCCGGTCATCCGCAGTATGGCATTACGTATTCAGGCGTGAAGGTAAGAAGAGATCAAGTATCAACGATTGCGGCCGATCCCAAGCTGTTTCCGATTGGCACCCTGTTATACATTCCTGGCTATGGCTACGGCGTAGTTGCAGATACAGGCTCTGCTATAAAAGGCAAACGCATCGATTTATATTTTGATACGATCAAGCAGGTATACGAGCAATGGGGCAAGCGAAGCGTTCAGGTTGAAGTGCTGCGCAGAGGGACAGGGAAGCTGTCTCAGGCTTGGTTGAATCAAATTAATCGAGCTATTGAAGCAGGAAAGCCAATCCCGCAGACTTATTTGGAAACCTAAATTAACCGTATATTTAGAGAAAGAATTGTTATACTAACAATGAACCGGGGAGGTGAATACAATGGCTAAAAACAAAAACAACAAAGCTCAAAACAACCAATACAATGCTGAGTTCGCTGAAGAGGTAGGCCAGAATCAAACCAATGCTGCCGGTAAGCAAGCGTCAAATACAGCTCAACAAAAAGCTGAGAAGTGATTGCGAAACATATTGAATTATTGAAACAACAAAGAGGGACCTTGCGGTTCCTCTTTTCTTTTGGCATAAGCTGATATATAATTTAGAAAATTTTGTGTTTTACGTCCTGAGGAGATGAAACCTGACATGACTGGAACTGCTCGTTGGTTTACCCGGAATAACAAAACGTCTCAAGCTTCCCTCGGAGCCGAGGAGCGGAAACGAATGACAAGCTTATTGAATGAGTCCGTCGTTATTTCAGATCAATTGAAGGCTGCGGTAGATGAGGTCGATCGTACTAGCCGTAATTTAACTGAAATTGCAGATCAAACGTTGGCCAAGGAGCAAATCCTTCGCGCAACCAGCTCTCGTGCTATGAATCGCATCGAGGAAGCGTTCTCTTCGCTTCAGGAGGTCGCCTCCGCTGCCGAGCAAATTAGCGGAGCTTCTTCTCATCTGAATACAAAGAGCAAGCAAACGAAGGGAATTGTATTGGATGTACGCCAATCATTTACGACAACGGATCAAGTGATGAGTGAGTTGAATGAAAATAATCGCACGATGGAACAGCACATTCGTCAATTGATCGAGCAAACATCGCATATTAATGAAATTAATCAATTTATTGAAGAGATCGTGTCCCAGACGTCGCTGCTAGCGCTTAACGCTTCCATTGAAGCAGCGCATGCCGGTGAGTATGGAAGAGGATTTTCTGTTGTGGCGCAGCAAATCAAGAAGCTTGCGGAGCAAAGCGGCGAGGCCGTAAAGCGGTCCACAGCGCTTGTCGATAAAATTGAACAAGGTGTTAGGCTTGTTGTTCATGCCGTAGACCGAGAGAAGTCGTCGGTCGAACGCGGTGTTGCGGAAATGGCCGAAAATCGAGATCGTATGGACCTTATTTTTACTCAGATCAATGAGGTAGATAATCTTGTTGAACAAACGAGTATCGCGAGCAAGCAGCAAACGGAGCATATGAATGCTTCTGCATTGATGCTGAAAGATGTCGTGGATGCTGTGAATGAAACGCTGGAGAGCGTAGACAGCACACTCCAGATGAATCAATTACAGCGTGAGGAAATTAGCAATCTAAACCGGATTAGTCGGAATCTTCAGCGTTCATCAACAGATTTATCGCACGCCATTGAGCAAGTTGAGCAGAAGCGAACCATTGCGGAGTCGAACCTGAATGTACCGGCTGTTCAGGAATGGTTAAATGCTGCAGCGATTGATTTACGGTTGTTCCCGCTAGAGGAAAGCACGCATGCATCCAAGTTGACACAACTGCTTCATTCTAAAAAGGATATCGAAGCGATTTGGTCTAATCACTCGGATGGATCCTTCGTTTTCTCTTATCCAGAAGCCGGCTTGTTAAATGCAAAGGGACGTGAATGGTGGAGAAGAGCGATGATGGGGCAGAACTTTCAATCTGAAGCTTATATTTCGGCGATAACGAAGCAGCTGTGTATAACGATATCGGTACCCATCCGCAGCGAAGCTGGCGAAGTAATCGGCGTTATTGGAGCAGATATTTCAATTTCGCAGCAATAGAGAGCTTACTGAAAAAATAGTTTTCAATCCCTCCTTGGATGTTGTATGATACATATGTGAGAAATAATAACATGACAAGACGGGTGAAAACTGATGATAAATCCAATCTCTCATACAGGCTATGCCGATTCTGCTCATCATCGTAAAGCGGGTGAAGTATTTCCGTTTATAGAAGCCTATGTGGCTAAGAAGGAGCAGGAAATAGCTGAAATAGAACAGATGGTTGAGCGTTATGAGAAGCGCAGACTAATGGAAGAGCGCGCTTATCAATCCATGTCTACGTTAAGAAGAATGCTTACAGGAAAGAAGCCCGATCATCATTTAGCGGTTGAATATATTCATTTTGTAAGAAAGCCGATGGAGAAGGCTCGTGCACTGCGGCTTGAAATTGAAAGCGTCCGTTCGATTCAGAATGGATCAGCAGGCGATATCGTATCCGTGTCGGATGGTTTTGCGAGTGAGATCAACGAAATTAATCTTGTCACCAGACATCAATAAATTAAGAAACCGTCTAATGCCTTCCGAGGCTTTAGACGGTTTCTTTTTATGATCGTTTATTTTGTGCCTCTAAGGCGGTCGTAATCGAGGAAATCGTGCTCATGGCTGTAGGCAGGAACTCCGTGAATGCCTACATCAAGTCCAATAAGCTCCTCATCCTTCGATACGCGCACAGGCATAACCTTTCGTATAAGCCACAATACGCTCCAAGTTAAGGCGAAGCCCCAAACGGATACGATAACTAGACCTAGTGCTTGTATGCCAAGCAAATGCCAGCCTCCGCCGTAAAATAAACCGTAATAGCCTTTGCCTGCTTCCCCCGCAAGCTCAGGCAGCGCGAATAAACCAACGGCCAGCGTACCTACGCTGCCGCTAATGCCGTGTACTGCGAACGCCCCCACGGGGTCATCGATTTGTCTGCGTTCCAGCCGCTCGGTGACAAGCACCATTGCGATACCAGATACAGCGCCGATAAGGATAGCCGCGCCGTCGGATACGAATGCGCAGCCTGCAGTAATACCGACAAGGCCCGCAAGTGAGCCATTGATGACCATCGGCGGATCTGCTTTCTTATAACGAAACATGGTGAACAGAATACAGGTGGCGCCCCCTGCTGCTGCAGAGAGCATTGTCGTAATTGCGATATGGCCTATGGAGCTGTTTGTTGCGCTCAAGGTGCTGCCCGCATTGAAGCCGAACCAGCCGAACCATAAAATAAAGGCTCCTACCGATGCGAGAGGCAAATTAGAGGGAGGCACGATATTCACTTTGCCGTTCGCGCTAAATTTACCGATCCGAGGACCGATAAATATGGCGGCTGCAAGCGCGGAGAACCCTCCTAAGGCATGAATGACAGCAGAGCCGGCAAAATCGATCATACCCAGCTTTCCGATAAAGCCATTGACGGACCAAACCCAATGTCCCGCAAGCGGATAGATAAATCCTGTCATGGCGATGGTCAACAAAATATAAGCTCGAAAATTGATCCTCTCCGCTACTGCCCCGGAAACGATGGATATGACAGCGATGACGAATGCGCATTGGAAGAGCCAGTAGGTTTCATGCGAAATATTATTTACGATATGAGACAGGTCGCCGTTGATTAGAAAACCAGTTGAGCCAATGAGTCCAAGGCCTCCGGCATCTTGACCGTACATTAATGCGAACCCGAAAAAGTAAAAGACGAGCGCTCCGAAAGCGATATCGACGAATACCTTCATAATAATGCTAACCGCATTCTTTTGCCGCACGAATCCTGCCTCAAGCAACGCGAATCCGCCCTCCATTAGCAATATCATGGCGGCAGTCAAAACGACCCAGATCGTATCGAGTCCCTTCGACAGTTCTAATACGTCCATATTTTCATCTCCTATTGATCTGTATTGTGAGTCAGGTTTGTATACATTAACTAATTCGATGATCATTATAAGGAGAAAGAGTGAACTATGTCAACGCAATATGTTATATTTCGTTACTCGTGTTAGGTTGTAATTGGTTAATATGAACAATGACTCCGTCTAGAGACTGAGGTTGATTTCAATCGGCCGTCCCCTGTTGCGATTGCAGGACGTCCGTTATACTAAAGCTATCAAATGACGTTGAAAACGTAAGGAGCTGGGCTGCTTGAATGGTAACTTCTTAAACCGGCTGTTCACCGGATTAATCATTATTGCGGTAGGTGTTGTGTTTTTACTGCGGCAAATGGGTCATGTGACCATCGATATTGGCGATATCATCTCGACCTACTGGCCTGTTATTCTGATTATTGTCGGTATAAAAGGATTGCTGACCGGCCGATCGCATGGCTCGGGCTCAGGCTGGTGGGGCGCAATCGTACTGCTTATCGGGTTTGTATTTCTCGGGCGGAACCTGGGATGGTTCGCATGGTCACTCGGTGATATTATTTCTTACATTTGGCCGGTTATTATTATAATCGTGGGAATTAACTTAATTTGGCGACCTAAATCACGGCGTTATCAGCCCCCTGCGGATGATTGGAAGTCGTACCGGCCTTATCAGGACAACTCGGATGTTCCGCCAGCGCCGCCGCTTCATCCTGATCCGACGAAGTCTTCGCCCGAGAAAACGGGAATCGACTTAGGAAAAAGCTCGCAGGAAGCGAAACAAAGTTATGGAAGCCATGCGCACAGCGAAGAGACCGCCTCTTATAAAAAGAGCCATAAGCACCATAAGCGAAATTATAAGGAGCATATGGAGTGGTGGAATCACAGTGATCCGAACGTACAGACGCGTTCAGGCTTTATTGGCGATATTCATATCGGTCATGACTATTGGGATCTGAAGCCGCTTAATATCTCGCATTTTATTGGCGATACCGTGCTCGATTTAACGAAAGCGCAGATCGGACTTGGAGAAACCAAGATTTGCATCTCTTCTTTTATAGGAGATGTAAAGATTTATGTGCCAAATGACTTCGAGGTTGGTGTGCAGGTTGTTTCGAGCGCCTTTATCGGCGATGTAAAAGTATTGGAGCGGAAGGAAGGCGGCATGTTCAACAATATCAACATTCAATCTCCATTTTATACGGAATCGGACAAAAAAATTAAGCTTATCGTCAGCACCTTTATCGGTGATGTGCGAGTCACGAAAGTAGGGTGATCCGCTTTGATGGTTCGCTTATTAAGAAGCGGCAAGTGGGAGCTGATTGGCATGTTCGTCCTTGCATCCGCGGTGTCTCTCGTGCTTGGAGCGGCAGCCTGGATTGGACTTGCCAAGGAAGGCGGATTGACGGAAGTGCGCTTAGGCGCTGCCTCCGTCTTCTTGCTCGTAAGCGCAGCCTTCGGTTACTGGGCGGCACAGCGTATTGGCCGCCGCATTGACGTTCTGCTTCTCTCCTTAAAGCAGGCTTCAAATGGGAATTATAGCGTACGTATTACGGAGAGCGGTCATAATTCATTTGTTGAGGTATATCGTGAGTTTAATGAGCTGGCTAAGCAGATGGAAGAAAAAATGAAATGGCTTCAGAAGCGGGGCGAGGAGTATGTAATGACCGAGTCGGCATCGAATGAAGCGGCGGTACTGGAGGAGCGCAAGCGCTTAGGGCGAGACCTGCATGACACGGTTAGTCAGCAGCTATTTGCGATCCATATGTGTGCTTCCTCGCTGCCGAAGCTGCAGCAGGTTGATCGCGAGCGAGCCGATTCGGTCATGGAGCAGCTTGTTCAAATGTCAAATTTGGCGCAAAAGCAGATGCGGAATTTTATAACCATGCTGCGGCCTATGGAGCTGGAAGGAAGAACGCTTTATGAAGCGCTGGACAAATGGTTTCCCGATTATTGCCGGCAAAACAATCTTCAGGGCGAGCTGGAATGGCGCATTAAGGAAAGGCTGTCTGAAGCGAAGGAGCATCAGCTGTTTCTTATTGCACAGGAGGCGATGGCCAACATCGTCAAGCATGCCAAAGCAGGGGGCTGTACGCTGGCCTTCTCCGATAATGAGCGGCAGGTTGTAATGTCACTGCAGGATGACGGGGTAGGTTTTAAGCCGGACGAGGTGAAGCGAGGCTCCTACGGGCTGTCGACCATGCAGGAACGGGCTCAGAAGCTAGGCGGCGCGGCGGAGATTTGGAGCAAGCCGGGAAGCGGCACGAGAATTAAAGTAACGATACCAAAAATGTTGCGGGGAGAGCCAGAAGAATGAGCCGAGCAGAATCTATAAGAGTCATGATTGTTGATGATCACGATATGGTAAGGATAGGCTTGCGCACCTATTTGATGTTGGAGCCGAAGTTTCAGGTGATTGCAGAAGCAGGGTCCGGGCAGGCAGCGCTGGATATGCTGGGGACGCTAACGGAAGAAAAGCATCCTCAAATCATATTAATGGATTTGATGATGCCAGGCATGAACGGAATCGAAGCGACAAGAGCGATCATGGCCAAATATCCGGAAATCCGAATCATTATGCTTACTAGCTTTCTTGAGGACGACAAGGTGTATGGGGCAATTGAAGCAGGCGCCGTAAGCTATGTGCTTAAGACCGTTTCTGCAGAGGAGCTCATATATGCGATAAGCGGCGCCTTCAAAGGGATGCCTGTCATGACAGCGGATGTGTCTCAGGCTTTGACGCGCGGTTTGCGCCAGCGCACCGCGCAATCGGGGGACGAAGGCTTGACGGAGCGGGAGAAGGAGGTGCTGCTGCTGATCGCCGATGGGCAGTCAAACAAGGAAATAGCGGAGGAGCTGCATATTAGCGTGAAAACGGTCAAAACGCATGTAAGCAATCTTCTAATGAAATGCGAGCTGGAGGATCGGACTCAGCTGGCCGTTCTGGCTCATCGCAAGGGCTGGGCCAATCGCACATAAATGATGACATGGCGGGTATACTACCTACTAGCAAATCGCTTGAGTAAAGGAGTAACCGTCATGATACCTATCTCATCCGTGCTTGAATCACGGGAGCAGCATTTCATTCAGATGAGGGAGCTGCTGGAGCGGCAGCAATTTTCGCTAGGCGGCAATTGGGATTACGATAAAGGTTTTTTTGATCGCGCGCTGGACGAAGAGCGTAAAGTATGGCTTCGAGTGCCGTTCGATGTTGTTAATGGAAATATCGATGTTGAGTCGACAGATACAGAGGCGATAATTAGGCTCGGGACACCTTATGTTCTGAAGCATCTCTACCGGGAAGGAAATGATCCTGAAGCGTCTGTTCGTGTCGTAGGCGCGTTATTCGATCAATTTCAAACGCCAGTGGATCCTGACGCAGAGGTGGAGCAGCAATGGGTGGATCGTGCGAAGCAGGCGCTTCATGAGGTGGAGCAGCTGTTTTCACGTTGAATGTCGTTCCATAGTATAGAGCAAAAAAACGCGTCCAAGCAGTTGCTGGAGCGTTTTTTTTATTTTTGTTTAAATTCCTTTTAAGTTTGTTTTAAGGTAGAATGTGCATGATAGTATTAATTCAACTAAAACGCATTCGAAGCTATCGCTTTGGATGCCTTATGGAATAAGATTCAAGGAGGAGTATGGACATGGACGATCAAAACAACAAAAAGGGCTATGATGACTTTTTTCGCCCGTCTAACGATGAACAGGGCAGCGCAGAAAAGAGTAAAAGTGAAATAAGTCCTTTGCAGGATGCAACTGCTGCACCTCAGGAGAAAGGGGATAAGCCATCCTATTATTATTCGTATGGTCCTTTCAAAGCAAATCCGCAAGAGGAGGCGCGTGCAGCGGGTCAAACAGGTGCACATCAGCAGCCTGAAATCATTCAGGATCAACCCTATGGAACGGCATCGTCGGTAACGTCTGCAACGAGCTATCCAAGAGAGGAGGAGGCGCAGCGCCAATATACATCAGAAGATAACATTACGTTAGCCAAGCCGCCTCAGAAATCACAAATTCGTTCCTTCACATCGTCGCAGCCATCGGGTAAGGGGCCTTGGCAGATTAGAGAGAAAAATCGCACTTCCTTCAAAGCAATCTTCCTATCCTTCCTTGCAGGCGTAGTGCTGGTAGGTGGGCTTATGTATACGGCGGATATAAATAATTGGTTCACTGGCGCTCAGCAGGCGCTGACAGGTCAACCGCAATCGACAAGCGCCAGCGGTACCGTAGCTTCGACTACAGGCGGAGGCGACAGTTCAGCTGCTGCTATTGCAGCAAGACCGGACAATATTGCACAATTATTCGAGACTGCCAGCCCTGCTGTAGTCAAAATTGAAACCTTTGTAAATGCTGCGAATCAGGGAAACGGCGGAGGTATGATGGATGATTCGTTTTTCCGTCAATTTTTCGGCGATAGCTATCCTGGCACGCAGAGCCCGCAGGAAGGGCAAGGCAATATGCAGCAATCGGGAATCGGAACCGGCTTTTTCTTCGATTCATCGGGCTACATTTTGACGAATGAGCATGTTGTTGGGCAATCTGATCAAATCAAAGTTATTGTCCAAGGCTTTGATAAGCCGTTTACAGCGGAATTGCTAGGCTCAAGCTATGAGCTGGACTTGGCGGTGCTGAAAATAACAGGCGACAAAGCATTCCCTACACTGCCGCTAGGAAGCTCTGATGATATTAATATTGGAGACTGGGTAGTTGCAATTGGTAATCCATACGGCTACGATCATACGATTACAGCAGGCGTGTTAAGCGCGAAGGAGCGTCCGATCGACATTCAAGATTCGCAGGGCCAGCGTCAATATGAGCATTTGCTGCAAACGGATGCTTCTATTAACCCAGGAAACTCCGGCGGACCTCTGCTCAACATAAATGGCGAGGTAGTTGGTATTAATACAGCAGTGAGCTCGCAGGCGCAAGGTATCGGCTTCGCGATTCCGACGAGTACGATTCAAGGTGTGCTGGAGAATTTGAAAAATAATGAAAAACCAGCCATTCCGTTCATCGGCGCAGAGCTTTCTGATGTGACGGAAGAGATCGCGCAGCAGCTAGGTATGGATAGCGTTGAAGGCTCGATCGTGCGGAATGTATATTATAACTCGCCTGCACATCAGGCTGAGCTTCAGCAGTTTGATGTTATCGTAGGCATAGACGGTAAAAAATACAATAATACGTCGGCTTTAATCAAAGCGATTCAAGCGAGCAAAGTCGGCGACAAAGTGCAACTGAACATCGTTCGCAAAGGCGCCGAAATGAATCTTCAGGTTGTTATTGGCGACAAAAATAAGTTTGGCGTACAATAAAAAATAAACAGTGGCTTGATCAAGCTGAACAAGCGCAGAGTGACAGCGGGCTCTGCGCTTTTTGTTGCAAATAGAGGGGGATGTCCGGATGAGACACCATATTGTTGTGGTAGACGATGATGATAAAATTATTTCCTTGCTGCGGAGAAGCTTAGCCTTCGAAGGCTATGAGGTTACTACTGCCTCCAACGGGATGGAAGGACTGAAGGTTCTGCTTACGACAGAGCCGGACCTGCTTATTCTTGATGTGATGATGCCGCAGGTTGACGGCTGGGAGGTGTGCCGCCGCGTACGCGAGGGAGGAAGCGCCGTGCCGATTCTAATGCTGACGGCTAAAGATGATATCGGTGATCGGGTTAAGGGGCTTGACCTGGGAGCGGATGATTATTTAGTGAAGCCGTTCGCTTTGGAGGAGTTGCTCGCCCGGACTCGCGCTTTGCTGCGCCGTAAAGCGGATAAAATCGAACAGGCCAGCAATCAGTTGGTTTATGAGGATTTAATACTTGATATGGATGCCAGGGAGGCCATTCGCTCAGGCCAGCGGATTGAGCTGACATCCAAGGAGTATGACCTGCTGCTTCTCTTTATGCAAAATCCGCGACGGGTGCTTACCCGCGATGCGATCATGGAGAGAATTTGGGGTTATGATTTTAGCGGCGAGTCTAATGTACTGGAGGTATATATCGCCATGCTGCGCCAGAAGGTAGAGGAGGGCGGAAGAAGTCGTCTAATCCAAACGGTGCGCGGCACCGGGTATGTGCTTCGCGGAGAGGCGGGTTGACGTATGTCCATTCGGCTACGGCTGACGCTTTGGTATTCAGGCTTGCTTGCAGTAACGATGATCGTATTTGGCATTGCGATATATTTTTTCGTGAATTGGAATACGTATGCGGAGATTAAAGACCAGCTTAAGGGCCATAGCGATAGGCTGGGCGTTGTGGCATATAATTTTATGGGTCAGAGGCTGGATTTGGGTGTAGTTGGAATTGAGTTAAAGGACATGTATGTTCAGATCGTCAACTATAAAGAAAAAGTCGTCTCTCAATCGGATAACTTACGGGCTCTAGAACTGTTTATTCCATATGCTGATTCAGAGAATAAACCCCAGCAGGGTTTTGTAAATGTACAGGTTCAAGTTGATAACAAGAAGTATGAGATGCTAACCTATCAAAAACCGCTTCTATTAGAAGACGGAAGTTTGGTCGGATTGCTGCAGGTCGGCACTTTTACTTATAATGAAGCAAGATTTTTAGAAGGTCTTCGCACAATACTGATATTCTCATCACTGGTAGTAGTCTTTATTGCCTTTACGGTTGGATTGTTCATTGCCCGTCAAGCGCTCCGCCCGATCGAGAGAGTCATTCGCGCGACAGAGCAAATCGAGAAGGGCTCCGACCTTAGCGTGCGTATCCCAGCGGTTGGTCCTAAGGATGATGAGCTCGGCAAGCTCGTCAGCACGCTGAATATAATGCTGTCGCGGCTTGAAATGGCTTACAACGAGCTCGATGATGCCTACAAGGCACAGAGAAGATTCGTCTCCGATGCTTCGCATGAACTGCGAACGCCACTCACTACGATACGCGGCAACATTGATTTGCTGGAGCGGATGTGGGATAAAGTACGTGAGACCAATTTGAGCAGTGACAGCGGCGAGTGGCTGCCGCTCGACAACGACCGGTGGGAGCTGTCCAAGGAAGCGATGAGCGATATTTCCGCGGAGGCGAAGCGAATGAGCACGCTTGTGAACGATTTGCTCGCGCTTGCAAGGGCGGATGCGGGCTATATGATGGAGAAGACACCGCATGAGCTGCTTCCGCTTACAGAGGAGGTCGTTCGCAGAGCGCAGCTCCTGCCGCGGACGGCGGAATGGAGAATTGGTGATCTGTCGCTCTTGAACGGCGTTCGCGTCAATGGCAACCCTAATTACCTGCAGCAGCTGCTGTTCATTTTCATCGAAAATGCTTTTAAATATACGCAGCAAGGCTATATCGAGTTGAGCGCTATTCGCAGGGAGTCTCAAATCGGCTTTGTCATCCAGGATACCGGCATTGGAATGAATCCGGATGAGATTCCGCATATATTCGACCGCTTCTATCGCGCGGATGAGTCTAGAGGTGTGACGGTCGGAACAGGTCTAGGTTTATCAATCGCCAAATGGATTATTGACGAGCATCGGGGCTCTGTCGAGGTTATGACTCGCGAGGGGGCTGGCACGAAGTTTACCATCTGGCTGCCGATAAGCTTTGCGGACAAGGCTGATTCGTCTATAATAGAAGTAACGGATGAGATGAAGGAAAAAAGGTTATAACGCAGATCCGGTCAGAAAGCGGGTGCAAGAGATGGAGATTGTAAAAATATCGCCGCGAGGCTACTGCTATGGGGTAGTTGATGCGATGGTGCTGGCGTTGCAAACGGCCAAAAATTTGGAGCTTCCACGGCCTATTTATATTTTAGGGATGATCGTTCATAACGCTCATGTCACGGATGCCTTCGAGCAGGAAGGCGTGATAACGCTAGATGGCGCGAACAGGCTTGAAATATTAGATCAAATTGAGCATGGAACGGTTATTTTTACGGCGCACGGCGTGTCGCCAGAGGTTCGTCAGCGCGCGAGAGAGAAGGGGCTTTCCGTTGTGGATGCGACCTGTCCTGATGTAACAAGAACGCATGATTTAATCCGCGCGAAGGCTGCGGAGGGCTATCATATTATTTATATTGGCAAGAAGGGTCATCCTGAGCCGGAGGGCGCGATTGGCGTTGCCCCGGATCGCGTGCACCTGATCGAACGCGAGGAAGAAATCGGCTCCCTGCAAATTCCGCAAGGACGTATTATTATTACGAACCAAACGACCATGTCGCAATGGGATATCCGTCAGATTATTAATCTTCTGGTAGAGAAATATCCAGCTGCGGAGGTGCACAACGAGATTTGTCTTGCGACGCAGGTGCGGCAGGAGGCTGTAGCCGAGCAGGCTGGCGAAGCGCAGCTTTGTATTGTCGTTGGCGATCCGCGAAGCAACAACTCGAATCGGCTGGCGCAGGTATCCGAGGAAATCGCAGGCGTCAAAGCGTACCGCGTATCCGATGTATCGGAGATAAAGCAGGAATGGCTGAAGGGAATTGACCGAGTAGCGGTAACCTCTGGCGCCTCGACACCGACACCGTTAACGAAAGAGGTCATCACTTATTTGGAGCAATATGACCATAACAAACCCGATACCTGGGAAATTCGCCGTACCGTCAATATGAATAAGCTGCTGCCGAACATTAGAGTGAAGTCTGCGGTTAACACATCCGCCGCGGCAACTGCGGAGAAAACAGAATAAGAATTTTAAGGATTGCAGCCAGCATTGGTTACGCATGCAATCGATAACAATAATGTAAAGTTAGGAGAATCTCAAACCAAGGGCTGGAAATCGAGCAGCGACGGGGATTGGTTCTCCTTTTTCTATATGAAGTAGAGCGGAAGCAGTTACACAGCTAATGCCGAAACAGAATATTTTTTTGCAATATAGGTTGACGAGAAGCGACTTCTCTTGTATATTTACTTTAGTGATTAAAAGCATAAAAGCCACAAAGCATAAAAGCTATAAAGCGTATAAGCGTTGAAGTGAGAGGGCAGGCTTGCTGGATCATCTTTTTCGGTATTTACGAAGTTAGTTAGATCGGGAAACCTGCTATTGAAAAAAACTGAGGAGTGAATCATATGATCGTTATAACAAAAGCAAATATTGAGGATGAGCGCATTACGGAAATTGTTGCCTACATCGAGAAAGCGGGTGTGCAGGCCCATGTATCGCGAGGGACGGACCGGACGGTTATCGGTATCATCGGCAAAGTTGAACCTATCCTTTCTGAGCATTTGCGTCAAATGAAGGGAGTCGACAATGTCATCAAAATTTCAAAATCCTACAAGCTGGCAAGCCGCGACTTTCATCCGGACGATACGATTATCGATATTAAGGGCGTTAAGATCGGCGGCAGCAACCTTGTCATTATGGGCGGGCCTTGCGCAGTCGAATCTCCAGAGCAAATCGATGAAATCGCACGTTTGGTTAAAGCGGCAGGCGGCCAGGTACTTCGCGGAGGCGCATTTAAGCCGCGTACAGGTCCTTACAGCTTCCAAGGCGTAGGTGTAGAAGGACTCGTAATGATGGCGGAAGCCGGCAAAAAGCATGGTCTGCTGACCATTACAGAAGTTATGACGCCGGAGTATGTGGAGGTATGTGCAGAATACGCTGACATTCTGCAAGTCGGCACGCGCAATATGCAAAACTTTGATCTGCTGCGCAAGCTGGGCACTATTCAAACGCCGGTTCTGCTCAAGCGTGGATTCAGCTCAACCTACGACGAGTTTCTAAACGCAGCGGAATACATTTTGGCAGGCGGCAATCCAAATGTTATGCTTTGTGAGCGTGGTATCCGAACTTTCGAAACCTACACACGCAACACGCTTGACTTGTCAGCTATTCCCGTACTCCAATCGCTCAGCCACCTTCCGGTAATATCAGATCCGAGCCATGGCACTGGCCGACGTGAATTGGTAGAGCCGATGTCGAAAGCGTCGGTGGCGGCGGGAGCCAACGGTCTAATCGTAGAAATGCACACTGATCCAGACAACTCCATGACAGGAGACGGCGTACAATCGCTGTTCCCGGATCAATTCGCTAATTTATTGAAGGATCTGGAGCAGCTAGCTCCGATCGTTGGCAAGCAATTTGATACGGCGAAAGAGCCTGCAGAGGCATTCAAGGAATGGAAAATCTAATTTAGCCAGCGAAAAAGCCTTGTCATCCTGGGATGGCAAGGGCTTTTTAATTGTCTATAAGGAGTAATTGTGAACATCTGTTCAAACTTGTAAGTATAGCTTACATAGCTATAAAAAATACCTTACATAGCTATTGACGGAGATTGAGGCCTAGTTTTATAATAACGACATGGATTTGGAGCAATAATTGAACAATGTCTGTTCAACAATACGCTAATGTTCGGAAATGGAGGAAATTATTAATGTCAGTTCAAAATGTTTTGGACAATATTAAAGAAAACAGTATTATGTTTGTAGATTTCCGCTTCGTGGATCTTCTTGGTCATGCACATCACATCACGCTGCCGGCTGCTGAGGTAGATGCTGATACTTTCGTAAACGGGGTAGCTTTTGACGGTTCTTCGATCCATGGTTTCCGCGGTATTGAAAACTCCGATATGGTTATGATGCCGGATACAGAATCCGTATTTATTGATCCTTTCACTGATCACCCTACACTAAACGTTATGTGTAATATCTATACACCTGATGGCGACCGTTATGATCGTGATCCGCGGAGCATCGCTCAAAAGGCAGAAGAATATCTTCAAACAACTGGCGTTGGTACGACAGCATTTTTCGCGCCAGAGCCTGAGTTTTTCATTTTCGATGAAGTTCGTTTTGAAAGCACAATGAATTCTTCTTCTTATATGGTTGAATCCGAGGAAGCTGGCTGGAACACGAACCGTAAAGAAGAGGGTGGAAACCTTGGTTCTAAAATTCCGGTTAAAGGCGGCTACGTCCCAGTAGCTCCAGTTGACTCCCAACAAGACATCCGCAGTGAAATGGTTCGCCTTTTACAAGAAACGGGCCTTCGCGTAGAACGTCATCATCATGAAGTTGCAACAGCTGGTCAAGCAGAAATTAACTTCCGTTTCGACACATTGACAAAAACAGCTGACAATCTTATGAAATTTAAATATGTGATTCATAACACTGCTCGCCAATACGGCAAAACGGCTACTTTCATGCCGAAGCCGCTGTTCGGTGACAATGGTAGCGGTATGCACGTTCATACATCTATCTTCAATGGCGACGCTCCTTTGTTCTATGATAAAGGTGCTTATGCTAACCTTAGCGAAATGGCAATGCACTACATCGGCGGCGTGCTTTACCACGCTCCGGCTTTGATCGCTATCACAAACCCAAGCACAAACTCGTTCAAACGTCTTGTGCCTGGCTACGAAGCACCAGTTAACCTTGTATTCTCTAAAGGTAACCGTTCTGCAGCAATCCGTATTCCAATTGCAGCTGTAACACCTAAAGGCTGTCGTATTGAATTCCGTACACCAGACAACACGGCTAACCCTTACCTTGCTTTCGCAGCAATGCTGCTTGCTGGTTTGGACGGCATCAAGCGTAAGCTTGATCCAGTTGCTCTTGGCTACGGTCCTTTCGACAAAAATATTTACGAATTGCCTGAAGAAGAGAAAAAAGAAATTCGCAGCGTACCTGGCACGCTTGACGAAGCGCTTAACGCTCTTGAAGCAGATTCCGATTTCTTGACTGAAAGTGGCGTATTCTCCAAAGACTTCATCGAGAACTATGTAGCAATCAAGCGCCAAGAAGCGAAAGCTGTTGCAATTCGTATTCATCCGCATGAGTTCAGCCTATACTACGATTGCTAATCCAATCGTGATAATTAATAAACGGACCCCACTGGGGTCCGTTTTTTGATATAATATGAATTGTTAACGATAAAACCCGAATGTTTTTTGTCAGTAAATCGACATACGTTCGACTTTTTGTTGATTAACTATGTGGATTAGACTTGAAGCCGACCGTCAAACTTGCTATCATAGCCATATCATGTATAAAGAATCGAAGGTGGTTATCCGAATATGACACGAGCATTTAATTTTAATGCAGGACCAGCCGCAATACCGCTTGAGGTGCTGAAGCAAGCACAGGAGCAATTTGTCGATTATAAGGGCGCAGGCATGTCCATTATGGAAATGTCCCACAGAAGCGCTTTATACGAGCAGGTGAACAACGATGCGCAGGCTTTGCTGCGCGAATTGTTCGGAATTCCTGAAAATTATCATGTATTATTGCTGCAGGGCGGAGCGAGTACCCAATTTGCTATGCTGCCGATGAACCTTTTGCGTCCAGGCAAGCCAGGTGCATATGTGATGACAGGAGCGTGGGCTGACAAGGCGTTGAAGGAAGCAAAGCTTGTCGGTGAGACGGTTGTTGCTGCTACGACCGAGTCTGACAAGTTTATGCGCATGCCGACAATGTCCGAAATTGTTGTTCCAGACAACGCGGCTTACCTGCACTTGACTTCAAATGAAACGATTGGCGGCACGCAGTTCCAGGAATTCCCGAATACAGGCGATATTCCTCTCGTAGCGGATATGTCGAGCGATATTTTGTCCCGTCCAATCGATGTCAGCCAGTTCGGCGTTATTTATGCCGGCGCACAAAAAAATCTTGGCCCATCGGGTGTTACTGTTGTGATCATTCGCGATGATCTGGTAAAGGAGAGTCCGAAAACAATTCCATCCATGTTCCGGTATGATACACATGCCAAAGCAGCCTCACTTTACAATACGCCACCATCCTTCTCGGTGTATTTGGTAAGCCTCGTGCTGCAGTGGATCAAGGACAAGGGCGGAGTAGCGCAATTAGAGCAATATAACCGCGACAAAACGAAGCTGATCTATGATGCGATCGATCAAAGTGAAGGTTTCTATTTGGGCGCAGCGCAGCGGCAAAGCCGTTCGCTTATGAATATTACCTTCCGTATTCGCACCGAAGAGCTGGAGAAGCTGTTCATTAAGGAGTCGGAGCAGGAAGGCTTTGTCGGCCTAAAGGGTCACCGTGACGTTGGCGGTCTTCGTGCTTCGACTTACAATGCCGTACCTTTGGAAAGCTGCCAGGCGCTTGCGCAATTTATGGCTGATTTCCAGAAACGTAACGGTTAAACGACGAGTTCAGTCATCGGATGAGAATAGCAAGGGTAGCATAAAAACCGCCCTCACCCTCTGTATAAGAAGGGAAGGGCGGTTTTGGCGTTAAGCGTAGGAGGTTTCAACTGCAGAAGGTCCGTTAAGCTTGTAGCCAACATTGCGCACGGTCATTATATATTCGGGAGCGCGGGCGTTGTTTTCGATTTTATCTCGCAAATGGCTGATATGTACGTCAACAATTCGCGTATCGCCAAGGAAATGATAATCCCAGACACCGTGCAGCAACTGCTGTCTGCTGAGCACCTTTCCTTTATGGCGGCAAAGAAACAGCAGCAGCTCGAATTCCTTTGGCGTAAGCTCAATCGGTCTGCCGTCTACATAGACCTCACGTTGTTCGGTCATAACATTCAGCCGTCCGATTTCGAAGACGGTTTCGTCTCCTGCACCAGGCAGAGAATGAACGCGACGAAAGATGGCTTGAATACGGGATATGAGCTCTTGAGGACTAAATGGCTTTGTCATATAATCGTCCGCGCCATTGTTGAGCCCGGCTATTTTATCTGTAACATCTTGAAGCGCGGTCAGCATTACGATGGGAACAGCGTTGCTTTGCTTTCGAAGCTCCTGGCAAACTTGTATTCCGTCCATTTTTGGCAGCATGAGATCTAGAACAATGAGATCCGGCCGAAAGGGCTTCAGCATATCGAATACGGCTTCTCCGTCGCCTACGGTTCTAACATCGTAACCGGCAAGCTTTAAATTAAATTCAATCAGCGTTGAGATGGAAGGCTCGTCATCCACGACCAAAATTCTTTTTCGCATTGTTCAGCACTCCTTCATGCGCTTGCGCCTAGTTTAGCCTTTATTATGAAGGTCGACCTTATGCTTAAGATTAACGGTACGTTAACTGGGTGTAAAAATATTATTACTTTTCGTGTATAATAGTCAGAATGAGAGGTGAAATAGAGGGCTATGCCATTTCATATCGTATTAGTAGAACCTGAGATACCCGCTAACACGGGTAATATCGCTCGTACCTGTGCGGCAACGGGAACGCATCTGCATCTTGTTAGACCGCTTGGCTTTGATACAGATGACCGCACATTGAAGCGTGCTGGACTTGATTATTGGCATTCCGTGCATATCGAATATCATGATTCCTTCGATGAGGTGCTTGCGCTATATCCGCAGAGTCGGTTTTTTTATGCCAGCACAAGGGCGACAAAGGTATATTCGCAATTTGAGTATCAGGA
Organism: Paenibacillus praedii; assembly: GCF_049725345.1. NCBI lineage: Bacteria > Bacillati > Bacillota > Bacilli > Caryophanales > Paenibacillaceae > Paenibacillus > Paenibacillus praedii. The sequence continues at coordinate 68,323 of NZ_JBMWAM010000003.1, read as the reverse complement.
TGGCGATTTCTTTGTATTCGGCAAGGAAACCAAAGGATTGCCGCAGCAATTGATTGATGCGAACCTGGAAACCTGCATTCGAATGCCGATGACAGACAAGGTCAGATCGCTCAATTTGTCCAATTCAGCGGCGATAATTGTATACGAGGCGCTGCGGCAAAATCATTTTCCGGCACTAGATTAGATTTGCAGGATGTTAAGAAATTATTATTCTAGGAAGGAAAAGTCGTTTTACCATCGAAACACTATAACGCAGAGGTTTCTCAATATGGCTTGCAAAAAAAGACACAAAAGAGGTGAAAGTGATGAAACCAGCAGGTGTAGTAAGAAAAGTGGACCAACTCGGCCGAATTGTACTTCCTAAGTCGTTGCGTAAACGTTACTTGATGAATGAGGGGGATCCCGTTGAAATTTTCGTCCAGGGCGATCACATCATTCTAGAGCGATACCGTCCAAAATGCGTATTCTGCGGCTCAATAGTCGAAGTTCGTGAATTTAAGGAACGTTATGTATGTGGTGTGTGTATGGAGGAAATGGCGGAGATCAAGCATTAATTGGTGCGTTAGATTGCTATTTTTACGAAATGAAGCTTCCCGTGACGAGCGCAAGCGCTCAGCGGGAAGCTTCATTTGTTTGGAATATAAGCTAATGGGTCTGCTTATAGTCCTTTTGTTTTGTCGTCATTGTAGGAGCTGGTCAACATCGCTGCAATAAATAACCCTAACACAGTCATGACAATAATCAAATTCATCTGTCCTGCACCTCCAATTAGCTGTCTTTATTATAACCAACACCAGTAAAAAAGAAAACTTTAAAAGTTGTGAACACATTGTTAACATAGAGAATGAGAATAAAGCAATTGATAAGCCTGTAAGGAGGAGTGCATAATATGGATTATCATTTTTCAGCTAGAATATCACAGCTGAAATCGTCAGCTGTTCGAGATATATTAAAGCTGACGCAAGGCAGAGATATGATTTCATTCGCGGGGGGGCTTCCCGCTGAAGAGCTGTTTCCTGTTCAAGCTATTCGTGAAGCAGCCGATCGTGTGTTCACGGCTGGGGCAAATGCACTGCAATATGGATTAACCGAGGGTTACTTGCCGCTGCGTGAGCAGCTTTGCCAGCGGATGGCTGCTAAGCAAATGTTCGTAACGCCCGAGCAAATGATCTTGACGACTGGCTCGCAACAGGCCATCGATTTGCTTATCGGCGTGCTAACGGAGCCCGGAGATGCTGTTCTTGTCGAGAAGCCGACTTATCTCGCAAGTCTTCAGGTGTTTGCGCTGCACGGCTTAAAGGTCATAGCGGCGGAAAGTGATGAGCATGGCATTATCCCTGCGGATGCAGAACGTTTGATCCGTGAGCATCGACCAAAGCTGCTTTATGCGGTCCCGACTTTCGGCAATCCTACTGGACGCGTATGGAGCCTGGAACGCCGACAGCAGCTGCTGGCGCTGTGCAAGCAGTACCAAATGCCGATTATAGAAGATGATCCTTACGGGGATATTCAATTCGATGATATGGAGCAGTTTCCTACGCTTTTTTCGCTTGAGGGCCAGGCCGAGAAAGGAGCGGTGTTCTATACGAGCACATTCTCTAAAACGGTAGCTCCCGCCCTTCGGACAGGATGGGCTATTGGTGACAGCAGCGTTATTCAGATGATGGCTAAGGCTAAGCAGGCTGCCGATCTGCATTCCAGTACAATCGATCAGCAAATACTGAGCCAGCTGCTCAGTGGTTTTAATCTGGATGAGCATATCAGGCGCATTTCAGATTCCTATGGCAAGCGGATGGAGGAGATGCATGGATTGCTGAAGCGGCAAGGATTGCAGAATATCCATTGGGTGAAGCCAAAGGGCGGCATGTTCCTGTGGCTGGAGCTGCCTGAAGGAATGGATGCGGAAGCGCTGCTTCGCGGTGCAGTTCGTAAGGGCGTCGCATTTGTGCCGGGAAGCTCGTTCTATGCGGATAATCCGCAGCGGAACACTGCCCGCCTGAATTTCACCTATAATACAGGTGCGCGTACGGAGCAGGGAGTCGAGCGCTTCGTGGAAGCGCTCGGTGAATTTACGGCGCGGAGCTGAGCGAGCCAACCCATTCCGCGATGACATATCGATATTCTTCTAAAGCGGCTGCTCCTTCTGGCCGCAGCGTATACTTGCCTCGTTCGATGCGTTCGAACCAGCCGTAGTAATTGTTGCGCATTGTCTGGCCGCTGCTGCTGTACCCGGTAAAGGCGGCTACCTCGCGTGGCGCAAGCGGGCCCGACATATGCAGCGCATGTGCGCAGCGAAGCGCCTTTTCCCGGTAGGCGGTAACCAGCTTGCGCCTCGTGCTTCCACCTATATTATAATCGCCGCTGCGTTCCTTGAACTCAAGGAGCAGCTGGGCTTGCTTCCTGCGTCTGACGCCGCGCTGCGGCGGATCTCCGGGCTCGCACAGCAGTTCAATGACCGGAGGCTTCGTTTTGTAGAACGTGACCGTCATAAAGCCAAGTCCGAGCATGCGGCACAGCTCAGTTAAATCGCCAAACCGTTGATTATGAGCGCCGCTTTTTTTGCGATTGCGTTCAACCGCGAGTATGACATGTTTGTTTATTCGCAAGCGTTCAACCCCCTGAAGCAGCAGGGCAAGGTTGAACGTTTTTTTCATTTCAACAATAATCGTTTCTGAACGCTCGGGGTGGATGGCGACCAAATCGCAATGCAGTACCTCGCTCTTTACGATGTACCCAAGCTGCTCATAGTATTTTTTTATAGGATTGTAAAGCTCTTCCTCGCGTAAAACGGCCAAGTTTTGTTTCTCCTCTCCGTGCCTTACTAACTTTACCTGTACCGCTATTATAGCAAAGGATTATGCAAGCTTGTCGTAATTTGCTGGATGAAGGACAAAAATAGTGGTCAATTTCCTACCCGAATAAGCATAGAAATGTAATACTTCAATAAAAGTTGGCACCACTCGATAGAGCGTCTAGAAACCAATCCCGGGCGTAGAACGATTAGTGGAATGCGGAAGCGATGGGAGGAGGCACGGTATGGATATTTTTAAGCGAATATCAGATTATCAGGCCGAGAGTGAGAAGCTTGCATGGACAGGATCGTTCAAGGAATATATTGAGCTGCTCAGGAAGGATCCAGCTCCGGCTATGACTGCGCATTCTCGCGTTTATGAAATGATTGAATCCTATGGGGTGGAAGAGGTCGGGGGTAACAAGAAGTATAAATTTTTTGAGCAGGAAATATTCGGATTGGATCGTGCAGTTGAGAAGCTGGTGGAGGAGTATTTCCACTCGGCAGCTCGGAGGCTGGACGTTCGCAAACGGATATTGCTGCTGATGGGACCTGTAAGCGGCGGCAAGTCAACGATAGTCACGATGCTCAAAAAAGGTCTAGAACGTTTTTCGCGAACGCAGCGCGGCGCTGTGTATGCGATTAAAGGCTGCCCGATGCACGAGGATCCGCTGCATCTTATCCCGCATGAGCTTCGTCCTGAGGTCGAGAAGGAGCTTGGCATACGCATAGAAGGCAATCTCTGTCCGTCCTGCCAGATGAGACTGCAAACCGAGTACGGCGGAATGATCGAAAATGTGCTTGTGGAGCGGGTATTCATTTCGGAGGATAACCGCGTCGGGATAGGAACGTTTAGTCCATCCGATCCGAAATCGCAGGATATTGCCGATTTGACAGGCAGCATCGACTTTTCGACCATTACGGAATACGGCTCGGAATCGGATCCGCGCGCTTACCGTTTTGACGGTGAGCTGAACAAGGCCAATCGTGGTCTCATGGAATTCCAGGAAATGCTAAAATGCGATGAGAAGTTTCTGTGGAATTTGCTTTCGCTTACGCAGGAAGGGAATTTTAAGGCAGGGCGCTTTGCTCTTATCAGCGCCGATGAGCTTATCATCGCCCATACGAATGAATCGGAGTACAAATCGTTTATTAGCAATAAGAAGAACGAGGCGCTTCATTCCAGGATGATCGTCATGCCGGTGCCCTATAATCTGAAGGTATCAGATGAGGAAAAGATTTATGCGAAGCTTATTTCGCAGAGCGATATGAGGCATATTCATATCGCGCCGCATGCCTTACGCGCGGCTGCTATTTTCTCCATACTTACCAGGCTGAAGGAAACGAAGAAGCAAGGAATGGATCTCGTCAAAAAAATGCGCATGTATGATGGCGAAGAGGTCGAGGGCTTCAAGGAAGCGGATCTGAAGGAGATGCAGAGCGAATATATGGAGGAAGGCATGACGGGCATCGATCCGCGTTATGTCATTAACCGAATTTCGAGTGCGCTCATCAAGCAGGATACCCAGTGCATTAATGCGCTAGACGTGCTTCGCGCGCTAAAGGACGGTCTCGACCAGCATCCATCCATTACGAAGGAAGAGCGGGAGCGATATTTAAACTTTATATCCGTAGCGCGGAAAGAGTACGACACGCTAGCCAAGAAGGAAATTCAGAAGGCCTTTGTTTATTCTTACGAGGAGTCTGCCCGGACCTTGTTTGAAAATTATTTGGACAATATCGAGTCCTATTGCAATTGGTCCAAGATAAAGGATCCTTTAACCGGCGAGGAAATGGATCCGGATGAGCGGCTTATGCGTTCTATCGAGGAGCAGATCGGTGTCTCGGAAAATGCGAAGAAAGCGTTCCGTGAGGAAATATTAATCCGTATCTCCTCCTATTCGCGCAAAGGCAAAAAGTTTGATTTTACGAGTCATGAGCGGCTGCGTGAAGCGGTCGAGAAGAAGCTGTTCGCCGATTTGAAGGATATCGTGAAAATTACGACCTCCACGAAAACGCCGGACGAAAACCAGCTGAAGAGGATCAACGAGGTGACGAAGCGCCTGATGGATGAGCACGGATACTGCCCGATTTGCTCGAATGAATTGTTGCGTTATGTGGGAAGTTTGTTGAATCGTTAATGATTTTATATACTTGGCGAATGCTGCTGCCGGCAGCTTCGCCGCACAAATTAACAGTGTCGTTTTTGTTGATTATTGGCGGAATAAAGTGAATGACAAAAGAAGCAAATCAAGCTGCAAACGGTCGATAGAAAAAAGTCTATCGGCCTTTTTAATTTAAGGGTATGTTTTCCGATAAGGTAGTAGATGAAGTGGTGGAGCGCTTTTATGACAACATCAGTCAGCAGCCGGAGCTCGTAGCGCTCATAGCGAGAGTCAGCACCATCGATAGATTGAAGGAAACGCAGCGCTGGTATTGGCTTTCGTTGACGGCAGGCGTTATTGATCAATCGTATATTGAAAATCGAATAAAGATAGGTTCCGTCCACTCGCGTATAGGCTTGACGACGGATTGGTATTTAGGTACATATATGATTTATTTGGACATCGCGACGAATGTGCTTCAACGGGTTATTCCAGAGCAGTGGCAGGAGGTTGTGTATGCGCTGACGAAAATGTTCAATCTGGACTCCCAATTCGTACTGGAAGCTTACAATCAGCATGAGCAGCAGCAAATACAAGAGCTTGCAGACAGCCGTTCGACCATGCTCTCTACCGTGACGAATGCGGTGCAGCAGTTAGCTTCGCTTATGGTCGAACTGGACGAGGGCGCTCAATCCATTGCCGCTACCGCAATTTCGACTTCGCATTCCCAGGATAAGACGCATACATTATTAGGAGAGCTTCGCGAGGAGCTGGACGGGATAAACGAAATGGGTACTTTAATTCGAGGCATATCGGATCAAACCCATCTGCTTGGGTTGAATGCGGCTATTGAAGCGGCGAGGGCCGGTGATCATGGCCGAGGCTTCGAGGTCGTCGCCAATGAAGTACGCAAGCTTGCCGCATCGTCGCGCAGCGCGCTGGAAGGCATTCAATCGAAGCTCGAGGAAATTGAGAAAAAACTGTCTGCTGTGCGCAATGAATCGGAGCAAACCTCCGTGGAAGCCCGTAACCAAGCGGCACGCTCGCAGGAGCTGGCTTCGTTCGTTCAAATGGTAGACAAGGTTACTAAGGACCTGCAGCAATTAAATCAATCCTGGCTCCATATGCAGCTTAGAAAAAGCAGGAATTCTCTCGAATGGAGGGTTCCTGCTTTTGTGTTATAAAAGTTGACACAATTTTCAGAATTTAGTATGATAATCCTAACAATATTAGGGAAGTGTATCAATAATGTTAGGTTTTTTGACGTAAATTGAAATACAACGATTGAATATGTATACAGTAAGCACGAATTAGGTGCTTTGTCCATCAAGGAGGAGGCGGTTGTCATGCCGATAGCAAAGCAGTCGCAAGGCCAATATTATGATGCCCAGGCCTTTTACGATGAAATGTTCGACAAGAACTTTTCCGTTCGGGCTCATTATGAGAATGTTCATCGGCTGTTCGGAAAAATGAAACCGGCTGAGCTTGCCATTCGACAGCATGCAATCAATCAGCGAATGATGGAGGAGGGTATTACCTTTACTTTATACAGCAGCGCGCAAAATGAGCCCCTCGAACGAACAATTCCCTTCGATTACATTCCGAGAGTTATCCCGAAGCATGAATGGGAAGGTGTGGACCTAGGCGTCAGGCAGCGCATAAGCGCGCTCAATGCTTTCCTCCATGATATCTATCATGGACAAAGGATTGTAAAAGACGGTATCATTCCCCGGCGGATGATCGTATCGAATACTTATTTTCGCCCGGAAATGGCTGGTCTACATGTACCGGGCGGTGTATATATTACAGCATCGGGTATTGATTTGATTCGTGATGAGAAGGGTCTCTACTATGTGCTGGAGGATAACTTACGCTCACCTTCGGGCTTCTCCTATTTATTTAAAGGCAGAACGCTTATGAGCGAGCTGTTCCATGATTTATATTTAAACAGCTCCGTGCAAAGCATTGACCGCAGTTTGAACTGCTTTTTAAGCTCGCTCCGCGCACTATCCCCTAACGGCAAACGTGATCCGCTTATCGTGCTTTTAACGCCAGGTGCCTTCAACTCCGCGTATTATGAGCATACCTTTCTCGCGCAGCAAATGGGTCTGCACCTCGTAGAAGGCAGAGATCTCGTATACAAGGATCATAAAATTTATTTGCGCGATCTCCGCGGACTTAGGCAGGTTGACGTCATCTACCGGCGAATTGACGATAATTTTCTTGACCCTTTGGCTTTTCAGCCTGACTCGCTGCTCGGCGTGCCGGGCTTAATGAATGCCTATCGTGCTGGTAATGTCGCTATCGCGAATGCGCCGGGTACGGGTGTGGCTGACGATAAAGCGGTGTATGCCTATGTTCCGGATATGATTCGTTATTATTTAGGCGAGGAGCCGATTCTACACAACGTACCAACCTATATATTGTCGCGCAAGGAAGAAAGGGATTATGTCCTGGATCATTTAGAGCAGCTTGTCGTGAAGGAAACGTCCTTGTCCGGCGGCTACGGCATGCTGATCGGACCGAGTGCGACTGCGATGGAGCTCCAAACGTTTCGGGAAGCGATTCAGCGTGAACCGGAGCGCTATATTGCGCAGATGACGATGAAGCTCTCCCGCGCACCGGTCATGGTGGATGGGAGCATGACGCCCCGACATATCGATTTGCGCGCCTTTGCGCTCATGGGCGGGGAAACGCATGTCATTCCAGGTGGATTAACGCGTGTGGCCATGAAGGAAGGATCGCTTGTCGTTAATTCTTCGCAAGGCGGCGGAGTCAAGGATACATGGGTGCTCAAGCGCTAAGTGCTAAGCGTCTGGTGTCTTAGTTACTCTACGAAGGAGGAAAGTGTATGTTGGACCGGAATGCAGAGGCGTTATTTTGGATCGGACGTTATATGGAACGGGCTGAAAATCATGCGAGACTAATCGATGTGTATTATCATCTGCAAGCAGATGAAGAAGGCATGGAGACGGATGGGAACCAGGAGGCTGATAAGACCGAGTCTTATTCGAAATGGGCGAGAATTGTTGATGCGCTAGGCAGCCGTGAAGCATACGAGCAGCAATACAGCACCTATAATGAGCAGGATGTGCTTTATTACACGACGCTGGATCGCGATAATGCCAATTCCCTAGTCTCCTGTGTTAGTCATGCCCGGGGAAATCTTCGCACATTGCGGGAGAAGGTGCCGAGTGAACTATGGGATACGACCAATGCCTTTTATTTGTGGCTGCGCGAAAAGCAGCCTGAGGATATGCTGCTGGAGTCTCCGCATTTGTTCTTTGGACGCATTAAGGAGTGGACGGCCTTATTTTTGGGTGTCAGTCAATCGGTTATGCCTCGTGAGAATGAATGGCATTTTATTGAATGCGGACGTTATTTGGAGCGATCGGAGAATACGCTGCGCATTATTAAGGCGATTAGCAATGTTGCAAGCGGTGCAGGCTGGAACAGCGTGAACGCTTATCCTTATTTGCAGGCTGTGCTGCGTTCTGTCAGCGGCTACCAGGCGTTTCGCCGTTACTATGCCGACGGCATATCGGTGGAAACCATCATTGAATTTGTTGTGCTGAACGGCGCTTTTCCACGATCACTGCATTATTCGCTTCATACGCTGGATGATCATATGCGTGAGATCGAGCTTCAGGATAAGCAGCTACGGACGGCTCATGAGCGCCTCATCCGTCAGGTCGGAAAGGTGACGGCCGATCTGGCATGCTTAGAGCGGGAGGATATGGTTATTGACCGTAATGGAGCAATCGTTGCTCATTTGCTCGATGCTTGTCAACAGCTAGGGGCGGCATTCGCTAAAACCTTTTTTCGGATGGGAGAGGCGAGTGCATGAAGCTGAGTATTTTACATGTGACGCAATACGAATATGCGGAGCCGGTGACCGACAGTGTCAATGAGATCAGGCTTACGCCCAGCACGAATGAGCGGCAATCCTGCTATCAGCATGCGATCACAATTGAGCCGAATACCTCTTTGTTTGCATACGAGGACTATTTTAACAATCGGGTGCACGCCTTCTCTGTGAACGGACCTCATAAGCGACTGACCATTCGATCTTCCATGACGGTCGTGACCAAGCAGGCTCCGACGGCTGAGGAGCACTCGTTATACTTAAGCAAGTATACACCCGAGCAAGCTTGGAGTTGGCTGAGGACGGAAGAAGCAGTCAACCGCTACACCGAGTTTCTGGTCACAACGGCGTACACGACGATTACGCCTGAGGTTGAACAATTTATCAATGAGGTCGGTAAGGGAGATGAGCGCAGTCAAGTAAGCGTACTGGACTGGCTTACAGCACTATCGAGCAAGATTCGCTCCGAGTTCATCTATGACCCGGAAGCCACGGATGTAAAGACTAAAATTTCTGAAATGTTTGAGCGCAAGCGCGGTGTTTGTCAGGATTTTGCTCATCTGATGATCGCGGGCTGCCGCTCCTGCAGCATTCCGTCCAGATATGTGAGCGGCTATCACTTCGTTGGCGACCTACAGGGTGGCAGTGCGGACTTCGAGCAAGCTTCGCATGCCTGGGTTGAGGCCTTTGTGCCAGGTCTTGGCTGGTGCAGCTTCGATCCAACGAATGCCGATCCGGTTGGCGAGCGATACGTGAAGCTGGGGCATGGGCGCGATTATAAGGATATCGTACCCGTAAAGGGCGTGTATCGAGGGACTGGGGAACAGGCGCTTCATGTAACGGTCGATGTGCGTAATCTTGAAGATTGATGAAATTAGATGGGCAAAAAAGAACAGAAATCCGCTGGATACCTTATATCCAGGATTCTGTTCTTTTTTTGTGCTTCTCGGAGGAAACAAACCTTGAAAAAAATGTAACTCATAATCCAGACGGATCGGAGAAAAATAAGAATCAATACAGCAGGGAGGATGATAAAAAATGTATAAGCATTTGCCCAAAATTACGCTTGTCATGATTGTTGCAATGAGTTTGATCCTTGGAGCATGTGGTACAAGGCACCCGGCAGATCGTATGCAAACAAGAGCAAGACATGATGTAGGAAGAATAGCTAACAATATGGCCCCACGAACTGACAGAAATATCGTATCCCCCATTGCACCTCGAACAGACAGAAATATTGTATCTCACATTGCACCTCGAACAGACGGTACCGTAGTCGAAAGAGGGTATGGAACGAGTGTAACGGATACAACGAATACAGCGAGTCATTTGAAAAAAGCGGAGCAAATAGCGAAAAGCGCTGAAAAGGTAAGCGGTATAAGAAAAGCAACCGTTGTTTTGCACGGTAAGGATGCTATTGTCGGACTTGATGTGAAAAACACAACAGATGCAGCGCGTATCGAGAAGCATGTTCAGCATGCTTTGAAGAAGGAATATCCACAGCACAACATACACGTAACAACAGATAAAGCTCTACATGCTCGTATTGTGACCACACACTCGCATATGACAAGCACTCATCCGGTGAAAAACCTGGCTGAGGATGTCCGTTTGATCATTCGTGATATTGGAAGTGCCATCACCGCTCCTCTTCGCTAATCACTTTGTATGCCAACCGACAGTTAGTTTCTAACTGTCGGTTCTACGTTACAGTTCATAGGATAAGCCATACATATTTTTAGCCATGACTGATCGTTAAAAATCGCAACGTAGGAGGGATATTTATGTGGTTAAACCGTTTTATATTAGCTCTATTGTGTGTTGTCATTTTTAGCGGATTCCAGTATCCAGTTACAAAAAGAGACCGCTTTTTCTATGAGAAGCGGGGGGAAATTGTTTGGGAGGTGCCTCTCAAGGCAAAAAAGATAGCCTTAACCTTCGATGACGGACCCTATCCCAAAACAACGGATCCGATATTAGATCTTCTGAAGCAGTATAATGCAAAAGCAACCTTTTTTGTATTGGGCTATCGTGCTGAACGATATCCAGAAATAATCAAACGAGAAATATTTGAAGGTCATGAAGTCGCTAATCATACTTTCAATCATGTTTACTTCAATCGTAAAGTCAATTCTTCAACGATTAAAGACGAGATTTCTCGAACGGAGCAATCGTTAATTCGATTGACTGGGAAAAAGCCGCTTTTGTTCCGTCCGCCCGGAGGGTTTTATAATGATCAATCGATTCAAATCGCCAAGAAGCTTGGATATACGACTGTATTGTGGTCTTGGCATCAGGATACGAGTGATTGGAGAAAGCCGGGAGTTGATCATATTGTAAAAAAGGTGTTGAATAATGCACGGAATGGAGATATCGTTCTCCTTCACGACTATATCCAGGGATCACAGGACACAGTTGAAGCTTTGAAAATCATCTTGCCTGAATTAGTAAACAGAGGATATCAAATTGTAACGGTATCCGATTTAATAAACAATAAAAATAAAATCGAATAAATGGAGACATGAATAGCCGATTGGAACCTATTGTTTAAAGCCAAAATAAAAAACCGCTCATGTGCAGCGGTTTTTTATTTTCATTAAATTAGGTGCGGTCGCGGTCACGTTCCCGACTGCGCATCCCAGCCAATCCAATTAATCCGAGCAAACCTAGCCAGCCCCAATCGAACCCATCATCTGTTGCAGTTGTCGCTCTGTAGTTATTCACACTGTAGCGGGTCGCATTCGTGTTCATTTGATTTGTGTTGCTGATTCCGCGGGTAACGTCATTGCGTGTATCATTGCCAATCGCATGATCGCTGCTGGCCTGTGATTTGTAATAGCCCATATCTGTATAATTCGAATTTCGACCCGTGTTATCTGCGAACGCTGGAACAGTGAAAAACAACATCAGACAGGTTAGAAAACTTAGTTGAACAAAAGCTTTTTTCATGCTCGTACCCCTTTTTCTCTGATTTGGTTACAGTCTTATTTTTTTCTAAGTGAAGTCGAATTATTCTGGGGGAATTGAGGATAAAATGTCATTTACATCATCGATATGAAACGATAATTCCTTTCTTGGTTTGGTAAAAATAGGACTACTTTCTGAGGTCCTTCAAATTCATAATAATTAAAAATGAGGACAACCTGATATAGGGTAATCCCAAAATAATCGAGGAGGCATCAACATGAAAAAAATGGTTTTTGCATTTGTGTCAGCGTGTATGCTTTTGTCAGCAGGCTCAGCAGCATATGCATCCGCTCCTGTAACTGAGAAGAAGCACGAAGAAAAAGTGCATATGAAGAAGATGCATGAGAAAAAGATGCACGAGAAAAAGTTACATGCAAAAAGTAAACATAAGGCTCACAAACTGCATGCCAAAAGCTTAAAAGCAAAAGATATTACGCAAATGCCTAAAACAGGGCATGGCGGCGCAAGCGAGCAATCAGAATAGGGAGTGGAAAAGAGGGGGGATACCCCTCTTTTTCAAATGGATATGAAAAAGTGGATAGTAGTTGGTCTGACGATAATGATGATATCCTGTAGTACAGCTTGCTCCAAATTCAACCGTGCGAATAATAATTCCGGCTCAAGCATTTCAGAAGAGAAATCCGTTCGCACTGATCTCAATCATCCAGATTCCGGAAAGAAAAAGATTGCTGAAGTCACGAAAATAAAGGAAACGAAAAAGGAAATAAAAGATATTCAAATAACGAAGAAATTGAAATCTCAATCAAAATCGAAGGTTGGAATTATTCCTGATTCATTGTACATTCCAGCCGTCCGAATTAATGCAAAGATTGAGCCTGTAACTATAAAAAATGGACAAATGGGCGTTCCCCGCAATACAGCACGAGTGGGGTATCTCGCATCAACAGGCATACTGCCAGGGGCTCCTGGCAATGCGATTATAGATGGGCATGTGGACAACTACAAGGGGCCTGCTGTGTTCTATCGATTAAAAAAACTAAAAAAGGGTGATATTGTCGTTATTAAGAGCAAGAAAGGCGAAAAAATTAAATTCATCGTGGAATCTGTTGAAAAATTTAAAACAGATGAAGCACCTATTCAAAAAATTTTTGGAGCGTCGAATGAACCAAGATTAAACTTGATTACTTGTGGCGGTAAATATAACCGAAGTAAAAAAGAATATGACGCTAGGCTTGTCGTTTTTACAAAACGTGCCCAATAATCACAAAGTCAGGGCGAATCCGTACTTTTATATTTGGCTTGGTTTTTTCAAAATGGGACTGTCTCAAAAGTAGGTTTGCTCGCTTGATGAGACAGCTCGCTTCATGAATGAATCGGCGAAAATGAAGAAATGGCGTGGCCAGGGGGTTATCCCTGGCCACGCCATTTCTGGTTGTTGGTCTTTGCCCAAACACGCTTTCTGGTTCAATCATCCTTCGAACCGATAACGCGCAGTCTTCCTCACGGGGATTAAGTCAGAAGCGATTGCTTATTTTAAATAAATCGTTTCATGCGGATAAATCCAGCGTTTTGAGATATGTTCTCTTTTTTTTATTACGATTCGGTTGTTATAAACCTCCACGATTAAGCTTTCACTTTTATGAGTCGGAACAAAATGTTGCTCTCTAACTTGGCGGATGGAACCAGTTCCAATGATATGGAAATTATCGAATGCCATTTGCTTTGTGTTTTCCAAATCTAAATGAGTGTGACCCGAAAATAAAAGGACATGCGGGTAATTTCGAAGTAATTGACGCAATTCTTTATGCTGAATTACTCCCCGAGCATTTTCACTACCATCCAATGATTGGACAAGTGGTTGATGCAGGAAGACGAAGATTGGTTTTTTGGTTTTACTGTAGGGTGTAATCGAATTTTCTTCCAGTCGTCTCGCCAACCAGTTTAATTGCTTTTGACTTAAATAGGCGTCTTCTTGAACAGATTTATCGAAGTCACGATACTGTTCGCTGCCTAAAAAAATAAAATGATAATCATCCAACCAAAGATCATGATAGGGCTTTTTATACCCAAATCGGTTTTGAAAAAGCTCCTTGGCTTTCTCGCTTGTCCAATGGGGATTAAGCCGCAGCCCAGCATGTTCATATTTCCATATTTGATAATACTCATGATTTCCGATCGTAGCGTGTACAGGCGCGTGCTGAACCTTCCTTAGCAATTTTTCCAATCGTTTGTAATTTTTGTTTTGTCCATTCGTCAAATCGCCATTAAGAATCAAGATCGAGCTGTTAGGATTGATATTTCGATGATCCCGAAGAGCTTTGAGAAAACGGATTTGGGCGATAGGATCACCCTCCTTAATATGAATGTCACTCATGACAGAGAACTGTAATAGGGGGAATTCAGCAGTTCCATCTCCTTTGCAAGCATGAACAAAATTGCTGCTAAAAATTATGGCACAAATAACAAGTGCGCGCACGAATCGCAAGGGAATTCCTCATTCCTCTCTTCTGAGTATTCTTGGCAATCAAATTATTAAATAAGTTGTGCAATTTTGAAGTGAAAAAAACGGTTCATTTCAATTACTCTGCCAAGGAATGAATCAATACGTTTTGGATACCCTAAGCAGGTACGCATTAGACCGCCTAAAAGGGGAGAATACTTTCTCGTGAACAGCTTGATAAAGGTATTTATGATTAGTTTTTTCCTAGTTGCTATAGCTTTTTCAAATCGTACAGCGGGAGTAAAAGCAGCACCGGTACATGAGCAAGATCTTTCATCATTTTTGAATGAATTATTTAATAAGAGAAACGATCTCTTAATCGATAGCAAGCAGGGAACAATTGAGCAATACTATCTTAAGGAAAAGACTAGCAAATACGCGCTTCATCATGAACGCAACAGAAGTAAATATATACAATTATGGGCAGAAAAACGTAAAATTGATTTTGTTGAAGCAACCGGGGTTATTCATATTAAGCGGCTTAAACCATTAGGAAGTGATCTCGCAAGAGTTTCGTTGGATCATTCATTAAAGCTCAGTTACATTTATTTAAATAAGATCTTGCCTCCACAGTCCTTTGGCATTGGTACCAGGCACGAAATAATGTTGAAAAAAATGAATGGCAAATGGCTTGTTCTTCGTGAATGGTACTCGGATCCGCTTGATGAGAATCCGAAATGGATACCTGAGACAACGGATGGTTTAGCTCCTTCAGTGAAAATGGGGGAAGCAGCGGAAAAATTCGACGGGAAATACAATCGGAAACGCGCCGTGGCATATGCAACAAAATATTCAGGTACCGCTTGGGGAGCAGGGAATAATCACCGTTATAATTCCAAATATTTGGACTATACGGGACAAGGCGGGGATTGTACAAATTTCGCCTCACAGGTGATTGGTGATCCTGTGGAAGGAGGCGGCCTGCCCATGTTTGGTGGATGGCGCTACTTGTATTCCGTCGGCGGTAAAAAAACTTGGGTCCAGACCGATGCATTTAAAAATTTTTTGCTTCGATCAGGGTACGGAACAGTCGTTGGTCGGGGGCGCTTTACGGACGTCGTGAAACCGACTGAAAAAAATGCACATGGCGCAATTTCGCAATTAATGCCTGGAGACCTAATTGCTTATGTAATTCGAGGCGATGTTGATCATTTCTCTATCGTTGTGGGATTTGATCAGAATGGTTATCCGCTTGTCAATTCTCATACAGCGGATCGTTACCGTGTCCCGTTTGATCTGGGATGGGATAAATATACAGATTATTTGTTGATTCATGTAAAGGGATAATAATAGTGTGATAAAAAGATCTTTTGCCTCATACACTGAGCAACTTTGTCATAAGAATGGACAAGGAGATGTTTTGGCTAAGGGGTGAAAGAACGAATTGAAGCTGCCGCTGCTAGCGAAACAAATGGCTTTGCGCTCCAGTGCTATAGTTATTGTTAAAATAATTGGTTTAATTGGCAGGATATCTTTGACACGGCTGGTTGGTGCGGAAGGGGTCGGGCTCTACCAGATTGTATATTCCTTTTATGGTTTAATGCTTATGCTAATTACCGGCGGATTGCCGACCGCTCTTGCGTTGTATACGGCGAATCATGTCTCCCGTGGTTGGGCTTTGTTCAAACTCTTATCGCTTTACATGATCGTAATTGGCGGATTCGTCAGCCTTCTTATTTACTGGTTTTCATCTGCCCTTGCACAAATTCTAGGTAATCCGCAGCTTGTGTTTGCACTGCGATGTTTGGCTCCGGCCCTGTTCGCGGTACCGCTGCTTGCTTTATTGCGCGGTTTTCTGCAAGGGGTTGAAAAATATGAATTGATTGCCTTTTCTGAAATAATGGAACAAGTCGTTCGCGTGGGATCATTGCTGTTATTCGTTCCGCTATTTTTGCCTTATGGCGTTTCAACTGCGGTGGGAGGCGGGATACTTGGAACTTTCACAGGGGCATTGCTTGCTTTCGCCGGATTGATCATATCATTTTTTTTATTTCAAAATTTTCAGATATCAAAATATAATTTCAAGGAAGTAACTTCTGACATATCGATGTTATATCAAACTTCACTCGTCATCGCATTCACACGCTTGCTTATCCCTGCATCTGACTTTATAGATGCCATTCTAATCCCAAACCGTTTGCAGGCTGCCGGATATTCGTCGTCGGAGGCGACTGCAATGTTCGGTGTCATAACGGGCATGGCAATTATCGTTGTATATTCCCCTACACTCATCACCGCAGCATTATCACATACTTTGACCGTGAAAATCGCAGCAGACTGGCAGGAAGGCCGGAAGGTACAATTTTGCAGACGCACGTATGCAGCGCTGGAATTGGGATGGTTATGGGGTTGGGCTTCCGGATTGTTTCTTTTTACTTATTCTGCACAATTATCCTGGCTCATCTTCGGGACAGAGGAGGCTTCTAATCCGATTAAATATTTAGCTTTTTTGCCGCTTATCGTCGGACTCCGCGAAATGACAACAAGCGTATTATGGGCGCAAGATCGTAAAAGAGTACCACTCATTGGTCTCATCGCAGGGATCTGTCTCAGTTTATTGCTTTTTTACTTCCTGGTCGCTATACCTAATTTCGGATATATCGGAGCTGCTGTCAGCATTTTGGCAATGGAGCTCGTGGCGGCAACGTGGAATTTGCAGGCGCTTAAGCAAGTTCTTAGAGACTATTTTCGTTTACTGCCGCTCTTATGTGATGTGCTTATTCTTGTGATTATGATGATCTTAGCAGCAGCCTTACCGAATGTCCCAGGAATGATCCTTTTTTTCGTCGGTGCGGGCCTTTATATGAATATTCGAATTCTGCAGAGAAAAGCTTACTAGCTCGTCCAGCTTTGAATACTAAAAAACCAAAAACACTGTATCCTCAAGTTGAAGGCACAGTGTTTTTGGTTGTTCTTTAAACAAACTTCCGGCTCGTCTTCTTCCCATCACAGCTGAATACAATTTTCTTATCCTCAACGAACGTCTCCAAATGAACGTTCTTGCCCCAAAGATGCACGACATGCGGCAGTGTCCGTTCCACATATTTCAGATCAAGCTCCATGCCCTCATACTCATGGACGAGGTACAGCTCTCCTACGCGATTAAAATCGCCGTCCTTGACCAGAAGACTTGGGAATCCGCCGTTAACCTTAGAGTACACAAGCTGGTCGCGAATGTTCTCCCACGACTTATCTGTAATTTTCCATTCCGGACCCTTCTTCTCGAAAATGTATAGATCCAGGTCGTTAACTAATGACTTCGTTAAGTAGTTGCGAAGGAACGAGATGTCGGAGTCGAGCTCCCGGACCTCGAACATTTTCTCCCGGCCTTTGCCGGGGACACGGCCGAAGCGAGCTTGCTCCTCTTTCGTAGGATGATCCCAGCGGCGCTCGATATCCTCAAATATTTTCAGACCCAAATAATAGGGATTAAGCGTGTGCCGCGACGGCACGACGACGGATGAATTAAGCTTAGCGAACTCGATCGTCTCATCGCTCGTCAGGTCAAGCTCGCGAATAATTCGTTGATGCCAGTAGGAAGCCCAGCCTTCGTTCATGATTTTCGTCTCAATCTGCGGCCAGAAGTAAAGCATTTCGTCACGCAGCATGGAAAGGATGTCGCGCTGCCAATCCTCTAAGATTGTGGAATATTCTTCGATGAACCATACGATATCCTTCTCTGGACGCGGTGGAAAGCGTTTGGCGTCAGCAGCTTGAGAATGGGCAGCCGATGCGGCTGTAGCCGTGCGATCAGGATCAAGATTCCATATATCATCATACTGTGATGCGGGAATATTCCACTCGGAGCGCTCGCTGTCTTTTTGCACCATTTCAATGTAGCGTTTTTTATCCAGCTGATATGGTTTGATCAGAGTCGGATCGACATGCTCCTGAATGGCGAGAATAGCGTCGATGAACTTCTCGACAGCTTCCGTGCCGTGATCCATTTCATATTGATGAATGCGGTCGGCCGTGGCGGACATGCTCTCAACCATATTTCGATTCGTGACGCTGAAGCGGGCATTGTTCTTAAAAAAGTCGCAGTGCGCGAGCACGTGGGCGACGATTAGCTTGTTTTGGATCAGGGAATTGCCCTCTAGAAGGAAAGCGTAGCAGGGGTTGGAGTTAATGACGAGCTCATAGATTTTGCTGAGGCCGAAATCATATTGCATCTTCATCTTATTAAACGTTTTGCCAAAACATCATGAGAATGAAAAACTCTATGAAGTCGCATTCCAACTAACCTCATGGGCTTCGCCTTTGTTTAACACAACTTTACTCACCACGGTTCTCAAAGTGCGTTTTTGCTCCGATTCTGTGAGGTAAGGCCACGCTTTATTAAAGTCCTTTATTCTTTTGTGTAACGTCCGATAATCGTGGTATACGGGAGCGTCTTCGATTTCCTCCATTTGTAGTTGAATAGATTCCCGTTCCTCTTCAAGCTTGCTCAATCTATCCCCAATTGCAGAAGCCTTTATAGCGCCCGATTGAATGGCGTCATATAGGTTTTCTATCCCAGCCGTAACCGTGTCGAGCTTTGCTTGCAAATTAATTCTTATGTTTGCGTCCGGCTCGAATGATCGTTTCTTTTCGATAACCCCTTTCACTTTCGTGGAACTAACAGACAACTCGCGAATTTCATCAATAACAAACTGCTCAACTTTTTCCCGACGAAAGTAACCAAGCGTGCAACTTGCACCAGCTCTGTCCTTTTTGCGCACATGCTGCTTCTTGCAGGCGTAAAGCTCATACACATATTGGCGTCCGGCTCTGTTTGTCACTCGCTTGACGTGTACGATGTTGCCGCCACAAACGCCGCAAGCCAGTAATCCAGTGAGCAAATATTCGCCTAAAGGTGTTGCGCCGTCCTTCCTCCGCGCGGTTTCCTCCTGTACTGCTCGCCATGTTTCATCATCAATTATCGCTTCATGGCTTCCTTCCACTATCTCGCCTGCGTTGATTAGCTTGCCAGTGTACAATGAGCGGGCCAATATGTCGCGAACTATGCTGTGGTCAAACTTGCGGGCTTTCGTTCGTTTGGCAGCCCATTCAGCTATAGAAAGCCGCGACTCGCCTTGTAAATACTTCTTGTAAATATCACGGACTATAGCTGCTTCTTCGGGTTTTATCTCAAGCATTTGCAGCTCCTTGTTCCACTCATAACCAAAAGCCAAGCGACCGCCGTACCACATTCCCTTGCCTGTCCGCTGCCTGCGTCCTGATGTTGTCCGCTCAATGATCATGTCACGCTCTAGCTGGGCGAATACGGCGAGCATACCAATTATAGCCGTACCTAGTGAGGTTGCCGTGTCAAACGGCTCTGTAGCCGATTTAAACACAACATTGTTTTTGTCGAATACATCTTCCAACAAGTGCATGACGTCCTTCTGCTTGCGTCCTAGCCTATCAAGCTTATAAACGACAACCGTGTCGATCTTCTTTTCTTCAATGTGCCTTATTAGTCTTTTGAGAGCTGGGCGATTCATATTAGTTCCTGTATACCCATCATCAATATAAAGTTTCGGATCATCCCAACCTTGCGATGTACAGAATGCGGAAAGCCTATCCCTTTGTACGTCAATCGAGAAACCCTGTACTTGTTCATCCGTTGATACCCTAACGTAAATGGCTATATTCATGCGGTTTTCACCTCTTCTTAGTAACCCAATCATAAAGCATGTTTAATTCATTCTCAATATTGTGGTAAAAACACACAAAAAAGTTCCCCGAATTATAGCAACAACGGATTAATCATTAGGTTTTAGACGTGGTAAATTTATAGCATAGGAAATCGAGAAACGAAGCAACACGCGACACAAACAAAGGGATCGATCATCATATGACGATAACCCATGCAGCGCGTTTAATTGCATCGTGGATTGATAGACTAAGAGAATAAAAGCCGTTGCATGCGCCGCTTGGACTCGGCAAAGGAACGCGGTTGAAGTTCTCGAAAATAAAGCAGAAAGGGAGCTCAATATGTAGTTACTGACTTATTGGACCCAAACTGCGAAATCCATACAAAAAGCAACCTTACGGACTTGGTTGCGCGTCTTGTGTAATGCTCTGAGCCTGTCCCGCACTTTTCGGATGGCAACCGAACGAAGGGATAAACGGAGGTGTGGCGCCTTTGCCCTAGTAACACAATTTGCGGGACAATAACCACGACTTGCGCAAATCAAATTTGCTCTAGCCAAGTTTCAAAAACAGCGGTATACTGCTTTCGACCTTATATGCTCTAAAGTTACTAAGTACGTATGCTTTTAATATAATCGCCGTTCTACGGCGTACCATGCAGTTAATGACGAGCGAAGCGTATGTCATGCCTTTGAACTGCTCCGCATGATATAATACGCCATATTGACGATATGGAGGTGCTAATTGTGCATGACTTGGAATGGTTCAGTTTGGAAGAAGCGTTAACCAAAATCGAATATGCTATTTCTCGGATGAGCAAGACCGACGAGGAATATGCAAAAATTCGCGAAATTGCTGATAACCTTAAAGTGATAGTCGAAAAGAATAACCGTTAAGTCGCCCAAATGGAGCGGCTTTTTTTATTGCCCAAATGAGGTGTTTTTGTGGCTAGGAAAGCAGCGCCGAAAGAGAAGAAGCCAACAAGCAGCAGGCCCGAGATTCAAACGCTTAACGTCGTGTATAAATGCGGTCATGAGGGACAGCGAAGAGAAATCGTATATCCTCATGTTGGCATTTCTCATACGTTGAGATGGATTAAAGGAAACGTCAAATGTGGGAGGTGTTACAGTGAGCAATCAAACAATGATCGTTAACGGAACAGAGTACATTGTTGGTATCGACCTAGCCAATAGTCCAGATCGCACAGTAGAGGTAAAGGTGAAAACCAGCAAATGAAGCCATGGGCCAAGAAGTTCTACAATTCGAAAGCGTGGAAGGACTGCCGCAAGCTTAAAATCGCAGAGGTACACGGTTTGTGCGAAAGATGCAACGAACCAGGCTACATTGTCCATCACACGGTTTACCTAACACCAAAGAACATAAATGACCCGTGGATCTCGCTTAATCCGGCTTTACTCGAATACGTTTGCCGAGATTGTCACAATGAGGAACACATGGGCTCTGCTGAGCCTATAACGGCTCAAGGAACGGCTTTTGATGTGGACGGGAATCTGATAAAGGTGGGTGAAACGTTTGAGCGTAGTTGAAAGGGTGCTTGGGGTGCTTGATTGGCTTTATAACTCTAAGGGCGGCCTAATATTAGGTTGGATATGGTTCGTTACTCTCGTTGTGGCTTTTGTTGTGGGATTGACAATAAGCCTTAACTAATAAGGGGGCTGCATTGTGAATGGGTAAAGAGCTATGTACGAGCTGCTTCTTCTCTAGCCTTTGTACTAATTGCAAACTACCACATTGTAATGGCGAGGACTATTATCCAGTTCAAGGAGGTCGCAATCGTGAAACGTCAAAAGGATTTAAAGAAACTAGCGTGTCTAGTATTGATCCTATCAACGTTGATCGTCAACACCAAAGAGCGCCTATGAGCATCATATACGGTCAGTGTGCAAGCTGTGACATAACGGCAGAGTATAGCGCCGATGAGATGAAGAAGCCCGCTATTGTGGCTTGCAAGAAGTGTGGAAGCAAATCAGTATGGCGAGTGTATACGCCTGCTGAATTAGATAAGATGCGAGAGGGTGAGAAGGTTGATTAAACTTCATCAAAAGCTTGAATACTTGGATAGGCTCATAAGGTTAGATAGTAATGATCGCATGACTAAGAGTGAGCATGACATCATTAACGATCGCATTAACCTTGTGTGTGACAGCATAGAAGAGGAGCTAGGCTTGAATGCAATAGACAAGATTGTTTGATAGGCGCTGAGGGCGTCTTTTTTTGTGTCCAAAAGCCCCCCCTTTGTCTTTTTGGGACTGGCTGGCCCCAAGACCGCCGTCTCCCATTTGTAAAATACACAGGGCGCGCGCGAGGGGGTAGGGGCAAAGTTAGGAGGTGACTGGAAAATGGGAACGTCGAAAAAAACGGACGAAGAGAAAGAAAAAAACAAGCAAGTCGGCGCGATAAAGGCGAGGATCACCCGCGAAGAAACAAGGTTAACCGCCGTATTTAAAAATTTGCCGCCGAATGAAAAAGCGGTAGCGGTTGGATTGATTCAGCGGGCGGCTTACATGCGGGTAACGCTTGAGGATTACGAGAAGGACATAAACGCCGGGGGATCGGTTGAACCTTTCCAACAAAAAGCGGGTGCGCCATCCTTTGACCGTGTTCGGCCTGTGGCGCAGCTGTACACCACGCTCGCAAAAAATTATCAGACGATCATTAAACAGCTCACCGACTTGCTACCGAAAGGCGACGAAGTTTCCGACCCCAAAAAAGGCGACGACGGTTTTGATGATTTTGTAAACAAAAAAAATTAGGGGGTTTTACAATTGCCTGGATCACTTTCGAATTATGCGGAAAACAACGTTCTCGACACGCTTTTATCTGGAACTAAATATGTCGGGCTATTCACCGACGCGGCGGGCATATCTGCGGACCAACCGACAACCGAACTTACAGGGACTGGCTACGCTCGGCAGGCTGTTACACATGCTGCGGCTTCTGGCGGCACTAAGGCAACAAACTCGGCAGTCACGTTCACGGCGGGCGCGGCATGGCCTACAGTTAATTACGTAGGCGTATGGGACGCAGCGACCGCAGGCAATCTTCTTTATTGGGCTTCTTGTTCCCCTGAAACACTAGCAAACACGAACACATTAACGATTGCTGCTGGCGCTCTTTCGATTAGTGGAGACTAATCATGAAATACAGCATACGCGGGGCAATCAATACGGTTGACGGTGTGCCTGTTATAGTCGCGGAAATCAATAAGTTCCCTTTATGGCGGCTGATTACAGCGGATTCCATGGACGATAACGGTGGCGATGTTTTCATTTTCGAAGCTTGGGTTAATACGCAATCTGATAAGACAACTCTATTCGAAGATTTAAAGCCCTTTGTCGATGCATGGGGCGGTCGGATTGATTGGCACGAATGCAGTCATGATGAACCTAAATCCACCCCTTGCTCCATATTTGAAACGTATACGGGGGTGTAGGTCGTGGCTTACTATCTCCAAATGGATGGTATAGACGATTCCATAAAAACACCACTCCTAACATTCAACAAAGTGGAAATGGATATGGATATTCCTAGCGGACAGGTAGGCAATAGGACATATTTTACTGCTAACCCTAATTCCGTAGTTGATACTCAAATCATCTATACAGAGGATGGAAAGGACTACACTGATTTTCCGGCTTGGGATTTGTATGTGAACAGCTCATCTACAAGACAACCAGACTTTTATCCTGCACTTCCTAGAAATACTAGGTACACGCTTAGAATGGTTGGGACTGTTCATCTAAACTCTGGTAATCCTATCTCGGCAATAAGCTATATATTTTCAAATCATAATATTATTCAACAACTTGCAGGGAAAATTTATAACATAAAGTTTTTCAGTAATAATATTCTAGTTGCTCATTACGACATGACACTCGGCAATGTTCAGGACCAAAGCGGCAACGGTAATCACGCTATTTTGACGGGCGGGACTTGGATTGATGAAGGTGGTAGCGTTGTAGATCATCCCGTTTCCGCTTCTGCTTCTGCGGTGTTCTCAGCTTCTGTGGCGGTCATCAAAAAAAGGTTCGTATCAGCTACAGCTTCATTTGTAACCTCGGCAGCGGCGACGCTGGTCAAGAAGAGGTTTATTTCTGCTTCTTCCCAAATGATCACAACCGCTTTTGCTTCTGTGGTCAAAGATCGGAAGATAAGCGCCAGCGCTCAAGCGGCATTTAGCGCGACAGTTTCCGTCATAAAGACTGGCGGCGCTAAGGCGACAACGGCAATGGCAACATTCAACACTTCTGCGGCTGTAACAGTCGTTCGCAGAGCGTTTAAATCAGGTTCTGTGGCGTTTGTAACGAGTGCTAGTGTAATAGTCGCCAAACGGGTTTATGTCACAGCATCGGCGGCTATGCGCTTTACAGCGACGTTGTTCCAAGGGACTGCAATCGTGGCTGATGAAGTTTTGCGAGCGGAGCGGGCGCTATATACGACGCTGCGGGCTGAAAGATCAATGTACATTGAAATGCGGGGTGACATTATGACGGCAAGGAATCAGAATATCGAGCTTTATGCCGGGGAATCGCGCCATATCAGTTACCCGTCCTTCGATGAACAAGGAGATCCGCTACTTTTGACGGGCGGCGCGGTTGAACTGCTTGTCGAAAGGCGAAACGTTGAGGTTTTGACAAAGGCATTGCCGATACTGGAAAGCTCATTCAATCTTTCGCTAGTTCCGGCCGACACAGAAGCCCTGTCGACAGGGATCTATCAGTATAAAGCAACGTTTACAGATGGATTGGGCAATGTCTCGGTACTTGCTGAGGGTGACCTAACCATTAAACGCTAAGGGGGTGACGATCATCGGCGCCTTAAAAGAATATCCAGTATCCTATAATCCTGTTATTGCTTACTGGAACGAAATCGAAAACGGTCTTGTCGTTAGCGAGAAAGTGCGCCGCATGTATCGGCAGCTCGCCACAGACGTTTATGACCAAAATAGCGAATATGAGTACAGTTCCAAACATGCTAATCATGCTATCGAGTTTATCGAAAACTTTTGCAAGCATAGTAAAGGCAAATGGGGCGGCAAGCCGATAGAGCTTGAACTATGGCAGCAGGCATTCATTGCAGCTATGTTCGGATTCATCCATAAAATTGACGGGACCCGCAAATATCGCGAGGTCCTTTTAGTTGTCGCCAGGAAAAACGGAAAATCAACAATCGCTTCCGGCATCGGTTTATATATGCAAATTGCTGACGGTGAAGCAGGGGCCGAGGTTTACGCAGCAGCGACGAAAAAAGACCAGGCTAAG
Organism: Paenibacillus praedii; assembly: GCF_049725345.1. Taxonomy (NCBI): domain Bacteria; kingdom Bacillati; phylum Bacillota; class Bacilli; order Caryophanales; family Paenibacillaceae; genus Paenibacillus; species Paenibacillus praedii. The sequence continues at coordinate 43,215 of NZ_JBMWAM010000003.1, read as the reverse complement.
CTCGTATGGTTGGAAGCAAAACGGATGGTTAACAAGTCGCCAGCGCTCCGTAAACGGATCAAGCCGCTCGTCGCTGAACTGGTCGGGTTAACTAACGACAGCACATTCAAACCGCTTGGGGCCGATTCTGAAACGCTCGACGGTTTGAACGTATCCGGCGCACTCATGGACGAGATCCACGCCTGGAAGGACAAAAACCTTTACGACGTTATTGTCGATGGTACAAGCTCGCGGGAAAATCCACTTATCGTGATGATCACAACGGCTGGAACGGTGCGGGAAGCGGTTTACGACCAAAAGTATAACGAAGCCAAGGACAAGATAGAGCGCCTTGATAATCCTTACATGGAGGGCGACCCCGATCCGTATGAACGCTTTTTACCTATCATTTACGAGCTAGACAATCGTAAAGAATGGGTTGACCCTGCATGTTGGAGGAAAGCAAATCCGGGTCTTGGTACGATCAAGCAAGCGGATCAACTAGCAACAAAGGTCGCTAAGGCTAAAGCTAACCCGATGCTTGTAAAAAACCTTTTGACGAAGGATTTCAACATCCCGGAAACGTCTGACGAAGCTTGGTTAACGTTTGAGGAAGCTTACAACGACGCAAAATTTGATATTGAGGATTTGCGCGGAACTTATGCAATCGGCGGTTCTGACTTGTCGAGTACAACGGATTTAAGTTGCGCGACGTTGCTTGTCATTAAGCCAGACAATCCAGAAATGATATACGCCATACAACAATATTTCTTGCCTGCTGACCTTATCGAAAAGCGGGTGCAAGAGGACAAAATCCCGTATGATCGCTATGCGGAATTAGGTTATCTGACGTTATGTGAGGGCAACAAAATCGATTATAAGGACATAACGGCATGGTTTAACAAGATGCACCGTGAATACGACATAACGCCTATGATTATCGGTTATGACCCGTATGATTCGAAGTATTGGACAGATGAGATGATTGACGAGGGCTATCGGATGGAAGTTGTCCGGCAGGGTGCATTAACACTGAGCCAGCCTATGAAGGAAATGCACGCCGATTTATCCGCAAAGCGCATCAATTACAATAACAGCGGTTTGACCTTTTGGAACCTGACAAACACATCTGTGAAGCATGACGACAACGACAACATACGGCCCGTTAAGGGCAGGAACCAAAAAGCTCGCATCGACGGAACGGTTTCGATGCTGATAGCCTACACGGTGCTTTATAACAATATGAACGACTTCAAAGCCATGATTTAGGAGGACTTTAATATGGAACACGATTGTAAAGAACTGCCCCAATCGTTGCGATGTACTTATTGTCAAAGAAAAGCAAAACCGCCGATCGGAATTATACCGCGTTACCTATGGGACAAGCAGCGCGCGGTAGGGTTGAAAGAAGCGATTGAACGTTACATTAACGAGGGTTTCCCCGTTCCTCCTGAATGGATCGAAGAATACAACGAGCTTATCAGTAAGCGCAATTGGTAACGGCTGAAAGGTGAAGGGGGGTGAAAGAAAAGTTGACCGAGAAGCGTAATTTCTTTCAAATGATATTCGGAATGAATCGCCAACCGCCGAAAAACGGGACGTACATGCAAATGATGAACAGCGCCCCAACCTTTTACGACTTCACAGGCGAGGGTTACGACAGTGACACGGTTCGCAGTACGGTCGATGCTTTTGCTCGGAACGTCGGTAAGCTCAAGCCGAAGCACATAAGGCGTGTTAACGGCAATGTAAGTGAGCCAGTGAACAAGAGTATCGAATGGCTGCTACAAACTAGGCCGAATCAGTTCATGGACGCTTACAGCTTCTATTATCGGCTGGCGACGCAATTCCTGATGAGCAATAACGTATTCGTCTGGATACGCTACAAGCCGAACAGCAGCGTGATAGAGGGATTTTATCCGCTTGTGTCGTCGTCTGTCGAGCTACTTAATGTTAATGGCGAAATGGCTGTGCGCTTCCGTTTCTATGATGGCAAAGAGTACACCGCGCCTTACAATGACGTCATTCACTTGCGGCGGTTCTTTTTTAATAATGACATGTTTGGAGAATCGAACAAATCGGCATTGTCGCCTATCCTTAATCTCATTTCTGTAACTAATCAAGGCATCGCGAACGCCGTTAAAAGCTCGGCAATGTTGCGCGGCATATTGAAGTTTACCGGGATGATTAAAGATACGGACATGGAGAAGCAGCGCGCAGATTTTCAAAGCAAATACATGTCAGCATCTAATCATGGCGGCATAGCTGCAACGGATTCAAAAGCTGAGTACGTCCCGCTTAATTCTGACCCTAAAATGATCGACGATAAGCAAATGAGTGCTATGGAACGTAAGGTTTACAGCTACTTCGGAACGAATGAAAAGATTGTCCAATCTAATTATTCAGAGCAGGAGTGGAACGCCTTTTACGAGTCCATGATTGAGCCGTTCGCGCTTCAAATGGGGCTAGAGTTTACAGCGAAAGTGTTCAGCAGCGGGGCGCAGAACCACGGCAACGAGATCATTTTCGAAGCTAATCGCCTGCAATATGCTTCGAATGATACGAAGGTCAAGATCATTGAAACGCTGATGGATCGCGGCATGCTGTCCATGAACCAAGGGCTTGAGATTTTCAATCTACCGCCGATCAAAGACGGAGATAAACGAATCTTGAGCTTGAACTTTATTGATGCGGATAAAGCGAGCGAATATCAGCTCGGGAAGGTCAAAGGCTCGAAAGAGCCACCACCAGACGAGGAAGGGGGTGAAGAACAAAATGACGATGAAGAATGACCGCGACTATAGAACGTTCGAAGTCGAAGCTCGTTCCATTGATGGCTCAGATGATTTGCTAGTCGAGGGCTACGCCGCGACATTCAATTCGCCTACGGTGCTTTATTCGTATGACGGAGTTGACTATAAAGAGGTCATTGACGCTCGCGCATTCGAAGGTGCTGACATGTCGGACGTGATTTTCAACTATAATCACGGCGGCAAAGTTGTCGCTCGGACGCGTAACAATACGTTGGAGCTTACGACCGATAGCAGGGGCTTGCATATCCGCGCTAAGGTCGGCGGCACCGTTGAAGGTCGAAATCTTCACCAGGAGATACGCGACGGCTATATCGACCGTATGAGCTTTCGTTTTGCTGTTGCTGAGGATTCATATGATCGTAAAACACAAACGCGAACGATCTTGAAGTTCAAAAAGATTTATGACGTGTCAGCCGTAGACATTCCTGCTTACGACGATACTTCAATACAGGCTAGAAGCTTCTTTGAAGCCGAAGCCGAAAAAATGAAACGAGAAGCCGAGGACGCCGAAAAACGTCAGCGGCTTTTGTTATTGATAGACACTATTTCCTAATTTGAGAGGGGTAATTATAAATGAATCGTCTACAAGAAATCGCAGCACGTCTGCAAGAAATTCGTTCCGCACTAGCTGGAACTGGTCAAGTTGATGTGGCAGCACTACAAGCAGAGGTTGAAGCGTTGAATGCCGAAAAAGGCAACATCGAAGCGCGTAACGCTTTGATGAACGGCATTCCTGAGAACGTGACAGCGGTGACGGTTCCGAATCCGGCGAACACTACGCCTGCTGCTGAGGTGGATCGTTTTAACACGATCGAATACCGTAACGCGTTCATGAAATTCGCAAAAACGGGCGTAATGGCTCCTGAGTTCAGCGGCCAAGAATACCGTGCAAATGCTACAACTGCGGTTGCCGACGCTACAGCGGTTGTGCCTACAACCATCTTGAACGAGATGCTTGTTAAGCTTTACACAACAGGTCAAATCTACAAACGCGTTCGCAAGCTGAACATTCAAGGTGGCGTCCAAGTTCCTATCTTGTCACTTAAACCAGTCGCAACATGGATCGGTGAGACAGCCGTATCCGACCGTCAAAAAGTACAAGCAAATACAAACGTTACTTTTACTTACTTCGGTTTGGAATGCCGCGTTTCTCAAACGTTGCTTTCTAACACCGTAACGCTTGCGGCGTTTGAATCGACAATCATTTCTCTTATTGTTGAAGCTATGGCAAGAGCACTAGACGTTGCAATCATTAAAGGTACGGGCGTAGGTCAACCGCTTGGAATCACTGTTGATCCACGGGTAGTGGCCGGCCAAACAGTTACGTTGTCCAAGGGAACAGCGAAGGAATTTTCTTCGTGGGAAGCTTGGCAGAAAAAAGTAATGGCTAAAATTCCATTGTCCTACAGCGCGGGCGGTACATTCATCATGGCTAAAGGTACGTTCGAAGCTCAAATCAACGGCATGGTAGGCACAGACGGTCAACCTATCGGACGTGTTAACTACGGTATTACTGATGGTTCGCAAGAGCGCTTTGCAGGCAAAGAGGTTATTTTGGTCGAGGATGATGTAATCAAACCATGCACAGACCAAGCAGCTTCGGTAGTTGGCGATATTCTCGCTATCTTCGTTCGTCTGGACGACTATGCAATCAACTCCAACATGCAAATGCAAATGGCGCGTTGGTTTGATCAAGACAAAAACGAGTGGGTAGATAAAGCAATCCTTATCTGCGACGGCAAATTGATCGACCCAGACGGCGTAATCATCGTCAAAGTAGCAGCTTAATAAACGCGAGGGGCTTCGGCCCCTCTTTAGTTTGGGGGTTATACCGTGTCTATGTTAACGGACATAAAGCAGGCTCTGAGAATTAGCGCGTCAACGACGATTTACGATACGGAGGTCATGGACTTGATAGCGGCAGCACGGGACGATCTGCGGCTCGCAGGTGTTATTGATTCCAAAGTAGAAAACGACGCTGACACGCTGATTAAAAGGGCTATAACGACCTACTGCAAAGCGCAATTTGGTTTTGATAACTCGGACGCTGAACGATTCCAGAAGTCCTATGACATGCTCAAAATGCACCTCACACTCTCACAGGAGTACACGGTAGAGGTAGCGCCATGATGTGGCGTTCATCTGTTGGGCTGATAGCAGTTACGAAGGTTCAAAACCAATACAAAGAGCTTGAAGACGTAGACGGCGAACCGCGAGAGGTTATGTGTAACAAAAAGTCTGTAGGCAGCCGTGAGGTTTACCAAGCCGCAGCAGTAGGCATGAAGCCTGAATTCATTATTGAGCTAATGAGTGCTGAGTACCAAGACGAGCCTAAACTCCTGGATAACGGCATTGTCTATCATGTCATAAGAACGTATTCCAAGAGTGGCGAGAAAGTCGAGTTGACTTGTTCTCGCTATCCAATGGGGGGCTGACAATGGCGCGTAGGACGTTAGCAGACATAAGAGGGCTTGACGAACTTCGCAGGGCTGTACGCGAATTGGAGAAAGTCCCGACAAAGGTAGCAAGCAAGGCAGCACGTGCAGGCGGTAAAATCGCTCTAGCTTCTGCCAGGTCGAGCGCTCCAAAGGAAACGGGCGCACTTAAAAAGGGAATCATCATGCGAGCCGAGAGAACGCGTAAACGCGGCAAGAAGGTTTTTGACATAAAGATTGACCCAAAGAATAACGACATTTTCGTTAAGGAAACGAGAAACGGTCGGAAGTATTATCCGGCATCGCAGGAATACGGCTTTTTGACCGTTAATGGGAAGTTCATTGAGGGCAAGCGTTATTTGCGAAAAGCCATAACGGACAATGAGCGTGAGATTGAACGCGCAATAGTCAGAATGGGCTTACAAGAAATAAATAAGGCGTTGAATGAGAGGTGAATTGAATGAGTTTTGAAGCTGCTTTGTCCGATGAACTGGAAGCAATCGCAGGGCTTGCGGGCAAGGTCTTCCCCTTGTTCGCTCCTGAGTTCGACGACGATAACAACGGCATCAAAGCCCCTTACATTCGCTATCAGTCGAATTACGGGGTGAACGGAAAGACCCTCGACGGCTTTACTTCTGACCGGGAAATTGAATGCGACATTAAAATTCTCGCAGTCAAATACCGGGAAATGAAAGAGCTGGTCGAGCAAGTCATGAACGTCTTAAAAAGTTTCGAGCGTCGGGCCATTGGCTCCGGCGCTTTTTTTATACAAGAAATAACGTTTGAACCGCCGGCGGAGCTTTACGAACCGTTACCCCGGCTTAATCGGTGCGACATTGTTTTCACAGTACATTTATAGGGAGGTTTTTTTATGATTCAACGGGCATTAGGTACTACTATTCAAATCGGCGCAAACCTTATCGCAGGATTGACGTCTATTGCAGGCTTGGAGCTTTCGGCTGAAACAATCGATACAACTACACTTTCGTCTGCTGGCGGTTACCGCGAGTTTATCGGCGGGTTTAAGGACGGCGGTGAAGTTGGTATTTCCGGGCACTTTGACGCTCAAGACACAAACGGTCAAATTGCTTTGTATGATTCTTTTCAATTGGGCAGCACTAACCCATATACAATCATTTTTCCGGGGGGCGGTTCGTGGACATTTAGTGGCGTCGTAACTGGATTCAGCACAGGCGCGGAGCTTGAGGATACTATCTCCTTTGAAGCTACAATTAAGGTATCTGGCGCCCCGGCGTTTGGTCTTACACAATCTGGCGGGTTAACGGCTCTAGCCCTTACAGGTGCAGGCGGCACACTATCGCCTGCTTTTGCTGTAGGCAACCGCGCTTACAGTTTCGGCGGCGTAACTGCTGCATCCGTTACAATCACGCCTACAGCAGCAGCGCACACAATCAAGCTTTATATCGATGATGTGTACTCGCAGGATCTTGTTTCCGGCTCGCCGTCTGCTGCTATCCCGCTGACTATCAACGTCGGTAAGCGTCTGACAATCATCGCGTATGAAGCGGCCAAAGCGCCGAAAATTTACGAGGTAGTAGCTATTAAAACAGCTTAATTAATCAAGGCCGGGGCGTTCGCGTTCTGGCCTTATTTTATTTTGCAGGAGGTACAAAATGATTTTCCATGACTTAAAAATAACCGGGAATGGCCGACAATGTGAAATCACGTTAGACGGTCAAAAGATCAACGGCGTTTACAGCGTCGAGTTTTCGGCTGCGGTTGATGATATACCGAGGTTGAAGCTGGAATTATTCATTGGCAAGCACGACATCGATATACAAGTTCTGAACATTGAAGTGGAGGAAAAAGAAGATGGCAAATAACAATGATGTTGTATGGATCAAGTTAGACAGGCTTCGCGAACTGCGGTTTGGTCACAAGGCAATCAAAAAAATGTTGGCGCTAGGAAGCAAAAGCGTTGAGGACATGGAAGAAGGGCAAGAGGCGGCAGCAACCCTTGAGATGATGGAGGAAATCGAAGAAGTTCTATTCTTTGGATTGCAGAAGGATGCCGAAGACAACAACGAAACGTTAACCCTCGAAATGATGGAGGATTTATTGGATCGTGCCGAAAGCTTCGAATACGTACAAGAAAAAATTGCTGAAGCTTACGCAAAGGGCATGGGCAGGAAATCGGGAAACGATCCAACTCCGGTGAAACCGAACAGGGCGACGCGTCGGGCGGCGAAGTAAATCCGTTCGATTGGGATCAATCACTAAAAAACGCGTTTATGATCGGGATCAAGCCGCATGAATACAACGACATGACCCCGCACGAACTGAACCTCTGTATTGAAGCGTATCTCGAAAGGACGGAAACGGAGCGGAAAGGCGCAGAATTTTTGGCGTACATGAATGCGAAATTCCCGCTGTATAAGAAATTCCCGAAAACGTTTGACGAAGCTTTTGGATACGACAAAGAAGCGAAACAGGCAGAGCTTCGGAAAGAACAAACAGAGGATCAAATGTTGAAAAAGATCATGGAATTGAACGCTGCATTCGGCGGGACAGTTTACTAGGAAGGAGGGAGAACCATGTCACTCGTTAAACAGTTAATGATCCGCGCTGGCGCTGACTTTTCGCAAATGAGAACAGAGCTTATAAAAGCGCGGAAAGACCTCGACAAGTTTAGAAGTGGCATAAACCGTACCGTTGCGGGCATTGGTGCGGCATTGGCTGGCATTGGGGCGGGGATTACGTTAGGTTCTGCTATGGCTGACGCTATCAAATTCGAAGCTCTAATGGGGACATTGAGCCAAACGCTAGGCAGAAGCGCGAACGATTTTGTTAAATGGCAACAGACCGTTGGTGACGCTATGGGATTTTCAAAGCTGGAAGCTGTGGAAATGGCTAACAACTATAGCTTGCGGCTGAAATCCATAGCGAAAGATGAGCAGGACTTGCTCAAGAAAACGACCGACTTGATAAAAGCGGCTGCAATCATCCGAAGCAAAACGGGCATGAGTTCGATTGAGATTTCAGACCGCATGCGCTCTGCGATGAACCAAGAAGCGGACGGGGCTGACGAACTTGGTATTAACGTTCGCGTCGCCGCTATTCAACAATCAAACGCATATAAGATGCTGGCGAACAATGCGCCGTGGGATTCGATGAATGAGGGTTTAAAGAAAACAATTCTCTACCATCACATTTTAGAATCAACGACCAACAATTTCGGGACTGAGATTGCGCAAAACACAGCTTTACTAAAAGGCGGCTTTGTTGCTGCGCTTGGTGACACTAGGCTGGCGCTAGGCCAAGCGTTTCTGCCTATACTCAACATTGCATTGCCGTTGCTCACAAGGATGGCAAGGGCGGCAGAAGTCGCATTCATTAAGGTTGCAGCACTCATGCGGGCTTTGTTCCCAAAGTCAAACATAGCGGCAGGCGCGGCGACTACAGCCGTCGTTGATTCACAAGAAAGTTCGGTAAGCGGTCTAGGTGACGCGTACAAAGATGCAGCAGGCGCCGCCGACAAAGCAGGCAAGGCGGCTAAGAAAGCGGCGGGATCGGTCGCGGGCTTCGATGAGGTGAACATTCTCGCGGATCCGAAAGAAGCGGCAGGCGGTGGGGATGAACCGATAGGCGGCGTGGATATTCCGGCTTTTGACCCCGGCAGTTTTGCAGATCCTACTTTACAAGTCACTGAGCAAGTGGGCGCAATGGTTGAAAAGATCAAAGGTTTGCTATCCAAGGTTAATTTTAATCCTTTGATCGAAGCTTTTGGAAAGCTCAAAACGGCTGTTGCTCCGATAACGGCAACATTATTCGATGGTTTAAAATGGCTGTGGGATAACATTCTTGTACCACTCGGCAAGTGGACAATTGAAGATTTTCTGCCCGCGTTTTTAACCGCTATTGCCGGAGCGTTAACCGTACTAAATCCGCTGCTTACAACCTTTCAAACCCTTGGCATATGGCTGTGGGATAACTTCCTTAAGCAAATAGCTACATGGACAGGGGCGGCAATTGTTGCCAGCCTGAACAGTCTTGGGGGCGCTTTGACGACTATCGGCAATTGGATGTCAAAAAACCAGTCAGTTGTCACTGTCACGACTGCTGCCGTTGGTTTGTTTTTCGGAGCTTGGAAGGTCGTTGAATTAATGGCCTTCATTCAAACCTCTGGCGGGTTGGCGTTGGCATTTGCGAAGATCACAACGGCAATTAAAGCGGCGACTGTCGCAAAGATTGCAAACGCGTATCAAACTGTTGTTCTATCTGCTATGTATGCTAAAGATTTAGTTGTCGCTATCGCCGCATCAACCGTTGAGCTTATTAAGAGCGCGGCGAGGTGGGTTGCTTCGACTGCCGCTATGGTTGCAAATAAGATCGCCCTCGGCGCTTCCACTGTTGCTCAATGGTCTATGACAGCGGCAACGATCGCTTGGAATGTTGCTGCGGGTATTGGCGCGGCGGTCACTACTGCTTTCGGTGTTGCAATGGCTATCCTGACCTCACCAATTACATTAGTTATCGCCGCAATAGCGTTGCTTGTTGTAGGCATCATACTGCTCGTTAAACATTGGGACGAGGTTAAGATCGTCGCGGGTAAAGTTTGGGATTGGATTAAAGGCGTGTGGTCGGTCGCTTACAAATGGCTCGACGACAAGGTTATTAAGCCTATAGCTGATGGATTCAGCGGCATGTGGGACGGTGTAACAGAAGCCGTTGGGAATGCGTGGGAAACTGTTAAAAGTGTATGGGGTAACGTAACGCAATGGTTTTCGAGTAATGTTTTGGTACCATTCGCGAATATGCACCTTGCTATCTTCAACGGAATAATTGACGGTGTGAATTGGGTCATTCGGGCGCTTAATAAAATCAAATTTGATATACCTGATTGGGTGCCTGGGATTGGCGGCAAGAGCTTCGCAATCAATTTAGAAGAAGTTCCTAAATTGCCTAAGTTCCAAACGAAACTAGCTCGCGGTGGTATCTTTGATACTAAAACCGACATAGGCAACAATCGCGTCGCTGGCGAATCTGGGTCCGAACTTGTCATGCCGTTAGAAAATACTGGTTTTGTCGAAAAGGTAGCTTCTGCGCTCGGAACAGCTGTAATGACCGCTATGCAAATGTCACAGGGTCAAAACCAAGGCAAGGGCGAAACGGTTATACAGATGGACGGCCGCGTTTTGGCTCGCGCTATCCAGCCGTATTTGTCTAATGAAAGTGGTCGATTAGGCGGCTCACTGATTACAACGACATAGGAGGGGCGCATAATGGCTCTATTGCAAATTAACGGGGTTGATATGCCGGCCCCTTCTTCATTAAGTATCGGCGCACAAGATATAGGCAAGTGGGAACGGAACGCCAGTGGGAGTATGATCGGGGAGATTATCGCAACTAAAGCGAAAATTGAACTTGAGTGGAAATACCTTACACCCGCGCAGCTTGCGCAGATTCTTTCGGCTATCGATTCGACATTTTTTAACGTGACTTACACGGACCCGAAGACTAATTCGCTCCGTACTATGAGTTGCTACAAGGGCGATAGGAACATGGGAATTATGGATTTTATCGGCGGCGTGCTGCGGTATAAGGATTTAAAAGTAAATTTTATTGAAAAGTAGGTGGGCGCATGTATCCAACAACTAACGAATATAAAGCGGCGGTTTACGCGCCCACTCGCCGCGTTACCGCTCGCGTTACTGTGGACATATCTGACGTTACCGCAGAGGGCGACGTGTCAAGCATCGCCACAACGACAGAATTAGCTTCTATCAGCCAGAAAGCCCAAGTCAATAACGATGTGTACGATTCGACATACCACCTCGCTACGCTTGAGCAGGATCGTTTCAAGCTTGACGGCTCTTTTTCATTCCCGGATTCAACAGCGGCGAACAATGGCGAAACGGGTTTCGTTTCAAGCGTCTTGTGCGGTGCTGACGGGGTGTTCTCCACGCCGCAAACGATCGCGATCACATTCGGCGGGTTGCACACAAGCGCGGGCGTTACGGTGACGTTTGATCGATTTGGCAACGAATACGCGACAGACTTCAACGTTAGTGTTTACAATGCTTCTGACTTCCTTCTCGAAAGCGTCAACGTTACGGGCAACACACTGGCGCTATGCCCTGTATTCGGGCAATTCGAAAGTTATAAAAAAGTAGTGGTGACGATAAATAAATGGAGCGTAGGCAATCGGCGGGCGAGGGTGCTGGAAGTTGACTTCGGTTTCCTTGCATCTTATGACGATGAAAAGCTCATTTACTGCGGGCTTATTGAAGAAATGGATATGACAAGCGGTTCCCTGCCGTCGCCTGAGTTCCGTTTTGTGGTTGATAACTCGGATCGTCTTTTCAACATCTTAAACCCTGCGGGATACGTCAAATATCTACAGCAACGGCAAGAAGTCATTGCTGAACTAGGCTTGGAAATAACTCCGGGGGTTTATGAATACACCCCGCTAGGCAAGTATCTGCTTTGGGATTGGACGAGCGAAGAAGGATCGTTAACCGCATCGTTCACAGCTCGGACTAATCTTGATTTGATGGCGAATTTCACTTACGAGCAATTAACAGCCAGCGCGAAATCTCTCGCAGCTCTAGCTATTCAAATATTCACCGCCTGTGGCATAACAAATTACAGTTTGGATGCTGCGTTATCCGGCATAACCACAAACTCTATGGTTAAGGCGACCGATTGCAAGACGGTTATTCAAATGATCGCCATTGCCGGACGATGCAACTTATTTGTAACCCGCGACAATGTAATCACGGTCAAGCGCATGACGTTCGGTTCTGCCGTTGATCGCATCGACTTCGACAACGCCTATAACGAGCCTAAGATTGAGCTAGAGCGCGTTGTTAAACAGGTTGACGTTACGTACTGGACTAACCTTGATACGGCGGTTGTGTCCTCAGTGACGGCGGCAGGCGTTGACGTTGGCGACGTTCTCAAGCTTGAAGGGAACACGCTGATTAATGATTCGACGGTCGCGCTTGCTGTGGCAAATTGGATATTGGCACAAAAACAATATAGAGCGAAGTATTCCGTCAACTGGCGCGGAAATCCTTCGCATGAGTTGGCAGACGTAATAGCTATTGAGAACACCTACGGAGCCGATATGAACGCGATGATTACAAAAACCGAGCTGACATATCAAGGATACTTGCAAGCTCGGTCAGAAGCGAAAGGGGGCGTTAATTAGTGGCAATAATTACGCTAAATGATTTATATGATAAGTGGAAAAAAGTCGCAGATTGGGTGACGGGATCTGATGCGGTTTCTGCTCCTGCTGTCAAACTAACGGGGAGCATACCGGCAGGCGATAACGCGCTTGGTCAAGTTAAAGAATTAGTTTGGGCAGGCGGTACTAATTTTCAAAACCCTATTATGGGAACAAGTGATTCGCAAAGTTCACTTTATATTCCAAGCGCAGGAACAACAGCTTTCAATGGCACTACATGGGACCGATGGCGAAATAATCAGCAAGGTACACTTTTGGCTAGTGCTACGAGAACGGCTAATACAACAACGCCTAATCAGACTAATCATAATGCACGTGGTGTACTTGTTAGTTTAATAGTTACGGCTGCTAGTGGTACAGGTGGATTACAAATTCAAGTTTATGGTTTAAGTCAAAATGGTGGCGTTCTTGGATATAGTGCTCCACTTCCCTCATCGGCTATTACTACCACTGGTCGCTATGTTTATACTTTATATCCTTCTGCATCATTATCTATAGGAGGAAACATGGTTGCTGCTGTAAATCAACCACTAGTGAGAACATGGTATGTAACTATATCACATTTAGACGGCACTAATTACACGTATTATGTTGATTTTGCACTAATTCAATAGGGAGGTTTTATAATATGCTAACATTTGTTTATGAATATCCTGCTTATTATCAAATACTTGTAACCGATGGTACAGAAACAAACTCTTTTTCTTATAATTGGGGAAAAGATCAAGACCTTGAAACAAGTGAGAGAGAAGCTTTGCTATTAGCAGAATCAGAAATCGCGAGCCGACAAGCGCCTGTTATGGTTCTATAGTTGTTCGATAGCACAATAAGCAAAGGCTCATGGTTAACTCCATTGAGCCTTTTAAGCATGTAAGGCGGTGATGTATGAGGGATTATACAGCGTTTTGGACACCGAATGCTGACGGTGACTCGGCTACGGGACAAGACTCAACAACGACATACGACGACACGCAGGGCGCAGAAGTTTTTTTCATTGACTTCATCGACCCTGCTTTATTGTTCTACGATCCTCGAATTGATTGGACGGCGCAAAATTTCATAAACGCCGACGACTTCAACGCAATTGAGTGGAACGGCGAAACGGTCAAGCAGTTTCTTGAAAGCATTCAATACGAAATGCCCGCATTGACGACGGTCACGAACCGTACACAGGCAAGCGTCGATTTCCTGACGAGCATAAACCGCATCGAAAATAATCTTGATGCGATCCGTTCCGCGTTCTTAACGCCGCCGAGCTATCAACCTAAAAAGGTTTGGACGCTGGGAAAAGGGTTCAACAATAACGACGCTATTCGGCTTGAACAAAATATTAAATTGTTAATGGATTACGGGTTGCTTGTATACCAAAGCTTTCGCTATTGCGGCGCTACGATATGCGGCGACGGGGGAGGATTGATCTAATGGCTTACAGTAAAACAACGTGGGTAGACAGGGCGGTAGCTACTCCGAATAAGTACACGAAAAGTGGCGAAACGCCAACCGAAGTCACACTTATACAAGCGCCTGGAACTATCACGCAAGCGGGAACGCCGATAAATGCGAACAATCTTAATAAGATTGAAGTAGGTTTGGAAGCTGCGGCGGCGATAGCGGATACGGCTTTGGCGGCAGGAAACGCGGCTTTGCCGAAAGCTGGCGGCATTATGACAGGCGGGGTAACTATCGACGCTGTGAACGGAATGATTGAATTAGGCAAGATAGGTTCGTCTAATACGCCTTATATCGATTTTCATTCTAGCGCGAATGTTAATGATTATGACGCAAGGATGATCGCGACAGGGGGTGCACCATCTACAGGACAAGGTACAATCGATGTAATATCGAGCGACTTTATGGTGAATGGTGTAACTGTAAGGAACAAGTATATAACTCCAAGTGATACGGTTATTCTCTCATCGCCTACCGAGAAACAAGGCGAATCAGCCGTTCTAAAAATTTTCAATGTAAGGTATGGCGGTAAGTATCGCTTAAAGGGGGAAATTAGATCGGCTACCGCTGGCAGTACGGCTAGAATTTATGCTCTGATAGCCCCTGCAACAACTTCTTCATCAATAAGTCACGACTCTTCAAGTCCAAACGCACTACCTCCAAATACGCCGCAGACTACATCTGGAACATATGTCGCATTCTCTACTGATTTTGCAATTGACATACCTCCCAATAGTTCAATAACTATTTATGCAATGACTAATAGCTCAAACACATTTGTTCGAAATGTCACATTGTGCGGCTCAGAAGGTTACGAAAACAATGGAGTAAATTCCATCCAGCTTAACTAGGAGGTGAATGTGCATGTTGATTGAATACGACAAAGCAACCGGCGTGTTACTTAACGCTACAATGGGTGGAGTTTCATATTCGGAACTACCCGAAACGAGTGGTTCGTGCATCGTACTCGATGAGCAACTTTCCGAAGAGATTTGGCTATCTCACACAAATGGCGGTCAAGTTATAATCGCCGTGGATGCAGATGGAAATTTCCTTTCAGCAGATATTGAAGCAGTAACACCGAAAACTCCAGACATTCCAAAAACAGACGATCAACTTCGCATTGAACAATTAGAAACTGAACTAGCAGACGTACAACTAGCTTTGGCTGAATTATTCACAATATAAAATAGGAGTGATTTATCATGGCAATGCCAATGTATAAGATCAGAATTATAGCAGCAGCTTGTATTACTCGTTACAACCACGGTGAGGGCGACATAGATGATATTGTTAATTCCTATCACATGGGCGCGGAGGATCGCGCATTAGTCATGGCTGAGATTTACAGCCGCCGTCCTGACATCGAAGCGGCAAACGTTTAAAAACGGTTTCAATTATAGGGAGGTTGAAGCCGTGACAACGGAACAACAATTAGCGGAAATATCGGTAAAGGTCGGGCGTGTAGAGGTCATGCAAGAAATGAACGCAAAGGCGATTATTGAAATGGCTGCAAGTGTTCAACGTCTCGTTGATAAGCTTGAGAAATCCGATGACGTAGCGCGGGAAGCATTGGATAAATCAAAATCGGCGCATCACAGGTTAGATAACATAGACGATAATCAAAAATGGATCTGGCGAACGGTGGTCGGTGCAATTCTAGCAGGACTAATCGGGCTATTCTGGAAGGGGTACGGAGGATGATAGAAAGCGAAATCTTACAGCTTGCCGCGCTTGTCGCTGCTTATGTTGGCGTCGCTAAGAGCTTTGGCTTAAAAGATAAATGGACTCATCCGACCGCGATCATCATAGCCGCGGTCTTTGTTTTGGTACCAGACGTTGTACAAGACAAAATTGCACTTATATCGATCATTGGATTAACTGCCAGCGGCGCTTACCAGTACGTTAAAAAGCGGGAAGGTGAGAAGAGTGGCTAATTACGTTTACAAGGTCTTTGACCCTAAAACGGATACCATTTACGCGGCCCACTTAAATGGAGCAACGGTTAAGGAGATAGGACAGCGGGAACAAGCAGACGTTGCTCTGAACTTCAACTATGCCGATGATGATATTGGTGTACCAATTGGGCGGCTAATAGCAGGCGGTAAGACTGTTATAAACGACATACCGAAAACGAAGCTGCGCGATGAGCTTTACATGCTGCCGGACAAGTCTTTGCACATAGGCAAGCATCCCGCGCCTGTATGGGCTATTCAAGGCTCGCCGCCGCTGCTTAAAAGTGGTAAGGACGTTATTGCCGCAGGCGTTAAACGTGACCGAACAGGCACAGACATTTACACGCGGGCAGCACTCAGAACGGCGGTAGGTATTACGGCAGATGGTAAGCTTGTTGTCGTGAGAACCTATGAAGCGTATACCCTGACCGAGCTGGCAGCGTTAATGCTAAAGCTCGGCTGCGTCGATGCTCTTAATGGTGACGGCGGCGGCAGCTCCTACATGTATCCGGCTGATACCGGGTTCGGTCGCAAACTCGGCTCGGCGCTGATTATGAAAAAAGGGGAAGTGGAACCAGTGAGCAAACCTATATTGATTATCGACCCTGGACACGGCGGGACTGATCCAGGCGCAGGCGGTAACGGAATCGTTGAAAAAGAATACACGCTCAAAATCTCGCTATATCAGTATGAACGTTTCAAGCAGCTCGGCGTTGCGGTTGCGTTAACCCGCGACAATGACCGCTCGCTCGATTCGATTCAGCGAACAAACATAGTCAAGGATAGCGGCGCGAAGTATTGTATTTCGAATCACATTAACGCGGCTGGTTCTGCGGACGCTGCAGGCGCTGAAATCATTCACAGCATCCACAATGACGGCAAGCTTGCTCATGCCATCGCCTACGCTCTGAGGGATGCAGGACAAGTGCTGCGGAAAACCCCTGTGTACTCGAAAGCGAATGAAGCGGTAGATCACTTTTTCATGCACAGGCTGACAGGATCGGTGACGACCTTAATCGTTGAGTATGGATTTCTTTCTAATGTTGCCGACGCCGATAGAATCAAAGCCAACTGGAAAGCATACGCAGAAGCCGTTGTACGCTCTTTCTGCTCGTTCATCGGACATCCTTACACTAAACCAGTCGAAGAGGTTGCGAAGCCACAACAGCCAACAGGGACGTTCAAGGACGTACCCGCGAATCATTGGGCGAAAGCTTCAATCGACAAGGCACTAGCGAAAGGCATCATTGCTGGCGTATCTCCTACATTGTTCGGGGTTGGTCAACCAGTGACCCGTGAACAGCTTGTCGTCATATTGGATCGGCTCGGACTACTTGAATAAAACGAAAGCCCTTGACCTTAATCGGTCGAGGGCTTTTTTTTGTTCTTATTTTAATCCTACCTGTGCTTTAGTTATCAATTTACCACCTTGAAACATCAATTGTGCATTAGCGCCTATACTGCCTTTGCCCTCAAATTGGTAAGCGGCTGTGTGGAGTTCTTCACCTTCCGTACCTGATTCGACTGTTAGTTCTCCTTCTCCTCCGATGATTCCAACAATCTCCTCGTAGGTCATTCCGTCTTTAATTTGATCAAATTCTTCCTTTGTAATTTCCGGCGAGTTTTTAGATTCGTTTGTTGATACTCCTGTCGGTTCAGTACCCCCACAGGCAGTGAGCAAGATTACACCAAGAACTAATAATGTTAGTGCGATTTTTTTCAAATTAACAACCTCCCTATTTTATCCACTATTTTACTCTATACTAACTTTGCCGCCTATAGGTTTCGGAAATTATCCCCAAAAATCATCGACCCGTACATCGTAGCCTTTTCTACGCAACGCACTTACAATCTTTTGTTTTGTCTCAGGATATGGATTCCTTTCGATTCTCCCATCACAAAGCTTTATCACCTCATTCCGGCTTAAGTTCGCCGCTTCCTCCAAATCCCTTTGTTTCAATCCAACCTTATCTATAAACTTTCCCAGCGGGCTTCTCGGTTTTCCTAGTCCCATTATATGCACACTCCTTTATATCAGAAGTGTGGACAACTCTATGAAAATTTATTCCAAATCCGTAGACATTTTTGACAAGCTATGCCCCATAGGATAGGTCATAACTAATTACTGCATTAGTTGATTTGCAGTAAATAATAAAAAGGAGCGTGGAAAGCATGGCAATATTACTACCAGCAGCACTAAAAATAATGGGGATCGCGTTCGCGTCGAGTATGATTGGTAAGCAACTAGAGGAGCGTGGACACGGTGGGAAAGTGGTTTTTATCAATATTATCGGACAGCTCGGATGCGCT
Organism: Paenibacillus praedii; assembly: GCF_049725345.1. Lineage (NCBI taxonomy): Bacteria > Bacillati > Bacillota > Bacilli > Caryophanales > Paenibacillaceae > Paenibacillus > Paenibacillus praedii. The sequence goes on along the minus strand of NZ_JBMWAM010000003.1, from coordinate 25,061 downwards.
TATATCGCTTTGGATTTGGTTGTCGATAGCCTGCATCATTTTGCTGCTTTGTTGGGGGTATGAGTTGTGAAAGTAACAATCAACGGCAAGCCATTGAGTGAGGGCGTAGCGTCTGACATCATCGGGTGGGGATTGGTCGGGGTTTCCTTTTTTGGTGGCGTGTATATTTGCTGGATTTTTGGGCACACTCTCGCCCGGTCCTTAGCTCTTTTAATTCTCCACTCTCCCACCTTCCCCTTTCCCTTCTCCTTTTGAACATTTTAAAAAACTGAGTCGTATCAAGTCATTTTGCTTGTATTAATGCAGTTGTGATAATGCGTTAAATTGTTCGTCCATTACTTCACTATGTACGGCATTACAAAACAGAGGGGTGCTTGTATGATATTGGCCGGATCTACTGCTATAGTTACTGCTAAAATTGCGGGGCTTGTCACTAGCTCTTATGTTGCCTGGAAAGCTTATGCCACGATGCCAGAGACGGAGCTGCGGCGGGATATGATGAAAGCGTTCCGGGCTGGGAAGCTTGGGTTGAAAGTTAAACGTGGAACGGGTAAGAACGCCAGGGAGGTTGTCCTGCCGCCGAAAATACAGAGGGTATCGAGTTCGCTGGAACGAAAGCAAGTTGTTTTCACGGTTCCTGTAGGCGTTAACCCGAAGGAGATTTTTGACCATGATTGGTTATTTCGCCAGGTCTTTGGCGAGCATATCGAACTTGACGGCAACGTTAAGACATTTGTATTAAATGTATACCGCGAAGGGATCTCAATGTTCAATTACGATGTCGAGGAAGTGAAGAAAGCAATTGATAAAATGCGGCTTCCGATCTACATTGGGAAGGGCCGGAGTGGTCACGTAGCGTATGATATGACCGAACATCCTCACCTTTTGGAAGCTGGCGAGACGGGCAGCGGCAAGTCGGTTTTGCTCCGCTCCATCCTTACGACATTGATTCTTTTTGCCCGCGACCGCATCGAATTGTATTGCGCGGATCTTAAGCGCTCGGAGTTCCACTTATTCCGCGATGTGGCGAACGAGGTCGTTTATGATGCGTTAGAGTTAAGCCAAATCTTGAACAAGGTTAAAAAGGCAATGCGCAAGCGTGGCGACCTTCTGAACAAAGAACGGGTTGCACATGTCGATGATCTGCCAGCAGCTAAGCGGCCTAAATATATCGTTGTCGCCATTGACGAAGTGTCTTTGCTCAAAAAAGATCCTTGTATGGATATAGTCGAGGAAATTAGCGCGATTGGTAGGGCGCTTGGAGTGTACATTATTTTATCTATGCAAAGGCCGGACGCCGACGTTCTCGACGGCAAGCTCAAAAACAATCTAACGGTTCGTTGCGCGTTCCGACACGCTGATGAGATTAACAGCCGGATCACAATAGGCAGCGGCGAAGCTGCTCATATTAAGCCGAGCCAAAAAGGGTTGATGATTCACAAGATGGAGGGAATTAAGTATGTGCAAGCTCCGTATTTGGAACTAGAAGCGGCGCGGGTTATGCTTGAGCCTTTTATACCAGAAGTGAGTGAGGGCGCAACAGAAGGACCAGAGGACGAGAGCGATGAGGACTTTGAACTAGGGGGGCTACCGTTTTGAACGCGAGAGACGTAGCTATCGTGAAGGACTTGGAGCGGTTCCGCTGCTTATCACGGGACGACATAGCGGAGCTGCATTTCACGAACGTTAAGAACGCAATCAATGAAGCGAACAAGGTTTTGCTGCGACTGCGGCGGGATGGCGTTATAGGCGTATCGAAGGAGCGGCGAAAGTATATTTATTTCCCTGACCGCAGCATAAAAAAGGATTCATCGAAGATCGGTCACTTTTTGGCTATCGCTGAATTTTATCGAGAGATCCGCAAGCATGAAGCGCCGACGATGTTCGAAGTTGAACCGAAGCTCGGCAGCAAGGGTCTGCCGGAACCTGATGTATTCACGACCTGGAAGCGGACACCGTTCTTTGTCGAGATACAGAACAGCCGATTTTCTTCCTCGGTCATGCAGGCCAAAATGAAACGATATGAAGCTTATTATGCAAGTGGGATTTGGGAACAAGCGAGCTGGCAACCGCCGCAGGGGAAAAAGCTGTTTCCGTTCGTGTGGATAATTGGAGAGGGAAGATATGACGTAGGTAAACCATCTTTCAAGGTGCTGCAAGGAACCGTCGAGCAGATAATTTCCATGTACAAAAAAACGCAATAACATGTTCGATTTGAGAACTTATATGTTCTCAAAATGTCCGGGGGAGTGCGGTCATTCCCGCATTCGCCTACTTTCACTGGCTTCAAGTTTCCATTGATAAAGTTGATCCATTTTTATGTCTAAGATGATCGCAGCGGTATACATGGCTTCAACGCTCATAGGTCTTTCGGCATTACACCAATAAGAAATGATGCGGGTTGACCAACCTGTTCGCCTAGAAAATTCAGCTTGCGTTAACCCCTTTTTATCTAGCCAGTATTGAAGCAGGCACTCCCCACGGGAGAAGTGCATTACGACAAAACGCCCCCTTTCTTGTCATAAAATGTCGCAAAATTTCATATCGTGTGTTCGTACTCTGTTCGCATTTTATATGGTATAATTTTCTCGTAAACCGACAACTAAGGGGGGATCGTTATTATACAAGAAATCTTCGACCTAAACGCTCAAAGCGAAATCGACGAAACGGAACTTGATACGATTAGGCTCGGAATTGCTCAACTTAACTTTTCATCTGACGGTTTGTACGAAGAACCGCAATAGCGAAACGGGCTTCTTCCTCTGTAAGTGTTTTACCATCCAATACAATCGTATATTGATTCATTATTTCCTCATCCGATAGCTCAAGCCGCTGCATAAACTCCGATTTAGGTTTATCGGAGTTTTCGCTTTTTCCGAGCAAGTAATCTGCTGATACCCCGAACACATCCGCTAATTTTTTTAGCGTCTCACTAGGTATGTTCTTATTCAAACCCCGCTCATAATTTGAAATGTTAGCCCTAGTCATTCCCATGCGACCCGCTAGTTCGTCTTGGCTCCAACCTCTTTTGGCCCTTAATTCTTTTATCTTCTTTTCCACGTTTTTCATTGAAAATTACCGCCCTTCAAACACATTATATTAGTTTATTATCAAAAATTCGAAATTATTACTTGCGAGACTGATAGTGTCTATGGTAAAGTGTGGTTATTCCAAAAACGGGTGGTGATTGATGGCAAATACTTCGAAACGGGTTCCTTATTCCGCTGCAACGGATTGAAGAACAAACACTTAAAAACCGCTTATTGTTTTATTTAATTCATTGCTCCGCTATTAATTATTACCGCATTTTAATCTACATCTATTTCACGAGCTTTATGTTTGATTACAAGTTGTATTATAAACTGCAAGTAACACTTGCGCAAGGGCATTTTCATTTAATTTCCATTTTTATCAAATGGTTATCTTTAGTATGCCCTCGTAGACAGTAATTATTTCGAAACAATCACTTTCATAAATGGGGTGAAAGCATGAAAACAACAGTTGAGTTATCCCGCGAATTGGACGAGCAGGAAGCAGATCAAATCCGAACGATTTTAAACAGGAGGAAGCCACTTATGAAGATCAAAGTCAAAAGCACGGACGAGCTTATCAAACTCATTTTTATGAAGGGATTCAATAAAACCGAGTTCGCAAACGAAATCGGAATGTCCCAATCAATAATCAATGCTATAGCGAATGGAGACCGAAACCCATCACCAAAGACCGCCAAGCGCATCTGCGAAGTTCTTGAATGTTCTTGGGTAGACGTTTTTATTTTCGAAAGTGAGGAAAGCAAATGAATCCTACCGCGTTTGTTATTACAGCTGAACAACTAGCTCAACTAAAGGCTGAAATCATCGATGAAGTTCGTCGGGGAGCAGCTAATGAATCTCCTAAACTTGTTCAGCAAACAGAGTCGCGCTTCCCGGTAATGGACGCAATTAGGGAATTGACAGATCCGCTTTTCGGTTGTGATTCCCCGGTTCAACCAGCTATTTCGTCCATCATTCGAAAGACTTTAGATGTAAAGCTTCAATCTTTATTTTTCGGCGAACGTCAGAAAATGGCCATTGAGATGGTGAAAGAACTTGTTGCTGTTATTGAAAAATACCGCCATATGAAGCAGTAGAAAGGACGAGCCGCCATGAATGACAAGATCACTCGCAAGGACGTATGCAAGATCGCTTTTCTCGCCTTGGTCGTAACGATGCTTTTAATGGGATTCATTCATCTTTTCTCACACCTAATGATTGCGATATGGGGGATTGTTCAATGACATTCGGCTACACATTTAGAGAGGAGCGTGGCCTATGAAGCAGCCAAGGCGCGGCGATATATGGATTGCTCATTTAGGAAGCAATAGCGGATCGGAACAGAGCGGTGCAAGGCCGGTTTTAATCATTCAGAATGATATTGGCAATTCCTACGCTCCAACGGTTATCGTTGCCGCCATAACGGACGCCAGGAAGCGGGACATGCCGACGCATGTAAACATCGGAGACGCGGACGGCGTTTTGAAAAAGCCTTCCGTTGTACTGCTTGAGCAAATCCGGACCATTGATAAATGCAAAGTTGATCGTTTAGTCACAAGGCTATCGGCGCAAATCATGAAAGAAGTTGAAAACAAGATTCTTATAAGCTTGGGGATTTCGCTATGACGGAACCTAACCTTGATCGCTTCTCAATCCGCTTTGCAGATGAATGGCAACCTAGACCGTGGCCTGTTGTTGAGGAAGAAAACGAGCTTCATATAGAAGATGAGAGCGAGAGTGAAGAAAATGGCTAACGTTTACTACCGTACAGTTTCCGGCGCAAGTGTTGATCACCTGTCTTTATTCGAAAATTTTCTTGACAATAATCACGAAGAAATTTCCAGCGCATTGCACAGTGATTTGGCTTCTATTTACGAAGAAATGAACGATAAAGCTCGGGATGTTCAGAGTGAATATGAATCAACCGTTGAGGACATGCAAAGTGAAATCGAAGACTTGAAAACGCGCATTGCTGAATTGGAGGACGCACAATGAGTTTTAAAATACTAGCGTCAACAACAGGGCAAACCCGCGAGGAATGGCTCAAGGTTCGGCAGCTTGGAATTGGTGGCTCTGACGCTTCCGCTGTAGCTGGCCTAAATCGTTACCGTTCACCGCTTTCTGTTTACTTCGACAAGGTAGGCGAGGGCATTCCAGTAGAGGAAAACGAGTACATGTATTGGGGTAACACGCTTGAGCAAGTAGTCGCTGACGAGTTCGTGAAGCGGACAGGCTTAAAGGTTCGTCGGAAAAACGCAATCCTTCAAAACATCGAACACCCTTTCATGCTGGCAAACGTTGACCGCTTGTTGATCGGAGTTGACGAGGGGTTAGAGTGCAAGACAGCCAGCGCGTACAAGTCCGGCGAATGGTCGAACGATAGCATTCCCTGGGAGTACGAATTGCAATGTCATCATTACATGGCGGTTACTGGTTATTCTGCATGGTGGATCGCTGTACTACTCGGCGGCAATCAATTCATTTACAAACGGATTGAACGAGACGAGAACATTATTGAACAGCTAGTGAAAATCGAATCCGACTTTTGGCATTGGCATGTTGTTCCCAAAAGACCGCCGCACCCCGACGGAACGCCAGCATCAACACTGGCGGTCAACGCTCTCTACCCATTATCATCCGGCGGCGAAATCGCCTTACCTTCCGAGGTTGACAAGTGGGTGTCGCAGCGTGACGCAGCTGTAGAAGCGATGGAAGCCGCGAAACAATACAAGGAAGAAGCGGAGAACCGTTTAAAGGTTCTGATGGGTGAAAACGAGGTAGGGCGGTTCCGTGATATTAAGGTCACTTGGAAGAATGTCGTCGCTAATCGAATTGATTCCAAAAAGCTAAAGGCAGAGAAGCCAGAAATATTCGCGGAGTATTCGAAAGAAAGCTCAAGCAGACGTTTCGAAATTAAAAAGGAGAGTGTTTAACATATGGCGACAAATCAACGGGATTTAGGAACGACACTAGCAAATAAGGCGGCAGGCGGGCAAACTCCTGCAACATCTACTCCAGCAGCATTAGGGGTTAAGGGTGTTCTCGCATCTCCGACAATGAAAAAGAAAATGGATGAGATCCTAGGCAAGCGGGCGGCACAGTTCGCAGCAAGCATCGTTTCACTTGTAGGCAATGATTCCTATCTTCAAAAGTGCGAGCCTATGAGCGTTGTGCAGTCGGCAATGACGGCGGCTATTCTCGATCTCCCGATTGATAAGAATTTAGGTTACGCGTGGGTTGTTCCTTATAAGAACGTCGCCAGCTTCCAGATAGGTTGGAAGGGTTTAGTACAGCTCGCATTAAGAACGGCTCAATACCGCTCAATCAATGCCATTCCTTTATACGAGGGGCAGTTCAAAAGCTGGAACCCATTAAGCGAAAAGCTTGAGGTCGATTTCGAGGGAAAGGTTTCCGATGTGGTCACGCATTACGTGGGATATTTCGAACTAATTAACGGCTTCAAAAAGACGGTTCTATGGACGCGTGACGGCGTAATATCGCATGCTAAGAAGTTTTCGAAAAGCTACTCTTATAGCTCAAGCGCGTGGCAAGATGCGGAGAAATTCGACGCCATGGCCTTGAAAACAGTTATCCGCAACATGCTTTCCAAGTGGGGTATCTTGTCAATCGAAATGCAGCAGGCATTTGTTGATGATGTTGATACGAAGGAAGAAACAAACGCAGATCCTACGGTTAACATTATCAACGGTGATTATGAAGTAGTTGAAGAAGAAGAAGGACAAGAACAAGGGGAGGTCGTTTAAATGGGACGCATGAAGGATCGGGATTTTCAGACTATTAAAATCAATTCTAAACCATACGGAGCTAAAGCACATATCGATGTTGTACGCGATCTTATCTCCCACGCCGAAGCAATCGAGCTAGAACTTAAAATCTCCAAAGAGGACGAAGTCGAAGCTGTTCGGAAATATGGGGAAGCAATGCAGAACATTGATCGTCTTATCAATAACGTCGAGCAGCTTAAGCGGGAGTTGACGGAAGCCCGCGAACCTAAAAAGGTTGTGTTGCCGAAGGAAGTAGCGGAAGCAATCGACGAATGCAGGCGTCAAGATGAAAAATGGAGCATGGGCACTGGACGTAATTTCAGTTTGTTAGACAATGTCAACCAAGCAATAAGAGTTAGACACGGGTCAAAGTTCATCAACACTATTGCAGCTTGGATCGTTGATGACCGAAAAAGGCGTGACGTCCTCCTGCAAGCGCTCGTTAATGGCTACACTGTCGAGCAGACGAAAGAGGATCGGCTGCGGGAGGGCATTGAGGGGCTGGTTAAAGAATGGAGCCAAAAACCGCAACACTCTGCTTACATCACAGCTAACCTGACCCAAGCCGTATTCAACTTTGTAACCAAGTTCAACGCTGAAAACTAGTTAGGCGGCGATTTCATGGCAAAGGATGTATATTACTTTTCACACGATGCGAATGCCCGCCATGATCCGAAAATTTTAGGAATGCGGAGTGTGTACGGGGCAGAGGGTTACGGATGGTTCTGGATTCTCGTCGAGATGATGCGCGAAGCTGACGGTTATAAATTGGACATGCAAGGCAAGTACGTTTTTCATGCATATGCAAAGCAAATGGAATGCAAATGCATGGAGGATGCACAACAGTTTATTACGGATTGCATTCATGAGTTCGAATTATTCGGTAGTGACGGCGAATGGTTTTGGAGCAATTCGCTTCTAAATCGGATGAATAAGAGGGAAAAAGTCAAAGAAGCGAAGCAAGCGGCAGCAAATAAGCGTTGGAACAAAACCGAGGGAAATCAAGGGTTTTCGGGTTCTGATGATGCAAACGGAATGCAGACGCAATGCAAAACGGATGCATATGCATCAGAAAACGATGCATTAAAGGAAAGTAAAGGAAAGGAAAGGAAAGTAAAAGAAGATTTAAAAGATATTGTGCCTAACGACACGACACGAACTAAATTTATCCCTCCACTTCTTGAGGAAGTCACAGCCTATTGCAAAGAACGCGGCAAAGGAGTTGACCCCGAAAGATGGTTTGACCATTACACAGCTAATGGCTGGATGGTAGGTAAAACGAAGATGAAGGATTGGAAAGCCGCCGTTAGAACGTGGGAGAAGAACGCAAAGCAATATCCAGCCGTTCAGACCAAGCAACAAAAGAATGCAGAGCAGATGGACGTTCTCGCAAATTTCTACAAGGAGGGAGCAGCGAGTGAACAAGCAGGAAACGGCGCAGCTATTGGCGGTTATCAAAACGGCGTTCCCGCACTTCGAGATAAGTGAACCAGTTGTAAGGCTGTGGCATGACTATGTTTCTGAAATCCATTTTGATCGGGCTAAAAATAATCTACAGAAATACATTAAGGCTAACCGTTTCCCGCCAACGATAGCTGACATTATGCGAATTGAGGACGATGTGACAGGTCACGGGCAGTTGCTGCTTCAAACAGTTGAGAGATTCGCAGAGCTGGAAGAGTGGGAGCGCAAAGCTGTACCGCCGCCTGAACACTTGCTCAAACGAAAGGCGGTGGACGTTTGAATCAACTATACGACGCAGAAGCCGCTTTTCTAGGCTCGTTGATTTTTCAGCCTGACTTGATTGACGACTGCTATATTCAACCGCAAGAGCTGGCAGCAGACGGACGACACGGACTTATTCTTAAAACCTTGCAATATTGCTTCGAGCTTCATAACACAGTCGATGTTCTCCTAATCACTCAGGCAGCAGGCGAGAACATCGGCAAGATCGGCGGCGTGTCTTATCTCCAACAGCTTTTCAGCTCGGTGCCGTCTGTTTCCCACTTCGAGCATTATCAAGCCATCATTCGCAACAGCTACATACAGCGAGAGACAGCGGCGGCGATGGAAGAGATGGCGGCAGCGGCAAGGATGGAAGGGATCGACGTTAAGGAGCATATCGCCAAAGGTCAAGCGCGGCTCGAGGAATTGAACGAGCTTACAGCTGCCAATAACGGCGAAGGGCTCCGGCACATGGGTTCTACGCTCGACGGTCATGTGAAAGAAATCAAGGAACGGCAGACGAAGAAAGGAATGACAGGCGCCAAGACGATCAGCAAGGAAGTTGATCGCATAACGAGTGGGCATCAAGTCGGAGATATGGAGATCATTGCAGCGCGGCCTTCAATGGGCAAGACAGCAGCGATGGTGTGCGATGCTATACGAACGTCTACGGGCGGCGGCGTGGCGGCGGCAATCTTCTCGGCAGAGATGAAAGAAATCAAAATAACTGAACGCGTTATTTGTGCGCTGGCCCATTTGGACAGCAATAAGATGCGAACGGGGATGTTCGATGAAACAGATTGGCAGAAGTACAGCCAAGCCCGCGACGAATTGGATAGGCTGCCGCTGTACATCACCGATAAGCCAGGAATGACCGTTCAGTTCATTAAGAGCGAGGTTAAGAAGCTCAAGAAGAAGCATGACACAATTGTTGTTTATGTGGACTACGTTCAAATCATCGGCGGCGGGCGTAAATTCAACAGTCGGCGCGAAGAGGTTGAATATGTATCTCGCCAGCTCAAGTTAATCGCTCGAACCTTGGGTGTGACAGTGGTCGCTCTATCGCAGCTCAGTCGGAAAGTTGAGGAACGGCAAGACAAGCGGCCTATGATGTCTGATTTGGGGGAGTCGGGCGGCATAGAGCGGGATGCTGACATTATAACGTTCCTGTACCGAGACGAGTATTACAACAAAGATTCTGACAAAAAGAGGATCGTTGAGCTAATTATAGCCAAAGGCCGCGATGTCGGGACAGGCACAGTCGAAATGGCGTTTATCAAAAACATCGGGAAGTTTGTTGACCTGGATCGGGGGCAACATGGCAAAGCTTCCTGATCGCATCGAAACGTATGAAGAATACGAAGTGCAGCTTGCTCGGTTGGTTGCTGCGGCAAAGGTGATTAGTGACCCATTGCTTGATGAATCAGAACGGGTGCGATATATGCAGGCTTACAACCGCATTGACAAGCTGCTCGGAGACTATAGCGAAAGGATGGCTGGTAAATGGGACCACGTATTTTAGACGCATGTTGCGGGAGTCGCATGTTTTGGTTCGATAAGCAAAACGAGGACGTCCTGTACATGGACAATCGAACGCTTAGTGATACATTGTGCGACGGTCGGAAACTCGAAGTGAATCCGGATGTCGTGGCTGATTTTAGGAATATGCCGTTCGCGGATAATTCGTTCTATCTTGTTGTCTTTGATCCTCCGCACTTATTGAAGGCTGGCGAGGGTTCATGGCTGGCCAAGAAATACGGGAAGCTAGGGCCGGATTGGCAGGAAGATATTAAGCAGGGGTTTTATGAGTGCATGAGGGTTCTAATTCCGAATGGAACACTTATTTTCAAATGGAATGAAGATCAAGTTGGCTTAGGCGAGATTCTTAAAGCCATCGGGCGTCAGCCGCTATTCGGTAATCGCAGGAGTAAAACTCATTGGCTTGTGTTCATGAAAGACTCTAACACATGAAGCCCGCACCCAAGAAAGAAAGGTTTGACCCCTTCTTTCAAACTACACCTTGGGAAATCATCTATGACGATGAGGGTAGGGTTATTGGCGAAGTGTACAAACTGCCGAAAGAAGTTGCAAGCGAAGGAATGTGGAGAGGGGCGAAGCGGAGTGAAAAGATTTGTGGGTCTGGATCCAAGCACTAAAACGGGCTTTGTTGCAATGAATGAGCAAGGAAACGTACTCCGGCAGAAGGATTTACAGGGAGTCGGAAACGTTGACCCGAAGCGAATGGAATCATTGATACAAGAAATTATGGATCACATACAGCCGGAAGATGTTGTTTGTATCGAGTCGCCAGCTATGGGCGCACAAGGGCAAGGCGTTGGCTTTATGTGGGGGCTGGCTTACGGCATACGGGGCGCATTGTTCCGCAGGGGTATCAAATTCCATGACGTAGCGCCGACAGCGCTCAAGAAGTTCTGTGACGCTTCACGGCATCGGTTTGACGCAGACGGTAAAAAACTGGATGGCAAAGCGGCGGTTGCTCAAGGGGTGTACGAGCATTGGGGCTATTCACATTCGAGCAATAACGTCATTGATGCTTATGTGCTGGCTCAAATCGCTTATGCATTAACTTTGAATGATTATGAACTAATGGCAGGCGATTATAAAGCTTATCAATACGAGGTTGTGAAGACTGTTCTAAAGCCAGCCGCAGACAAGAAAGCCGAGAAAGCAGCAGCTAACAAAAAGAAGAAAGAAAAAGCAGCCGCGAAAGCTGTATCAGAGTTAACGGGTAAAAAGCCGCGCACACGCTCTCAGAAGCCCGCTGACGCCGTTTTATTCTGACTTCGATGTAAGTGGTGATTTCGAAAGTGATAGTCTCAAACTGGCTCGTAGGGGCTTAAAATGATGGGGGAGAGGGAAATGGGATTTAAGTTCATTGAATTGTTCGCAGGGGTTGGGGGATTCCGGCAAGCGTTGGACGAGTTAGACGGCGAGTGTGTGTTCGCTTCTGAAATTGACCCTTTTGCAGTCAAGGCTTATCGGGCGCTTTACGACGGAGCAGCGGAATTGCATGGAGACATTACGAAGATTGAAGCGCACGACATACCCGATCATGACGTATTAGTCGGTGGCTTTCCGTGTCAGGCGTTCAGCGTTGCCGGCCAGCGTAAAGGGTTCGAAGAAGCGCGCGGTACTTTATTCTTCGAGATTGCACGTATTGCATCCGCTAAACAGCCGCGTTTGATGCTGTTGGAGAACGTGAAGGGCCTGCTCTCACACGATGGCGGCAAGACGTTCGAAACGATGTGTACCGTGCTTAACGACATCGGCTACGCAATCGACTTCCGCGTGCTTAACTCGAAGCATTACGGCGTTCCGCAGAATCGCGAACGGATATTCATATGCGCCAGCCGTGACGCAGAACATTCGGATTGGATCGTCAGTGGTAACGGCGTGGAAGCGAAGGCAAAGCGGCGGGCGCAAGACCTCGGAATCAGAACGTTTAACTTCGATTGGCCGACGAATGACACGGTGACGACGCGGCTGCGGGATATTTTAGAGACGAACGTGGACGAGCGTTATTATCTGTCGGAGGAAAAGACGGCGAAAGTGTTAGTACGATTGGAATCTGCACCTGCGGCATTAATCGCAAACATTCAACAATACTCGGAAGGTAGTGGAATCTCATACACAATCGATGCAAATTACGCAAAGGGCACGTCGCCAGGCGATATTGGCAAGGGACGCAGAACACACGTTTTACAGGGGATTGAATACTCGCGCAAAAGTGGTATAGGACGCGAGTTAGATCAAGCACATTGCTTATCCGCTTCGGACTGGCGCGGGCTGAACCGAAACCAAACGCAGACTGCCGTATTAGAGACGTCGCCACGCTACCGTATCCGCAAACTAACGCCACTCGAATGCTGGCGCCTGCAAGGTTTCTCGGACGAAGCGCACAACACGGTAGCAGCCGCAGGGGTATCAGATTCACAGCGTTATAAGCAGGCGGGAAATGCCGTGACGGTTAATGTTATCCGGGCCATAGGTGAACGACTGGTTCCGCTCCTTGGAAATTCGGAACACGCTCCTTTGCTGGATAGCTATTCGTTTTAACGTGCCGTTCGTGTAATTGATGATTGCGAAAGGAGTGGTTTCAGTGGACATGAGCAAAGCGTCGAACGCGCAGTTGAACGAAATCATTCATCATAGCCGGGTTGCTACGTTGGCAGACAAAGCCGCAGCTCGTAATGAGCAGATCCGCAGGAGCCGCAAGCGTAGCGGCAAGGTAGCAAAACATTCTCGGAAAGGAGTTGTATTCAAATGACGTTTCCGAAAGAAAAAGAGCAAATGGTTTTAGATAACATGGGCTTGGTCATAAAGATGGCGAACAAAATGATCTTGAGGGCCAATAAAAACACCATTGTTGATTTTGATGATTTGGTTCAAGTCGGAAGCATTGGGCTAATGAGCGCCGTTCAAAGGTATGACGATTCGAAGGGTTACTCATTTTCAACCTTTGCTTGCTCGACAATCAACTTTTACATGATGTCTGAATTAAATCGCAAAGCGGATATAAGCGCCAGTGTTCGAGTGATTGAATTGAGCCGCTTCATACGGATGAGAGGTCAACAAGAAATGGAACTTGAAGAGTTGGCGAAGATTTACAAATGTCCCGTTAAAAAAATTGAAAGCGCGCTTGAGTTCTTGAAAATCAGAACGAAGTCGGCTGATAGAACGGTAAGGGATGAAGAAAACGAAGATAACATTTATAACATCATCGGTTTGGGAGACGACCACGACGGGCGTTTGATAATTGACGACTTCATTTCAAGGTTAAAACCATCATATCAAACAATGATGCGGGGCGTTTTGGATGGCAAAACATTGGTCGAAATTGCTCAAGAACGGGGCAAATCACGTCAAAACATCCACCGAATGCGGGTAGAGGTACAGCTTAAATGGCTTGATTACGTGGAAGGGAGGGAGTTGCGTGGAAGGAAATTCAGTTAATTCCCCCAATCACTACATGGCGGGCGGCATTGAAACAATTGACTATATCAAAGCGAAGCTTACGCCGGAACAATGGCAAGGGTACTGCCTGGGTAACATCATGAAGTATACGAGCCGTTACCTTCTCAAGAACGGCGCAGAGGACTTGCAAAAGGCTGACAAACATCTGAAATGGCTCATCGCTTCCGTCAATGAAAGACCATAGCCCACGACAAAGAGCAAGGGCGCTGCCGCAACCGACAACAGAGTTTATGAAGCCCGCAAACGGCCCTGTAACAACGCGGAAAATGACTGCGGAAGAATGGGCGCGTAAAGATTTATTTATACCGCAAGGCAAGCAAAGTGTACAGATCGGGGTTTTTAAAAACAAGGAGGATAAGAGGACATGAAAAAGCATTACGACCAAGTTTACCGATTTCACGCCGCTGCCGGGATTGAAATGCCGGACAAGCCGACGAAGTTAGATAGAGGGGGAAGGCCAGCCTGGCCTGATAAATACGGGCAAAAGCTTGCAGAGTTGTCGGAAGAAATGAAAATGTGGAATCCGATGAACGGCGGCGAAGCCTTGAAACGTGCTTCATACATGGTTGAAGAGATGGGCGAGTTCTTAACAGCCGAAACCATCGAAGACCAAACCGACGCGCTGATAGATTTGATTTACTTTGCAATCGGCACGTTTACGTTGATGGGTGTTAATCCCGAACCGCTGTTCAACATAGTGGCTCGCGCCAATCTCGGGAAGATCATGCCGGATGGAACTGTTTTAAGGGACGAGCAGGGCAAGATTCAAAAGCCGGACGGATGGAAAGAGAAGTTTGCGCCAGAGCAGAAGATCAAAGACGAGATTGAGCGGCAGGCTCAGGTATCTGAATGAATATTAAGTATCTTGGGAGGTTATAACGCATGAATATATACATTTCAGGACCCATGACAGGTCACCCAGAATTCAATTATCCAGCATTCCGATTAGCCGCGCATAGGCTAAGAGAGCTAGGTTATAGCGTAATTAGTCCTCATGAAATAGAACCCTATGAAAAGACTTGGGAAGGGTTCATGCGAGCTGATATTAAGGCGCTTATGGATTGTAAAAAGGTCGCCACATTAGCGGGCTGGGAGGAATCAAGAGGAGCACGCATTGAGGTTGATTTAGCAAAAGCACTAGGCATGGAAATAGTGACGATAGATTCACTGGTCACAGAAGCGGAAAGCGCATGAATATTGAGGAACATGGGGGGGATTGCGAGAATGAAAGTTCGTGAAGCGGTGGCACTCTTACTAGAGGCAGACCAAGAAATGGATTTCCGACTAATTTTGCAAGTGAACAATATGGTTCATTACGTTAGTAAAGTTGAACTATCGAACAGATCTGGATTTGTAGCACTATTTGGGAAGACGTACACCGACTGAATACGCAAATACATGAGGAGGGATTAAGTGAACGCAAAAGAAGTTGTTGACGCACTCCGTAAACGACACGGAGCAGTAGGTAGGGAATGGGCGTTTTTCGATGAGTTACGAGCAGGCACAGGATACAAGAACATACGCAAGGGAATGAATCCCGAACAACGTTTTGATGCTTGGGCGATAAACCTATACCCGTCAAAGGGGCATATGACTATCGCGTATGAGGTAAAGGTTTCGCGAAGTGATTTCCTGCATGAAATTTCGAACCCCACGAAACGAGAACAGGCACTACAGCACTCCAATGAATTTTACTTTGCAGTCCCAACTGGTCTTGTCCGTCCAGATGAAATTCCGGAAGAGTGTGGATTGCTTTATGTCGCAGAAGATTTGACCACCAAGGTCATTAAGAAAGCACCATACCGCAATGAAGTATTGCTGACTTGGGGGCTGCTGGCGTCTATCGCTCGAAGGGTTGTGAAGCAAAACGTGAACGCAGGCTGAACACGGAAGAACATCGCTCCACAAAAACTAATTTTAAGGGGATATGACCATATGAAAATTCAAGTGAAAGCTAAAATCTTTAAAGCGGTAAAGGATTCGAAAAAGGAAATGCTGCAATTCCATATCACTGGCGACGAAAAGCACAATCACGACTTTAGACCTTTTACGGGTGAAGTCACAGAGATATTCGTTGAAGGTTGCACGCACAAGCTTACAACCGAATTTAAAAAGACGGTTGGGGATGTTAACAAGTTGGTTATAGAGTTCGAAATTCGCGGCGATGCAACGATGAAACAGACGGGCGAATATTACGCTCTTGTCGGTAGAGAAGTGGATTTAACCATCGCTTCGGCACAAATGAGCCTTGAAGAGTTCCGCAAGCCAGCAAAACGAGAAGGAAAAGAGGACGAGGATCAGCAGGAAGCCGAGTTCGAGGATCTTGATTAATGCGAAGCGGCTGGAACTGGCCTTTCATCATAGCGTGGTCGGGAATCTTCATCTTTTGCAGTTTCTTTTGGGCGGGCATCATCTACTTAATAAACGTACTTTTTTGATTGAATATATAAGCGCTCTGGCTCCGGCTGGGGCGCTCCCATAAAAGGGGGTGTGGCGTGGTGCAGCAAGAATTGGAGTTTGACATGCCAGAGCTGGATGTAGAAAAAACAAAAGTGGCAGTCAGGCGGGCTCTTGAAAAATATCAATTATACAAGTATTTAACCCATGATGAACGCGAAGCGAGCATAACGGCAGGGTACACAGAACGGTTTCATGGGCCGACAAATACAACCAGTGACCAAACCGCGCAAATTGCCATTCATAATGTAGACGTTCCGTCAGAACGCAAAACGTTTTGTGAACGCATAGAACGAGCTGTGAGACGGCTACACCCGAAAGAAAGACTCCTTATAGAGCAACGGTATATGCGCGAAGAGTACGAAGGTGAATACATGAACGATATGAAAGTGTATTGTTTCATCTTCAACCCGCCAATCAGTCCCAAGACATACGATAAAATCAGATGGAAAGCATTTTATAAACTCGCGCTTGATTTGAATATAGAAGTTAAAAAAACGGGTGGAGGTTGAAATTTCTATGGTTGTCCTATCGAAGAAGCTGCATACACATGAAGTGAAGACAAAAGGGGGCTTGCCAGTGGATAAGAAAAAATTGAAATTCCCACCTGATGTTGACGATCTCATTCACGAAATGTACGCTCTTGCAGTCATGAGAGCGGCAGAACAAGGAATAGACTTACTTGCTGATGATGAAGAAGACGACGAAGTAAACGAAGATGAATAAGAAAAAGGGAGCCATTACGGTTCCCTTTTTTCATGTCTATATATCTTCATATAGTTGATGTTACGTTTTGCCAAAGCTCCAATGGCTGAAGCGGGTGGGCATGCCGTAAGCGCCGAACGTGTAAATAATGTCCGCAGGACATATCTCATATCGCATTTGGTAAAAATCCAGCCCGAAGCTCTGAGCAATTTCTGTTATTTCATCGATGGATCGCTCCAGCTCGCGAATCTCATCCTGGTTCATGCCTCATCCCTCCGCATTCGAAAATACGATTCATACCATATGTATGTCAGGGGAGCCATGGTTATTCGCAAACTCAATCATATAACCGGTAAATTGAATTAATAAAAACATAAATTTAGTTACATAAAATTAATTCTTGAATTAATTCAAATCCTGTAGTTAAATGAAAACTAGAGATTTGATTAATAAATAATGAAGTACTTAATGAATCTATTAATTCGATGATGGGGTGGAGAACATGGCAAACAAAGCATCAATGATCGTGGATAAGGATTTTCAGATCGGTGAAGTGGATAAGCGTATTTACGGCTCTTTTATTGAGCATCTTGGTCGTGCGGTGTATGGCGGAATTTATGAAGCGGATCATCCAGAGGCGGATGAACAAGGCTTCCGTGCCGATGTGCTTGAGCTTGTAAAAGGCATTGATGTGCCTATCGTCCGTTATCCTGGAGGCAACTTTGTATCCGGTTACAACTGGGAGGACGGCGTTGGTCCTGTTGATAAGCGTCCGAGAAGACTTGAGCTGGCTTGGAGAACCATCGAACCGAACTGGATCGGCTTCAATGAATTTATGGACTGGTGCAAGAAAGCGAATACCGAAGCTATGATGGCGGTTAACCTGGGGACTCGGGGCATTGATGATGCGCGTAATCTCATTGAATATTCCAATCATAAATCCGGCTCCTACTGGAGCGATCTTCGTATAGAGCATGGCTATAAGGATCCGCATAATGTGAAAACGTGGTGTCTTGGCAATGAGATGGACGGTCCATGGCAAATCGGTCACAAAACAGCAGTGGAATACGGCAGACTGGCTAACGAAACGGGCAAAGCAATGCGCTGGGTTGATCCAACCATTGAACTAGTCGCTTCCGGAAGCTCGTACATTGGCATGCCGACCTTTCCGGAATGGGAAGCGACTGTGCTTGATTTATGCTACAATACGGTAGATTATATCTCGATCCATCAATATTACGGCAATCATCAAAACGATACGAAAAGTTTCCTCGCGCAATCGATGGGGATGGATTCTTACATTAATACGGTAATCGCAACCTGCGACTATGTTCAAGCGAAAAAGCGCGGCAAGAAGAAGATTAACCTTTCCTTTGATGAATGGAACGTATGGTTCCACTCCAATGCTCAGGACAAGGAGCTGGAGCCTTGGACGATCGCACCGCCGCAGCTGGAGGATGTCTACAATCATGAGGATGCGCTTGTAGTCGGCTGTATGCTTATTAGCATGCTGAAGCGTGCGGACCGTGTGAAGATGGCTTGTATCGCTCAGCTTGTCAACGTTATTGCGCCGATCATGACGCAAAACGGCGGCCCTGCCTGGAAGCAAACCATTTACTATCCCTATATGCATGCCAGCATTTTTGGACGGGGAACGGCGCTTGTGCCGCTTGTTAAATCGCCGAAATACGATTCAAAGGAATTTACAGATGTGCCTTACCTGGAGACGGTAGCCATCCATAACGAGGAGAAGGAGGAAGTGACGATCTTCGCGGTTAACCGCAACATCGAAGAAGCGCTTCCGTTTGACATCGATCTTCGCAGCTTTGGTAGCTTCTCCATTATGGAGCATATCGTCCTCGAGCATGAGGATCTGAAAATGACGAATACGGCGGAAGCGCCTAATCGAGTAACGCCGCATATAGGCGGCAATGCAGTGCTTGGCGACGGCGGGAAAATTCAAGTGACGCTTGGCAAAGCCTCGTGGAATGTTATACGTATTAAGCTGAATGCATAAAGCTAAGTAAATGAAGTCGAAGCCAGGGGTGTCCGAAAGTCGCAATCGCGACTTTCGAGATGCCCTTCTATTGTTATAGAATAAAAAAAGGAGGAGACGAACATGATCCATGCAAATACAAATGAAACATGGCTGCCATTATATGAAGCGCTGGCTAGTCCGGTTCGATTATCAATTATCAATTTGTTAGCTGAGAAAAAAATGAATGTGAAGGAGCTGGCCGAGTCGCTCGGACTTAGCAGCGCAATCATAACGATGCATATTCGCAAGCTGGAGAAGGCGGGACTCGTGCAGACGAAGATGGTGCGAAAGAATGGCGGAACGCACAAAATTTGCACACTCGCTGAGCGTTCAATCTCCATTGAATTGCCGCATCCTGCACTGGATGTGAAGAAGGTGCATGAGGTTAGCGTTCCTGTCGGTCACTTTACCCAGTTCGAGGTATCCCCAACCTGCGGCCTTGCTACCGTAGAGAAAATAATCGGACAATTCGATGATCCGCGGTTTTTCCTCGAGCCTGAGCGGATGAATGCCGGAATCCTTTGGTTTGGCAAGGGCTACGTCGAATATAAGGTGCCCAATTATTTGCTGACGGGCCAGAAGCCTGTCGCTCTTGAAATAACGATGGAGTTAGGCTCGGAAGCGCCCGGCGTGAATGAAAATTGGCCGTCGGATATTGATTTTTCGCTGAATGGAATGGGGATCGGCATGTGGACGAGTCCGGGGGACTACGGCGAAGTGAGAGGCAGATTTTCACCAGCTTGGTGGCATGATCGAATCAATCAGTACGGCTTGCTCAAAGTTATTCGAATTCAAGAGGATGGCACATTCATTGATGGTCAGCATATGTCGAACGTCGGTATCGGCGAGATCGGACTTGATCGCAATTATTGGAGCTTCCGAATCGGTGTCAGGGAGGATGCTGCGCATGTGGGGGGCCTAACCTTGTACGGCAAAGGCTTCGGCAACTATAATCACGACATCATGTTTCGGGTGTTCTACGAGGATGTGCGCAATTGATCGGGCGGCATGGCTGCCTGAGTCACGCGCAGGTTTACTCTTCATCTCGGGATAATTAATTCTTTCTCCGCTCTTTTTATCCTAAAGCATTCCATTTCTTCTAGAAGCAGATATAATGAGTACGATAGCTTTTACAGCCATTCATACTCGGAGGCCCTATACAATGCGAACCATGTTCACTTATTTGAAAAAATACCGATTTGCTGCCGTCGTCGCACTTCTGCTCATGCTAATGGAGCTTGCTGTGGAGCTGCTGCAGCCACTAATTATATCGAAAATTATTGACAATGGTATCGGAGAGAATAATTTAACCGTTGTGCTGCAGTGGGGCGGCGTGTTGATAGGCTGCTCGATTCTAGCTTTTGTTGTCGGCATTTTCAGCTCCTTCTATGCTTCGCATGTCAGTCAAAGCTTTGGCTTTGATTTGAGGGAGAAGCTGTATGATAAGGTACAATCCTTCTCATTTGCCAATTTCAATCGATTTCCAGAATCCTCTCTCATTACTAGATTGACAAATGACGTCACGCAGCTGCAAAATACAGTGTTTATGGGGCTGCGCATTATGCTCAGAGCACCGCTGCTCGTCATTGGCAGCATCGCAATGGCGTTTGTGGTTCAGCCTAAGCTGGCTCTTTGGCTCGCTGCAGTCATTCCTTTACTTAGCGTGTTTCTGTTCTGGGTGCTGAAGCGTGGCGAGCGGTTGTTCCGTTCCGTGCAGCAGCAGCTTGATCATGTGAATGGCGTAATGCAGCAAAATCTGATCGGAATGCGAATTGTCCGCGTGTTCGTTCGAATGAAGCACGAAGCGGGTCGCTTCGGACACGCCAGTGAGCAGCTAATGGACAGAACGGTATCGGCGCTTCGCTTGACGGAGCTTACGATGCCGATTATTTTGCTGGTGATGAATACGAGTGTTATTGCGATATTGTGGTTTGGGCGATTCGAATTAGATTCGAGCGGCGCATCCGTCGGCGAAGTTGTTGCCATCGTAAATTATGCAACAAGGACGACCGCAGCTTTATCGATTATGTCGATGATCGTAGTCAACTACTCGCGTGCCCGGGCTTCGGCCCAGCGGATTGAAGAGGTAATTCTGACAGACATTGATCTGAAGGATGCAGAGGAGAGCGTTGATAGGGTCAAGCTTCAACAAGGAACCGTCTCGTTTGAGCAGGTTTCCTTTCAATATGCGGATAATGATCAGCGGGTGCTCAGAGATATTTCATTCCAAGCCAATCCGGGAGAGACGATTGCGATTATGGGAGCGACCGGCTCAGGCAAGTCTTCCTTGGTTCAGCTAATACCTCGTCTATACGATGTACAGAGCGGAACGATTCGGGTCGACGGGATAGATAATCGGCAGATGAAGCTGGAGCAGCTGCGCAAGCAAATCGGATATGTCCCGCAAGAGATCATGTTATTTACCGGAACAGTTGCTGATAATATTCGCTGGGGCAAGGAAAATGCCACACTTGAGGAAGTAATGGAAGCGGCTAGACTGGCGCAAATCCATGAAACGATCATGAAGCTGCCGGAGCAGTACGATACGATTGTCGGTCAGAAGGGCGTTAATTTGTCAGGCGGTCAGAAGCAGCGGCTCACGATAGCGCGGGCGCTCGTACGAAAACCATTTATTTTGCTGCTTGATGACAGTACAAGCGCACTTGATGTTCATACTGAAACCGCCTTGCTGCATGCGCTTAAGCAGAGAAAATGCACAACCTTCCTTGTTACACAGAAAATAAGCTCCACTGTCGGAGCAGATACGATATTGCTGCTGGATGAAGGAGAGCTGCTTGCACAAGGCAAGCATGAGCAGCTGCTTAGCTTATCTCCCTTGTATCAGAAAATTTACGAATCGCAGTTCGGGAAGGAAGGTGTATCCCGTGCTTAAACAAATAATGGAGCCCTTTCAATATTCTAAACCGTCGCAAGCCGCAGGTCTTAGAGAAGAGGCCCCTGGCAAAGGTAAACCTAAGCCGAGAGCCAAAAACGCAGCACAGACGCTCAAACAAATGTGGAGCTATCTGATTGTATACAAAGGCCGACTTGCCGCAGTTATGGCAATGGTCGTGCTAAGCTCCGCGTTCTCCCTGCTTGGTCCATATCTGGTAGGAACAGCAATCGATCATTATTTAATAAATCGCAACAGTGGATTCATTGTATTTCTTATTGGAATAGCTGCAGTGTACGTTCTTCATTCTCTTACGATGTGGCTGCAGAGTATATGGATGATTACGATTTCCCAGAAGACCATTTATCGGATGCGTGTTCAATTGTTTGAGCATCTGCACCGGCTGCCGATTCCCTATTTCAGCAAGCGTCAGCATGGAGAATTGATGAGCCGAGTCACAAATGATATTGAGAACGTGAGCTCTTCCCTGAACAGCTCTGTCATTCAAGTGCTCTCGAGCGTGCTGCTGCTGATTGGTACGATTACCGTCATGCTGTCCCTTAGTCCGCTTCTGACGTTGCTGACTTTTCTTGTGGTTCCGCTGATGGCGCTGGGAATGAATTGGATCACGAGACAGACGGGACGATTGTTCAAGGCACAGCAGCGCAATCTGGGTGATTTGAACGGTTATATAGAAGAAACCCTTTCGGGACAGCGAATCGTAAAAGCTTTTTCTCAGGAAAAGACGGTTATTGCCTCGTTCAAGGAGCGTAATGAGCGCATACGCCTATCGGGGTTTTGGGCGCAGACGATATCCGGCTTCATTCCGAAGCTGATGAATGCATTAAACAATTTAAGCTTCGCGATCATTGCGGGAATTGGTGCGATCTTTGTTTTAAACGATGCGATTACCGTTGGTGTTATTGTCATTTTCGCAGAATATTCAAGACAGTTTACGCGTCCGCTTAATGATTTGGCGAATCAATGGAATACGCTGCTGTCAGCAGTAGCTGGGGCGGAGCGGGTATTTGAAGTGCTTAGTGAGGATGAAGAGCGTAAAGATGAGAGTGCGGCCCGGGAGCTTGATATGGTTAGGGGGTCTGTCGTATTTGATGATGTATCCTTCGCATATGAGGGACGCGGCTCTACAATTAGCGGAGTCAGCTTTACTGTGCAGCCAGGCGAGACGATTGCTCTCGTAGGACCGACGGGAGCTGGCAAGTCCACGCTTATTCAGCTTTTATGCCGATTTTACGATCCAAGCTCAGGGAGCATCAGCATTGACGGCCATGACAGTCGGGAGATTAAGAGAGAAAGTTTACGCTCGTATATGGCGTTCGTGCTCCAGGACCCTTTTCTGTTCGAAGGGACCATTCGTGAAAATATTCGCTATGGCAAGCTCGACGCGACGGATACCGAGGTTGAGCAGGCGGCAAAGCTGGCTAACGCGCATTCCTTTATTGCGCGTATGCGGGATGGCTATGACGCTGTCCTAAAGTTCGATGGCAGCGGCATTAGCCAAGGACAGAAGCAGCTGCTGGCAATCGCTCGGGCTATTTTGGCCAATCCTTCCATATTGGTACTCGATGAGGCGACAAGCAGCATTGACACGGTTACAGAAATTAAAATTCAGGAAGCGTTGCAGCGTTTGATGCAGGGTCGTACGAGCTTTGTTATCGCGCATAGGCTGAACACGATTCAGCAAGCGGATCAAATTGCGGTGCTTCAGGACGGCGTCATTATAGAGAAAGGATCACATGCGCAGTTGCTGGAACGAAAAGGGTACTATAGTAGAATTGTTAGCGGACTTTAGGTACATATTGTCGGCAGCTGTTCAACTACTGTGCTTTAATTGGAATGATTTCCAATGCAACTATTCGCAAGGGATCGGAGTATACCTATATATGACGAAGGAGGTAGAGATCATGACTGCTATAGATTGCGTGAATTGTGGCCATCACAACCATGTCGAGAAGAACAGGCTGTTATCAGCGAATTGCTCCTCTTGCGGATCGAAGCTTATTGAAGAATCTATTCCATATGAACTAACGGATAAAGAGCTGGAGAATGCTGTGCAGGCTAATGTGCAGCGCGGCTCGCAACAGGAAGTTGATATAAATAAGTGGGTTAGTAAAATCGGTGATCAGGAGCAGCAGGCGAAGTATGTACAGGATGGTTTTTTGGCTAAGGTGAAGCGATATGCCTCAAAGGTTCCCTTTGTGAAGGAAGTCGTTACGCTTTATTATTGCTCCATCGACCCGAAAACGCCTCTAGCCGCAAAAGCTACGGCAGTTGGTGCGCTAGCCTACTGGATTTTGCCGCTTGATTTAATTCCTGATTTTATACCTATAGCGGGATTTGTTGACGATGCCACAGCGGTTCTCATTGCATACAAATCGCTTAGCGGACAAATTACAGATGAGCATCGCGAGAAAGCGGAACAGTTTTTTGTATTGAACAAAAACGTTTAGCTGGTAAACCCGAATCATAAGTAAGCAATGTTGAGAACGTAACTAGAAAAAAGCCGGGTTTCCAATAAAGGAATCCGGCTTTTATTATTCTAGCCAAGGCTATAATTGTTGTCGTAGTTGAATGAATCACCAGAGCTTGCTGCAAATATGAAAATCGCGACTACAACACCAACGATGAGAACCCATAAAATCGTGCCAATGATTGAGCAGACAAGACCGGCTATGCCTAGTCCGCGTCCCTGTTCGCCAGTTCGTTTAATTTCCTTTAAGGACAGGTTTCCGAAAATAATGCCTACAATTCCAATAAAAAATCCAATATAGGGAATGACAATGGATGAGACCCCCAAAACCAGCGCAGTTATCGCTTTGCCGTTTGTCTTCGGCGGTTGATAGTAAGGCGGTTGCTGCTGGTAAGGGTTAGGCTGTTGTTGAGAGCCAGGCTGCCCATCGTAATGCGAATCCATAAATAATAATCCTCCTCGGTGCTACATTTCCACCATTATACTCAAATAATAACTCTATATCTATATGAAAATGAAGGCTTGACCCGCCCGACATGCACATGTCGATCGGTACAAGAGAAATGATCAAGGATTTAATAAGTATTTTGTATAGGTTCTTTGGCTAGCAAATAGGCTTTATCTACTCTTTTGAATTTTTTTTGTGCAAATGCTTGACCAATTGGGCAAGTGCATGGTATATTCTAATTCCGGCCGAGAGAAACACTTGGACGGAGAGAAAGAAAAGATTGCTCTTTGAAAACTGAACAACGAGTAAAACTGCCTCATGAATCCTAACGGATTGATGAAAAAGCGATAAAAAGTAATGAGCAGACGAGAAGCTTCAATCTGACCTTTGGTTAGAGAGAGGTTTCGCGGACAAACACCAATTTGGAGAGTTTGATCCTGGCTCAGGACGAACGCTGGCGGCGTGCCTAATACATGCAAGTCGAGCGGAGTT
>NZ_JBMWAM010000002.1:0-275532 GCF_049725345.1 Paenibacillus praedii | reverse complement strand
CTGATGTGCAATACAATATTGAACAATATCGATTCGTTCCTGCCAAGTTGTAGAACGTCCTTTGGTCATCGCATGTGCTCCCCCTGAATAAGCTTTTAAGCCGCTATGGCCATTATACTGCTTAATCCAGTTGGAGAGCTGCGTTCGACTAGCAATCTTGTATTTATCGATGATCTGGTACTGGGACAAGCCCCCCTCCAGGTAATCCTTCACTGCTTCGAGCTTAAGCTCAGCGCTATAGCAACGATTATGGGCCTGACGTTCCAGTCCTTCAACCCCATATACCTTATAACGTTTTCGCCATTTCACCAGAGTTGTTTTAGAGATACCATATTTCTTAGTCGCATCCTTCAAGCTAATCTCGCCACTCGATATTTCACCGATGATAGCTAGTTTATCTGACGGACTATATATTTCTTTAGGCATGAAAAAACTCCCCTTACAGTAGCAGGTTTTATTATTTCACCTGTCTACCGTATGGGGAGCATATCAATCCCCTGGTTAGCCTATATTTGTTTTCGCAGCAACTTCCCCGCTTCCCCGCTCTCAACACATTGATCTCATAAATAGTCGGCGGTTTGCATATTTTGGTACAGTACATGAAATATCCAATGCTTACGAAGCGGGTTTGCTGCGCAAACCTTAGCCAATGCTTACGAAGCAGGTTTGCTGCGCAAACCTTTAAGGAGGGTAAAGACGTCGATGCCCCTTATGAAGAAAAGATTTCGTAAAATGACCGCAGAGCTTTTGGAAATGCCTCATGACGTCGTATATGATTTGCCGCGTTTAACGATGATTGGGGATTGTCAGCTCTACATAGAAAATCATCGGGGTGTCGTTCATTTTTCCAGTGAGCGCCTGCGATTGGCGCTCAGCAAAGGGCAACTGGAAGTAACGGGCAGCGCACTTGTCATTCGGACGATATGGGCAGAAGAAGTGTTCGTGGAAGGACAAATTACAAACATACAATTGATTCCATAACAAGTTGAAATCGTTGATTAGAATGAGTCAAAGCTATGGGAGGGAAATGGCGTGAGCGCACGAGGCGGACAATGGTTTAAGGGGATCGTTACTGTCGAAATCAGGGGGGGGAAGCCTGAGCAGCTGGTTAATCAGGCGCTTTCCGGCGGCCTGCAGCTGTCTTCAATTCGGTGGACAAGCGGAGGACTGCTGGAATTTGAAGTGTCAATTAGCGACTTTTTTCAGCTTCGCACGTATTTGAAGGAGACAGGCTGCCGCGTACATGTGAGCAAACGCCAAGGTCTGCCTTTTTGGCTGGTAAAGGTGGAAAAACGGAAATTTTTTGCGGCGGGTATTATGTTGTTCTTTGCTCTTATATTTATGCTTTCCTCGCTTGTATGGAGCGTTGAAGTGGAAGGCAATGTGAAGCTTTCGGAGGATCAAATAAGAGCTGTGGCCAAGCAGGAGGGGCTGTATCCCATGCAGTGGTCTTTTCGTCTTGCAAATACGGACGTGCTGTCTAAGCAGCTTGTACGCAGGCTGCCGGGCTCCTCTTGGATAGGCGTTGAGAAGAAAGGGACGAAGGTGACCATTCGCGTCGTTGAGCAGACGGTTCCCGATCAAGCCCCCTTGCAGAATCCTCGCCATTTGGTAGCTTCCGCCGATGCGGTCGTAACGGAAATCATTGCGGAAGCTGGCAGACCTGTCGTAAAGAAAAATATGAAGGTAAAAAAAGGACAGACATTAATATCAGGCACAATCGGAGGAGAGGAGTATTCTCGAACTGTTGTAGCGAAAGGGAAGGTAAAAGGCCTTGTATGGTACGAATTTGAGGTAGCCTCTCCTATGGTACAGCAAGTAAAGGTGTATACGGGTGAGAAGCAAACGAAATGGTTTGCTGTAATAGGCTCCAGGGCTCTTCAGGTTAGCGGATACGGTGAAACGCCGTATAGCGCCTCCGAAACCATCAGACACGAGGAACAGGCAGCCTGGCGCAAATGGTCGCTCCCTATTGGTCGGTTGAAAGAGACGATATTGGAGACCCGTTTGGAGAAGCGGTCGTTAACGGAAGACGAGGCAAAGAGCATCGGCATGTTGCAGGCGAAGGCAGAGGTTATCCTGAAAGCAGGAAGCGACGCGGTCATCCGCAATGAAATTGTTTTGCATGAAAAGGCCGACAATGGTAAAGTTTATATGAAAGTTCTTTTTGAGGTCGAGCAGTCTATCGTAAAGGAAATGCCACTAGTCCAGATGCAAGGAGATTGAGAATTGTTGCAAATTGAGACGAAAGTAGTCAAAATACCGCTCGGCAATGCAGCGGAAGGATTAGCCGTATTCGGACCGCAGGACAAGTATCTGCGTCTAGTTCAAGCACAGGTCGAAGCATCGATTTCGTCACGCGAGGCAGAAATTGTCATATCCGGACCGAATGAAGAGGTTGATTCGCTAGAGCAGCTCTATCACGTGTTATTACAGCTCGTCCGCGGGGGCTATACGCCTTCGGAGAGGGATGTGGGCTATGCGCTTGAATTAGCAAGATCCATGCAGGCAGAAGAGCTGCTAGACTTGTTTAAAAAGGAAATTACGACGACCTATCGCGGCAAGCCGATACGAGTGAAGACCATTGGACAGCGTCATTATGTGAAAACAATACGTAAGCTTGACATTGTATTCGGTATTGGTCCAGCTGGTACGGGAAAAACATATTTAGCCGTTGTATTGGCCGTTGCGGCGTTGAAGGAAGGCTCCGTTAAGCGTATCGTTCTTACGAGACCAGCTGTAGAAGCAGGCGAGAATCTGGGCTTTTTGCCAGGTGATCTGCAGGAAAAGGTCGATCCTTACTTGCGGCCCTTATATGATGCCCTGCATGATGTGCTGGGACCTGAGCAGACGGTCAAGGCGATGGAGCGAGGCATGATTGAAATCGCTCCGCTTGCTTATATGCGCGGACGCACACTCGATGATGCTTTTATTATTTTGGATGAAGCTCAAAACACGACGCCCGAGCAAATGAAAATGTTTTTGACGCGGCTTGGATTCGGCTCGAAGATGGTCATTACCGGCGATGTTACGCAAATCGACCTTCCGCGCGGCAAAAACTCAGGACTCATTGAGGCGCAGCGCATTTTGAAGGATATAGAAGAAATCGGTATTATCTTTTTCTCTGAGCAAGATGTTGTTCGTCACTCACTCGTTCAAAAAATTATTGTGGCATATAACTGGGATGCTGAAAACAAAGCCTAGAGAGGAATGTCTGCTGCATGAACCAAAATCAGACCGGAAAACAGGGGAGCTTGCGTCCGCCTAATACGGCGACTTGGAAGCAGAGTGCAGCCGTTCGTTGGGTGCTGATGTTTATGTTTGTGGTGCTGTTCTATTTCAGCCTGGCGCCTCATCTCGTCCCTGAAACCTATGATATCCATGAGGGTGCTGTAAGCGAGAAGGACATTAAAGCTCCCTTCCAAATCAAGGATGAGAAGGCAACAAGACAGGCCGAAGAGGAAGCCGCTGAGAAGGTCGACGTCATTTATTCGAACGTTGCCCTTCGCAGCGAAACGCTCGTGGAGCAAATTTTCTTGCGCATTGAACAGCTTAATCAGGATGATCAGGTAACGGTGCAAAATAAAATCGATATTTACCGGAATGAAATCCCTGGCCGTTATAACACTTATATTGATGATTTTGTCAAGCTAAACAAAGGGAAAGAAACGTATAACGATACGTTGCTGGAAGAAATGGCGCTAATTGCGAAGGAGCAGCAGTATACCGTTCCTGAGGAAACCTTTTATAAACTTCCTAATGTCTCGTCGGAGACTTTAGCCGAGATGCGTACAGTAGCTCGGGATATTGTGCGTAAGCTGACGAGCGAGCAGCTGCGCGAGGCGGAAACAGCTAGGACACAGGTAGCAGAGCAGGTAAATGCGAGCTCGCTGTCCAGCCGGACTAGCCGTGAAATCGTTCAGGAATTGGCCAGGTTCGCGATTATGCCGAACCGATTTATGGACAAGGAAGCGACAGACGAAGCTAAGCTGCAAGCGAAGCAGAATACGCCGCCCGTCGTCATTAAAGAAGGCGATCTGATCGTGAAGCGGGGTCAGACGATCACGCCTGATTTATATAAGCTGGTCGCTGATTCGAATTTGCTGCAGGATAAGAAAAACTACTGGCCGCAGCTAGGCTTGCTTATATTATCCGTTATGTTCATTATTGTTCTGTATGCTTATTTACATCAATCTGGCGGTATTAACGGTATTAAGCCGAGATATAACAACGCTTCGCTGCTGATGCTTTGGCTCATATTTCTTATTAATATTATTTTGATGCAGATCATTTCCTTGACGCAGACGGACGCGGCATCCTATGCGGGTTATTTGGCTCCGGCCGCACTTGGTACGATGCTCATTACGCTATTGCTGGACATGCATTTAGCTATGATCAGCTCCATCTTATTTTCAATTATAGGCAGTATTATATTAAACACAGGACAACTGCAGCTTTTTGATTATAAATATGGCTTTGTCATCATTGTTGTATCCTTTGCCGCGATGTTCTCGATTCATCGCGCAAGTCAGCGTTCGACCATATTAAAGGCTGGAATTATGGTTAGTTTATTTGGTTCCTTAGCTGTCATAACCATTCTTCTATTGTCTGAGCAGATCGATCGGGTATCGTTTATTTATTCGATTGCGTTTGCATTTGCAAGTGGATTGGTAACAGCGGTTTTAGTTATTGGCCTGATGCCGTTTTTTGAAATAACGTTTGGTATTTTGTCGGCGCTTAAGTTGGTAGAGCTGTCAAATCCGAATCATCCGCTGCTTCGCAAGCTGCTTACGGAGACGCCGGGAACCTATCATCACAGCGTTATGGTCGGCAATTTATCCGAGGCGGCGGCAGAGGCGATTGGCGCCGATGGTTTATTGTGCCGGGTAGGTTCATTTTATCATGATATTGGCAAGACAAAGCGGCCGAACTATTTTATCGAAAATCAGACGAACATCGAGAATCCGCATGATACAATTGATCCTAAGCTTAGCAAATCGATCATTGTCGCGCATGCTAGAGATGGTGTTGAAATGCTCAAGGGTTATAATATCCCTAAGCCGATTCGCGATATTGCGGAGCAGCATCACGGTACGACCTCCCTCAAGTTTTTCTACTATAAAGCATTGAAGCAGGCTGAGGAGCAGGGAGCTGAGCCAACGTTTACCGAGGATGATTTCCGGTATCCAGGTCCCAAAGCGCAGTCGAAGGAAGCTGCTGTAGTTGGGATTTCGGATTGCGTGGAGGCAGCAGTACGAAGCTTGCGGAATCCAACCGTGGAGCAGGTTGAAGCTATGATCAATAAAATCATCAAGAGCAGACTTGATGATAATCAGTATAACGAATGCGATTTGACGCTGAAGGAGCTTGACAAAATTGCGCAATCGCTCAAAGAAAGCGTTATTGGCATATTCCATTCGCGGATTGAATACCCCGAAGATGTGAAAACAAAGGAGCGTATGGCATGAGCTTGCAGCTGGATTGGAGTAATGAACAGGAGAAGATGGAAATTCCCGATGTCTGGATTGCAAAGCTGGAGCAGCTGCTGCAGCTTGCCGCTAAGGCGGAAGGAATTTCCGATGGAGAAGTTTCGCTCACATTTGTCGACGATGACCGTATACATGAGTTGAATCGCGAATATCGAGGCATTGACCGGCCAACAGATGTCTTATCGTTCGCTATGCAGGAGGACGGTACAGATGAGCTTGATATCATTTTTGATGTCGAAAGCGAAGATGAGCTGGACCCGATATCTGGCATGCTTGGCGATATTATTATTTCGGTTGAAACCGCTGCTCTGCAAAGCGAGGAATATGGGCATTCCCTTGAGCGTGAGATCGGCTTCTTGTTCGTCCATGGTTTTCTGCATTTGATTGGCTATGATCATCAGGAGCATGCTGCTGAGGAAGAAATGACGGCAAAGCAGGAAGCGGTTCTGCAGCAAGCAGGCTTAACAAGATAATGCGAAAGTTTATGCGCAGCTTTTTGGCAGCAGGCGCAGGAGTAGGCTTTGCGATTCGCACGCAAAGCCATATGCGCTTTCATATCGCTGCTGCGATTATGGTTTGCGGATTGGGCTGGCTTGTGTCGTTAAAGCCGCTGGAATGGGCAATCATAATCGTTACAATAGCAATGGTAATGACCGCTGAAATGATGAATACCGCTATCGAGCAGGCAGTTGATTTGGCCAGCCCGAATATACATCCAATAGCAAAGATTGCCAAGGACGCTGCTGCGGGAGCTGTATTAATTTCCGCAGCTCTTTCTCTAGTCGTAGGTCTGCTTATTATGGGGCCCCCTTTGTGGCATTTACTGGTCAAATAAGCTGGACTGAAGGAATGGGGGGATATCACGATGGAATATGCAGGATTGTCAGAAGCGTACACGAGTCTGCTGCATGCGGCAAGGGAAGCGATGATTCGCGCTTACGTTCCTTATTCAAGGTTTCAGGTTGGTGCAGCACTGCTAGACGATGAAGGCCATGTCCATTATGGCTGCAATGTGGAGAATGCTGCCTATGGACCGACGAATTGCGCAGAGCGCACCGCCTTGTTTCGCGCTGTGGCAGATGGCAAGCGTCCGGGACAATTTCAAGCCATTGCAGTGATTGGCGATACAGAAGGGCCGATAGCGCCTTGCGGAATTTGTCGACAGGTTTTAGTCGAGCTGTGCGCACCGGAAATGCCAGTCATTATGGGAAATTTACACGGTCATTGGACGATTGCGACCGTAGCGGATATATTGCCGGGAGCCTTCACGCCGGCATCACTAGAAATCGAGGAGCGTTAAATAATAGAATGAGTAAACCAACTTCAAACGAACGTGACAGCAAGAAATTCCGTTCCGGCTTTGTAGCCATTATAGGAAGACCGAATGTGGGAAAATCGACTTTGATGAATCATTTAATTGGTCAGAAGATCGCCATCATGTCAGATAAGCCGCAAACGACTCGCAACAAAATCCATGGCGTATATACGACTAATGATACACAAATCGTCTTTTTGGACACACCAGGGATTCATAAGCCGCAGTCAAAGCTCGGCAACTATATGATGCAAACCGCTGAAAGCGCGCTTAAGGAAGTGGAGGCTGCATTGTTTTTGATCGATGCTTCTGAAGGCTTGGGCGGCGGAGACCGTTTCATTATTGAGCAGCTCAAGAAAGTGAAGACGCCTGTATTTCTTGTCATGAACAAAATTGACAAGGTAGAACCTGAGCAGCTTCTTCCGATGATTACACAATATAATGAGCTGCATGATTTTGCGGAAATCATCCCGATCTCGGCTCTCAAGGGTAATAACGTCAATACCTTGCTCGAACAAATTTCTCGTTATTTGCCTGAAGGACCTCAGTATTATCCTGCGGATCAAATTACCGATCATCCAGAGCAATTCGTATGCTCGGAGTTGATACGCGAGAAGATACTGCACATGACTCGTGAAGAAATACCCCACTCCATTGCGGTGACGATTGAGGATATGCGCGTGAAGGAAAATGGCGTCGTTTATATCGGAGCGGTTATTTTTGTCGAAAGAGACTCTCAAAAGGGAATCATTATTGGCAAGAAAGGCGAATTGCTTAAGGAGGTCGGAAAGCAAGCGCGCAAGGACATCGAGGCGCTGCTTGGATCACGAATCTTCCTGGAGCTATGGGTAAAGGTGAAGAAGGATTGGCGGAATCAGGACCGCATTTTGAAGGATCTTGGCTTCCGGCATGACTGATCATATTTGACGAAATTTGTTAAGGATAGCCGACAGCTGATTATTGCATCCTAATACCGTCTGGAGCAGCATTTCCGACGCGGAAAGGGATGAATACGAATGCGAGATTTTTCGTGGAAGTATTTTGCGTTGACTGGGGATGTCGAATCCTTCATGCTTTATAAAGAAATAAATCAGTTTGGAGAGGAAGGCCGTTCCGATACGTCAGCAATGGATGAAGAACAAACGTCTACCATAGCGCTGGAAGACAGCACAAGCTGACGTATTTTTGAAATTATTGAATCGCTGATAGTTGAATCGTTGATTTTTTAAGCGCTCAGGGGAGAGTTAGCGGTATGCTTTATCGTGTAGAGGGCATTGTTATACGAAGTATGGATTATGGGGAAGGCAATAAAATCGTGACGCTGCTCACAAAGTCAAACGGCAAGGCAGGCGTGCTTATACGCGGGGCGAAGAAGGTGAAGAGCAAGCATTCATCACTAGCCCAGCCGTTTACATATGGAGAGTTCGTTTATTTCCGAAGCAGCGGACTTGGCACGTTAAATCATGGTGAGATTATAGAATCTCACCATCATTTGCGCGAGCAGCTGGATATGGCTGCTTATGCATCTTATGCGGCGGAGCTAACCGATCGCTCTACACAGGATGATGAAGCAACCGGCTTTCATTTTGAGCAATTGCAATCGTGCTTGTCGGCGCTGGAGCAAGGCAAGGATGCACAAATCGTCATTCATTTGTATGAGATGCGCATTTTGGATCTATCAGGCTATGCTCCTGAGCTTGATGAGTGCGTTAGCTGCAGCAATGTAGTAGGCCCTTTCAAATTATCTGCTTATGCAGGAGGCATTTTGTGCGCGAGATGTACCGGAAAGGATCCAAGCGCTTTACCGCTAGGAGATGGAGCCTATAAGCTGCTCAAGCTGTTCCGGAGATTGGATATGCGCAGGCTGGGCGCCATTTCAGTAAAGGCTGAGACGAAGACGGAGCTGAAAGCATGTATGCGCAAGCTGATCGACACGCATCTTGGGTTTCAACTGAAATCCCGCAGCTTTCTTGATCAACTGGATAAGCTTCTGTGAGTCATTCGTCTCGCAGTAATGTTTTATTTAATTATGCGAAAGGTTTGACAACCGGTGCAAAAAGGCATACAATATTAGAATTATGAATATTGGACAATGATGGAGAAAGTAATCGTGATGTGTCGACTGAATTAGCGAGCCGGGAACAGTGAAAGCCTGGATGGACAATACGATGAAACGGCACTCCGGAGTCGTAACGAACAAGAGGGTTTATCGGGAAGGATAAACCAAGTAGGGTGGAACCGCGGGATATAACTCTCGTCCCTACGTCTGGCAGCAGGCGTAGAGACAAGAGTTTTTTTGGCATTTTATCGCCTTTGCTGATCCAGAGCGCAGTCCGTCAATGGACAGAAAATAGTGAAATAAGGAGAGGAACAACGATGAATTTTCAAGGAATGATTTTGACGCTGCAAAAGTTCTGGGCTGAGCAAAATTGTATTCTCGTACAGCCTTATGATGTGGAGAAAGGTGCAGGTACGATGAACCCAATGACGTTCTTGCGTTCCATTGGACCCGAGCCTTGGAATGTGGCCTACGTGGAGCCTTCCCGCCGCCCGGCGGATGGCCGTTATGGCGAGAATCCAAATCGCCTGTATCAGCATCACCAGTTTCAAGTTATTTTGAAGCCATCACCGGACAACATTCAGGAGATTTATTTGGAAAGCCTTAAACAGCTTGGTATCGATGCGAATGACCATGATATCCGCTTCGTTGAGGATAACTGGGAATCGCCGACGCTTGGCGCTTGGGGGCTTGGCTGGGAAGTTTGGCTCGATGGCATGGAAATAACGCAGTTCACCTACTTCCAGCAGGTTGGCGGAATTGATGCAAACCCCGTTGCGGTCGAAATTACTTATGGAATGGAGCGGCTTGCTTCGTATATTCAACAAAAAGAAAATGTATTCGATCTGGAATGGGTAGAGGGTATAACCTACGGGGATGTATTCAAGCAGCCAGAATATGAGCATTCGAAATATACGTTCGAAACTTCGGACACGGCTATGCTGTTTACCTTATTCAACATGTATGAAGAGGAAGCAAAGAAAACGATGGAACAGCATCTCGTGTTTCCTGCATATGATTACGTGCTGAAATGCTCACACACCTTTAACTTGCTTGACGCTCGCGGAGCAATCAGCGTGACGGAGAGAACGGGCTATATTACAAGGGTGAGAAACCTGGCGCGTGCTTGTGCGTCTACTTATTACGAGGAGAGAGAGCGTCTCGGTTTCCCATTGCTGAAGAAAGGAGTGGAGCAGCATGACTAGAGATTTATTGCTGGAAATTGGTTTAGAGGAAGTTCCCGCAAGATTTGTTCGCGGCGCAATGAATCAACTAAAGGAAAAAACGGTAAAGTGGCTTTCTGATTCGCGTATCGAATATGGAGCTGTTGAAGTTTTTGCTACACCTCGCCGGCTTGCCTTACTTATTCATGAGGTTGCGGAAAAACAGACTGATATGAATGAAGAAGCAAAGGGGCCTTCGCGCAAAATCGCTCAAGATGATCAGGGCAATTGGAGTAAAGCAGCACTAGGCTTCGCTCGAAGTCAAGGTGTAGAACCGGATCAGCTATTTTTTCAGGAACTTGCTGGTGTTGAATACGTATACGCTAATAAAAGCAGCATTGGAACAGCTACAACGGCTGTTTTGCCAGATGGCTTGCTAGCGATTATTACATCCATGTCATTTCCGAAAAATATGCGTTGGGGAAGTCATGAGCTTCGTTTCGTTCGCCCGATTCGCTGGCTGGTCGCCTTGTTTGGTCAAGAGGTTATTCCATTTGAGATTACAGGCGTTCAAACCGGTAATATATCTCGCGGACATCGATTCCTTGGCGAGGATACGACTGTGCTCGAACCGGCGCAATATGTAGAAAAGCTGCGTGAGCAGCATGTTATTGCCGATGTCAGTGAGCGCGAGCAGCTCATTATCCAGCAGATTAATGACCTGGCGAAGGAAAAGGGCTGGGAAATAGCAATCAAAGAAGATTTGCTTGAAGAGGTGCTTTTCTTGGTCGAATACCCAAATGTGCTATTTGGCGGCTTCGATCCGGCTTTCCTTCATATTCCTCAAGAGGTGCTTATTACGTCGATGCGTGAGCATCAGCGTTATTTCCCGGTATTTAACGGAGAGGGACAGCTGCAGCCTTACTTTGTTACCGTCCGCAATGGTGATCGAAAGTCGATCGAGCTTGTTGCCAAGGGGAATGAGAAGGTACTGCGCGCCAGACTGTCTGATGCGAAGTTCTTCTATGAGGAGGACCATAAGCTTACGATCGATCACGCCCTTACGAAGCTTGAGAACATCGTCTATCATGAGGAGCTCGGTTCAGTTGCGGATAAAGTAAGAAGAATTCGGACGACAGCGGACCTGTTAAGCAAGCACTTGCTTGTTGACCAGCAAGTGGCACAGGACGTAAGCCGTGCGGCCGATATTTGCAAATTTGATCTCGTGTCGCAAATGGTTTATGAATTTCCGGAGCTTCAAGGCATTATGGGAGAGGATTACGCACGCAAGGCTGGGGAGAGCTCTTCTGTGTCGAGGGCGGTTAACGAGCATTATCAACCACGCTTCTCAGGTGATCGTGCCCCTTCCGAGCTGACCGGCGCAATCGTAAGCTTGGCGGACAAAATCGACACCATCGTTGGCTGCTTCTCAATCGGCATCATTCCGACTGGCTCACAGGATCCGTATGCGCTCCGCAGACAAGCTGCCGGAATCGTCCAAATTATTTTGGCGCATGGGCTGAAGCTGCAATTAAATGATCTTTATGATGCGGCGCTTTCGGTTCATTTGCAGCGCGGGTTGAAACGCGAAGCAGCAGATATTCGTAAGGATTTGTCGGATTTCTTCGCGCTTCGCGTCAAAAATGTGCTCTCCGAGCAAGGTGTCCGCTACGACGTCGTTGATGCCGTGATGGCTTCTGGATTTGCTGATTTGCGTTTTGCCGTACAGCGTGCTGCGATTGTTCAAGCTCATGCTGCTGGTGAAGACCGCGCGGAGTTTAAAATAACAGTCGAACAATTTAACCGCGTCAGCAATCTGGCTGCAAAGGCTGCATCCGTTTCAGTTGACCCCTCATTGTTCGTTGAACAAGTGGAGAAGGACCTTTTTGAGCAGTGGCAGAAGCAGCAAGCGGTATTTAGGGAAGCGATCGAGCAGGGTGATGTTTCGAAAGCATTGCAGAGTCTTATAGTCCTGAAGCCGTACATTCATGCCTATTTTGAAAACGTCATGGTTATGTCGCCAGATGAAGCAGTTCGTGCTAACCGGCTGTCTACTCTTGCTGGAATCGCTGCGGATATCGCGATCGTCGCCGACTTCTCGAAGCTGGTTTGGTAGCTGAACAGACATTCTTTCTTCTTCTATTGTAAGTGTCAGGAGGTCGATGAATTATGGTTCATGCAAAAGCTGAAGTGATCGTATACGTTGTATCGGATGCAGCGGGTGATACAGGAGAGCTGGTTGTACGTGCGGCAATTGCCCAATTTCATCCCATGAATGCCGAGATACGCCGCGCACCTTTCTTAACAGATGAAGCCGGCTTGCAGCGCATTGCGCTGCAAGCAAAGCTGGCGGAGGCGATTGTACTTTATACATTAGTTATCCCACAGCTTCGAGACAGCATGCGAAGGCTCGCGGAAGCCCATGACATTGTTGCAATTGATCTTCTGGGTTCATTTATCGAAACGCTGGAGCTGCGAACGGGGCGAAAATCCCGTCAGGAGCCTGGGCTGAACCATGTCCTTGATGCAGATTATTTCCGTAAGGTTGAAGCGGTCGAGTTTGCGGTTAAATATGATGATGCGAGAGATACATCTGGTGTGCTGAAGGCAGATATCGTGCTTGTCGGCGTTTCCCGCACCTCCAAAACGCCGCTGTCGATGTATCTTGCGCATCAGAAGTTTAAAGTGGCGAATGTCCCGCTTGTACCGGAGCTGAAGCCGCCTGACGAGCTGTTTAAGCTTCCGAAGCGCAAAATTATCGGACTCACCATTGCTGTTCCCTATCTCAATACGATTCGCAAAGAAAGGCTTAAAGCGCTAGGCTTGCCTAACAATGCATCCTACGCTACGCCGGATCGTATTGAAAAAGAGCTTCAATATGCCGAAACCATAATGAAGAAGCTTGATTGCGTGGTCATCGATGTATCTCATCGCGCTGTCGAGGAAACAGCTAGCCTGATTATGGAATATATGCGACTGCCATAAAGAGAAAATGCAGGATTTTTTTTAGATTTGCCGTATATAATAGTACAGGTTAAGAAAACGAAGACGAGCGGTGATTGATTATTCGGTACAAGAAACCAACCATTGTCGTAGATGCGGATGCATGCCCGGTGAAAGCGGAAATAGGTGAAACGGCAACACAATTTTCCACGCCTGTCCTTATGGTTGCATCGCATGATCATCGGCTTACCCCGCAGCCCGGCGTCCAGCTTGTCCAGGTCGACCGAAGCAATCAATCCGTCGATCTGTATATTGTGAATCATATCGTGCGCGGTGATATTGTTATCACTCAGGATTTTGGATTGGCATGCATAGCGATCGGCAAAGGCGCTATCGTGCTTTCTCCCCGTGGGGAGCAATATACAGACGAGAATATTGATTATTTAATGGAGCGAAGACATGAGCTTGCCAAGCGTCGCCGATCGGGCGGCAAATCAAGAGGACCAAAGGCAATGAATCATGAGGATCGAGATCGCTTTCAACAAAAGTTGACAAAAGTTTTGCAAAATGAGCAGGAGAACCATGACGCATAGCGAATATTATTTACGTGTTACTAGGATGAAGGTGATGAACGATGACATACGGTAATAAAATACCGGAAGAGGTCATAGAAGCGGTACGCAAGCATCATGACATCGTAGAGACGGTCGGGAAATACGTTCATCTCACGAAGCACGGCAAATATATGAAGGGTTTATGTCCGTTCCATTCGGAGAAGACGCCCTCGTTTACGGTTACGCCGGAGCTCCAAATTTATCATTGCTATGGCTGCGGCAAGGGTGGCAACGTGATTCGATTCGTAGAGGAAATGGAGGGCTACTCCTTTCCCGAGGCGGTACGATTACTTGCAACGGACGCGGGGATTCCTATTACGTGGGGTTCACCTGATGGAATCAAAGTCACGCCGCAGGATGCAGATCGAGCCAAGATTATTGAAGCGCATGAGCTGACCGCAAAGCTGTACCATTACCTGCTTAACAACACGAAGCATGGGCAGGCAGCGAAGCAGTATTTAAGGGAGCGGAACTTAAGCGACAAGCTTATTGACCATTTTATGATCGGTTACGCCCCTGAGGGATGGGATACGCTTGCGCAATTTTTATCGAAGCGGAATTTTGATCTTGCATTAATGGAGAAGGGCGGATTGCTATCGGCAAAATCGGACGGGAGCGGGTATGTGGATCGGTTTCGCAATCGCATTATGTTTCCGATATGGGATCGAGACGGCAAAGCTACCGCGTTTGCGGGTCGCATTATAGGCGAAGGACAGCCGAAATACTTGAATACCTCGGAGACAATGTTATTTACGAAGAGTAGAACACTATACAACTTGCATTACGCGCGGCCGGCTATTCGCAAGAGTAAACAAGTCGTTTTGTTTGAAGGCTACATGGATGTCATCAAATCGTGGAACGCAGGCGTGAAGAATGGTGTAGCCACAATGGGTACGGCATTAACGGAGGAGCATAGCGCTATTCTAAGGCGGCAAGCCGAGGAGGTCATTCTTTGTTATGATGGCGACGATGCTGGACAAGCAGCAGCCTATAAATCCATACCGCTCCTCGAGACAGCAGGTCTTAAAGTATCGGTGGCGATGCTGCCCAAGGGCAAGGATCCCGATGATTATATAAGTGAATATGGTCCAGAAGCCTTTTTGCGTGAGGCGATAGATCAGACGGTATCCGTTACAAAATTTAAGCTTATATATTCAAGGAAAAACCATATACTGCTAAAAGAAGAAGGCAGAAAAAATTATTTGCTGGAGGCAGTAGAAATTGTAGCTGAGCTTGATTCTTCAACTGAACGCGAGGTCTACTTAAAGGAGCTTTCCCGAGAGTTCGAAATATCACTGGATTCCTTAAAGCAGGACTGTCATCAAAAGCGACAGGAGCTGCAAAAAAAGAAGCCGCAAAGGGATAATAACGACAATTCGTGGAATAATGGTAGGAATGAAAAGCCCAGAAAGTCTGGACCGCCAACACTTAAACCCGCGTATACCTACGCGGAGCGAAGACTGCTCCACGTGATGATGCGTGACAGAGAAGTTGCTCAGACGGTTCATGAACGATTAGGCGATGCGTTTAATGTAGAGGATCACGCAGCTCTTGCTGCTTATTTATACGCTTATTATGCACAGGGCTATGATCCAGACGCCAGCAGATTTATTGCGACGTTGCACGATGACCGTTTGGAGCGCACAGCTGCTTCGATTTTGATGATGGACAGTGACTTTCCGTTTGATGAAACGACAATGGATGCTTATATCCAGGATATTATAAAGGTTCCGCTATTCCGGGATGTCGAGCAAAGGAAAGAAGAAATGGTACGTGCCGAACGTGCTGGTGATGCTTTATTAGCTGCACAAATGTTAAGTGAGATTATAACCCTAGAGAGACAGCTTAAAGTAAGGCAGGAGGATCGTTTCTAAGGGGGAGGGAGTCGGAACATGGCGAATGATCAACATACTGAACTAGATGCTGAACAAAAACTAGATCATGTAAAGGATCAATTGATCGAACAGGGCAAGAAGAGGTCATCCTTAACGTATAAAGAAATCTTGGAGAAACTGTCCCCATTCGATCAGGATCCAGAGCAAATTGATGAATTTTTTGAGCAGCTCGATGATTTTGGGATCGAGGTTTTGAACGAAAATGATGAGGATAATCATAATCCGCTCGCTGCCGGGGGAGAAGAGCAGGAGCGCGAGCAAGACGACTTCAATTTCGATGACGATCTCGCATTGCCCCCAGGTATCAAGATTAACGATCCGGTGCGGATGTATTTGAAGGAGATTGGCCGAGTACCTCTTCTGTCTGCAGATGATGAGATTGAGCTAGCGCAGCGTATCGAAAATGGTGAC
The DNA here is from genome assembly GCF_049725345.1 of Paenibacillus praedii. NCBI lineage: Bacteria > Bacillati > Bacillota > Bacilli > Caryophanales > Paenibacillaceae > Paenibacillus > Paenibacillus praedii. The sequence goes on along the minus strand of NZ_JBMWAM010000002.1, from coordinate 259,643 downwards.
GAGGAAGCGAAGCGTAGACTTGCGGAAGCGAATCTTCGACTGGTTGTCAGTATTGCGAAGCGTTATGTAGGTAGAGGAATGCTGTTCCTTGATTTAATACAAGAAGGGAACATGGGTCTGATTAAAGCGGTGGAGAAATTTGACCATCAGAAGGGCTTTAAATTTAGTACCTATGCAACTTGGTGGATTCGTCAAGCGATCACGCGTGCGATTGCAGACCAGGCTCGTACTATCCGGATTCCGGTTCACATGGTTGAGACGATCAATAAGCTGATTCGGGTATCGCGTCAATTGCTGCAGGAGCTGGGGCGTGAACCGACACCAGAGGAAATTGCAGCAGAGATGGAGCTCAGTACGGAGAAGGTTCGCGAAATTATGAAAATTGCGCAAGAGCCTGTATCACTCGAGACGCCGATTGGGGAAGAGGATGACTCTCACCTTGGAGATTTTATCGAAGATCAAGAAGCGCTCGCACCTGCAGATGCTGCAGCCTACGAACTGCTAAAGGAACAGCTTGAAGATGTGCTTGACACCTTGACTGAGAGAGAAGAGAACGTGCTTCGTCTGCGCTTCGGGCTAGATGATGGACGCACTCGTACGCTTGAAGAGGTTGGCAAAGTATTTGGAGTGACGAGGGAGCGTATTCGTCAGATTGAAGCGAAGGCTCTACGCAAACTCCGTCATCCTAGCCGCAGCAAGCGCCTGAAGGACTTCCTTGAATAAAAGCTTGATCGTAATGAATTATGACCTTTCTGCTCTTGCAGCGAGGTCTTTTTTCTCAGCATAGCACTCCTACATAAGGACTATTTAATTTTAAATCGGGACCGAAGGGACTATGGACCTCTATGAATCAGGAACGTCGGCAAATTATCGTGAAAGAAATTGATTACTGGCGCCGAAGCAAGCTGCTGCCGGATCAATATTGTGATTTTCTGCTGAACTTATATGCTGATCAGGACACGCAAATGACAAAGAACGAGCAGTACACAACGGTTGGCAAAGCAATTGCGGCAGTGCAGCGTGCTACAGGTGTACAATGGCTACTTACATTTGGAACTTTTACCTTAATTTCCTTCGTTGTGCTTTATTTTAACGAATTTCATCCGTTAATGCAAATGGCAGTTGTCGTTTTTTCCGTTTCAATTTTATTGTGGAGAGGGCAGCGTCTTCGCGGCCGCAATGAAGCTGCCGGATTGGCGTTAACCAGCATGGGAATGCTCTTGCTGCTGGGGGGCGGACTGTATATGCTGAATGAGCATCGTCTTGATGAGTGGGGCTGGAAAACAGGCTTGCTGGCATTATGTTCTATATTCTGGGTCATCTATGGGATAGCCTCTCGGATTCATGTGCTGCATTTATGCGGCTGGTTGGCTGCTTTGCTCGTATATGCGTGGCTCTTATCCCAATTTATGGTTGATTCCAAATGGTATGAAATACAGCTCTATTGGCTGCCGATTGCGGCGTTGTTTGGCTGGAGCAGTTGGTTTGTGCATCGCTGGTCGAAGCCCGTATCCGCTGTACTGTTCCTTGTCTGTGCGATTGTGTGGTTCATGCCGGAGCTATATGGCATGATGTTCGCGGATGAGCATATTTTGCTTCAGCTTCAGCTCTTAGTGAAGATGGCCGCAGGCGGGGGCATGTTATTTTTAATGCGAAAACATTGGATGGTGTGGGTTATATAATGTTGAAATTATCTAAACGTCTGCAATTGATTGCAGATTATGTAACGCCTGGCGCAAGAGTTGCAGATATTGGCTCTGATCATGCGATGCTCCCGGTTTATTTGCTGCAAATCGAAAAATGTCCAGTCGCCATTGCAGGTGAACTCAATCGCGGACCTTACGAGGCTGCGCGAAAGCAAGGCATGGATGCAGGCCTGTCTGAGCGTCTGACCGTACGGCAGGGAGATGGCTTGGAGGTGCTGCAGCCTGGAGAGGCCGATACGATTACGATAGCGGGTATGGGCGGCAGCCTTATGAGTGATATTCTTGAAGCAGGTCGAACAGTTGGGAAGCTTGATGGTATTAAGGAGCTTATACTGCAGCCGAATGTCGGAGAAGAGATCGTGCGCGAATGGCTTTTGGAGCATGGTTGGTACTTGAAGCACGAATGTATTCTTGAAGAGGATGGAAAAATTTATGAGATCCTTCATGCTGTTATAGAAATTGAAGTGCTCGATAGAAATGAATCGTTGTATGATGGAAGCTTTCTCCCAGTTGAGCTTTCCGAGGATGCAAAGTTTAAGCTGTTGAAGCAAATGGGTCCCCATCTGCTTCGCGAGCCTCAGCCTGTCCTGTATAAGAAATGGCGCCATGAGCTTAATAAGCTCGAACGCATCTGCAAGCAGCTCGCCGGATCGGAATTACCTGAAGCAGCTCGCAAGCTAGAACAGTTCAAGGCTGAGATGAACGAGATCGAGGAGGTTTTGCGATGTTTGCCCATGGTCAAACCGTAGTTCAGTTCATGGAGCAGCTTGCTCCTAAGCATTATGCGGTTGAAAATGATAAAATCGGCTTACAGCTAGGCACGTTGAATAAGTCGATCAAAAAAATAATGGTTGCGCTTGATGTGACAGACGCGGTAGTCGATGAGGCGATCGAGCAAAGCGTCGACTTGATTATCGCTCATCACGCCATTATTTACCGTCCGCTAGCCAAGCTCGATACCTCGACCGCGGCAGGTCAGTTATATGAGAAGCTGATTAAGCACGACATTGCCGTTTATATTTCTCATACCAATCTTGATGTTGCTGACGGCGGCATCAACGACTGGCTTGCAGACCAGATCGGTATTGTACCGAAAGGCCGTGAGTGTCTAGAGGAGGTTCATACAGATAAGCTTTACAAGCTTGTCGTATTTGTCCCTGAAAGTCACCATGAACAGGTTCTGGAGGCGTTATGGCGCGCTGGCGCTGGTAATATAGGCAGCTATAGCCATTGCAGCTTCAATATTAAAGGAACAGGAACATTCGTACCAGGACCTGGCACTACACCTTATATCGGTAAGCAAGGATTGCTCGAGAAGGCGGAAGAAATACGAATCGAGACAATCGTCCTTAACAGCGTCCATCGCAAAGCCGTTCAGGCGATGCTGAAGGCACATCCTTATGAAGAGGTTGCTTATGATCTTTATTCCGTAGATTTGAAGGGCCGCTCGTTCGGGTTGGGTCGAGCCGGCAAGCTTGAGCAGCCGATAACGCTAGGCAAGCTTGCTGAACATGCGAAGCAAGTCTTCGACGTTTCTACCGTCCGCGTTGTCGGGCCGCTGGATCGTATCGTACGTAAAGCGGCTGTACTTGGGGGATCGGGAGCAAGATATGTTCGGCATGCTATGTTTGCAGGGGCGGATGTTCTAGTTACAGGCGATATTGATTACCATACTGCACATGATGCGCTGGCTGCCGGCATGACGATCATTGACCCGGGACATAACATTGAGAAGGTTATGAAGACACGTGTCGCGAGCTGGCTTAACGAACAACTTGCGGGCAGCAAATATGAGACCATTGCGGTTGCTTCTGCATTAAATACCGAGCCATTCACTTTTATGTAATATTCAGCAGCTCTGGTATACGTTTCAGGGTTGAGGTTTTTTGAAAATGCTTGTATACTTAACGATGCACACGGAAAGTTTGACAGACAATCGCTGGCGGCCTTGTTGCCGCGAGAGGAAAGTCCGGGCTCCACAGGGCAGGATGCTGGATAACGTCCAGTCAGCGCGAGCTGAAGGATAGTGCCACAGAAATGGACCGCCGATGGCCGGCTTTACGCCGGATCAGGTAAGGGTGGAACCGTGGTGTAAGAGACCACGAGGAGCATAGGTGACTATGTTCCTGGTAAACCCCATCTGGAGCAAGACCGAGAGGACGCGGCAGCAGAAATGCTGCAGCCTTAGCCTGAGGCGCGTCCGGGTTGGTTGCTGGAGCCGTGCAGCAATGTACGGCCTAGATAGATGATTGTCGCTTCATCGTGGGAGGGTCGTTCCCGTTTGGACCACTAGAAGTACAGAACCCGGCTTAAGGCAAACTTTCCGCACGATTATAATAACAGAAAGCCCCCTTCACATCAGAAGGGGGCTTTATTGTATGCTGAATTTAGACTGCTAATGCGATTGCTGCTTCCTATTGATATTTGGCTGTAATGCGATCGAGCCTGCGCTTAACCTGATCGGGATAGGTTTGAAGTGTTCCACCGAAGGAAGAGGCCGCATGCAAAGCGCGATCAACGTCTATCTCTCCGTAGCCAAAATAATTATCTTTGCCTTTGGTGCCTAAATCGATTGCTGATTTCCGCATTATTTCCATCACCTCAACGTTGGACAAATCCGGGTTCACGGAACGTATAAGCCCGGCAAGCGCGGCAACGTGGGGACTTGCCATAGATGTGCCTGACAATGCTGCATATTGGCTGCCTGGGTAAGTGCTGGCAATGCTGTCACCGGGTGCGGCCACGTCAATGTAATTGCCAAAGTTGGAGAACGACGATTTCTCCTTGTTGCTATTGGTGGACGCAACCGCGAATACCTCAGGATACGCGGCTGGATAGCCTGGACGATCTGTATTGTCGTTGCCGCTTGCCGCAACGAGGACCACATCGTGATCGTAAGCATACTTAATTGCGTCATGCAAAAAATCTGCTTGCGCATAGTTACCGAGGCTCATATTAATAACATCAGCACCATGATCAACTGCCCAAATAATACCTTGAGCAACAGAATAGGTAGAGCCTGCACCGCTGCTGTCCAGCACCTTGACAGGCATAATTTTGTTATACCAGGAAACTCCCGCTACACCTTCGCCATTGTTGACGGTAGCTCCAATTATTCCGGAAACATGAGTGCCGTGGCCTACATCATCATCAGGGGCTGCATCCTCGTTTATTATATTAATGCCATTCGTGATCTTGCCCTGAAGATCGGGATGATTGCTTTGGACGCCGGTATCCAGCACAGCGACGATAACCGCTTCATCACCTTTGGATACGTTCCAGCCCTTCTCCGCTTCAATAGAAGGCAAGTTCCATTGATGCTCCGAATAGAGGGCATCATTTGGAATAATGGTTTCAGTCGTTTCATTCGTCAAGTACAAGTAGTGCGGCTCGGTATATTCTGTCTGCCAAGCTTCTTTGAAGTACTGAACAAGCTGTTTGGTTTCCAGGCTTTTTGACCGGAACACATAAGTGTCGCCTAACCGTTTCATGGATTCCGCATGGATATCTCTTTGAACCTTCTGCAGGTCGGCATTGGACATCGGCTTGGCGAAATGAACGACAACGTCGCGAATGTGATAATGGCTGGCGTTACCATTATCCTCACCCGTTTGCACAGTTGTATCGATGGTGGAATTAGGCTTTACAGATTCGATTTTGTAATTGCCTTCCGCAGGATATGGAATGAGTCTTAGGTTGCGCATTTGATGCTTTTCAACGGACTTCAATATATCTTGCTTGATAACCCCAACAACGCCAATGCCGACATGCTTAGAATCAGGCACGCCAAGCACCATATACTTGCTTCCGTCTGCTGCTGTAAAGCGCGGAGATTCATATTTAGCGCCCTTGCCTACCTGGGCTTTGGCAGCAGCGACAAAGGTTTCAGCTTGTCCCTTGGTAGTTTTTGGAATGTGGCCGCGATTTACGCTGCGATCGCCGGAAATCCAACTAATGTAGCTCATATGCATATGCTCGTTCATCATCTGCTTGACTTGCTTTTCTGCTTCCGGCTTTGAACCAGCGCTTGAATGCATTAACTTCTGAAAATCTTTAGCGCATTCAGTCGTGCAAAGCATCGCAGTTGCGTTAACGTCCTGCTGCAGTGCCGCAAGCTTCAACGTGTGTTCCCGTTTGGCTGAGAAGCTTGATGATTTTGAGTATTGCGGCGTTTTATCAACACCAGGGGCAAAAAATAGCGTTATAGGTATAAGTAATGCAGCGGCGGCTAAAATTGAAAAAGCGGCTATCCATTTTTTTCTCATGCTTGAGACCTCCATTATCGAACTGGTTACTAATCTTTAGCTTCGGATTTTATGGATGAAAATATGCGGACAAAAGCAGTAATCGCCAGTACCATCTATAAGTAATTTGTGGTAGGATGAATATGATTGTAGTTTTTTTAGCTTGCTTGGATTATGAAAGGGGATCTACCTATATGTCATCTGCTAACGTCAAAGCGCTAACTGAATCAACACGTTCAAAACTGAAGGATGCGGTAAACCAACTCGAACCGTTTCTTAACAACAATTCGCTGCTTCAATTGACTAGTGAAGATAATGGTGAGGTTGCACAAACTTTTTACAAAGGACTTTTATCAGATTTGAGACATTTATTGGTGTTTTCTGAGGTTTCGGTTGAAAAGCTGGGAGTGTTGCTCAGACGGCCCAATTTTGATACTGATTATGCGGAACGCGTCCTGTATGAGGTTTACCATCAATGCGTTAGCGCATTTTTCTATCCGAAAAACGAATGCTATTCTGAGGACGGCCGCTATGCCTATACGGGCCAGGATGCTATTCGCTTCAGGTACAAGCCGGTTCGCGATGCACGCAATATCGTACTTGGAATTTCAAAAATTTACGAGGAGCTGCGCGACGAATTAGCCTATTACGAAAATGACTACATGACGCAGCGCCGTATGCAAGGACAAAAATAAGGCAGAATGAATCACCTTCAGTCAGGGAAACTTGATAACGGAGGTGATTTTTTTATGCCAAAGGGCGTGTCCTGTAGCGTAGCTAACTGCGGCTTCTGGAAGGAAGGCAACAATTGCAGTGCTGATGAAATAAATATTGAAATTGATCAGCATGCTGGCGCGCATTTTAACGAAGAATTTGCCGGAGACCATCTTGGATTATTTCATGAGGATGAAGCAGAGCAATCTGCCGCAACATGCTGCCAGACCTTTAAACCTAAGGAGTGATGGTCAATGGGTAAGTATGAAGATGATTATAAGAAGCTGTTAGAGAAGCGCAGCCGTTTGGACACGGCTAACCGTAAGATTGTAGGAGAAGATAAACTGCTCAACGTTAATGAAGAAATGGGCGCTGATTTCGCGGTTGGCGGTCCAATTGTAGATGCAACGCGCAGAGAGGAACACGATACCGATCGCGCTGAGCGGGTGGACACGGAAACTGGTGGATTTGCGCTTGGCTGGGTTTCACTTGTATTTGCAGTAGCGTCATGGTTTATATGGCCCGTATTGCTTGGCGTAACTGCTGCGGTACTCGGCTTTATTGCCTACCGGCAGGGCGCGCGCGCGCTTGGCGGCTGGGCCATGGCGATTGGACTTATCGCACTGGCATTAAATCTTATCATTGTGCCCTTGTATTACGCGATTACTTGAATATTTTACACAAAAAAAAGCAGAAGCTCCTTTCCGAAAAGAAGGGAGCTTCTGCTTTTATTTTAATGCCTGCTCACGATGCTTTTGCACCTCCACATTAAGCGCAAGCATTTGCTTGTCAAGCGAATCAATCATCTCGGCTGAACCTTTGAGCTGCTGCTGAATATGTGGCGGAATTTGTTCATTAAATTTATAATAGATCTTATGCTCTAAACTAGCCCAAAAATCCATCGCGATCGTACGAATTTGAATTTCTACGAGCACATTTTCTGAACGGTCCGTCAGAAAGACAGGGATCTCAATGATTAAATGGATGCTCTGGTAGCCATTTGGCTTAGGGTTTATTACATAATCTTTGACTTCGACGACACGCACATCATTTTGCTTGCTAATCATATCCACAATCTGATAAATGTCGGTAGAGAAGGAGCAAATGATGCGAACACCGGCAATATCCCGGATATGCGCCTTAGCATCCTCCAGCGTAATATCCAGCCCTTTGCGGCGCAGCTTCTTCATCACGCTTTCCGGTGCTTTGATTCTTGTTTTCATATGCTCGATTGGATTATAGTCGTGAATAAATTGAAATTCTTCATTTAAGATGTTCAGCTTCGTTTCTACGGCATCCAGTGCGAATTTATAAGTCAGAAAAAAATGAGCCCATTGCTTTAGCTGATCGGTTTTCATAAGGTGTTCACTCCTGCAATTACGAATAGTTTTTCTTGAATATTGATTTGGAAAATTTCAGACAAGCTAGAAACGTTGTATTATAATAATGGTCTATAATAATATTGAAGTCAAATGAAGCGACGATAAGGAATGGCTGCAGACGGGAGAGGGAACCGATGATCATTGACATTCAGAACGTAACTTGGGATCGCGGGAACAAAATGATTTTGCAAAATATAAATTGGAGCGTCAGCAAAGGCGAGCATTGGTGTCTGCTTGGACTGAATGGTTCAGGTAAATCAACGCTTCTAAATATGATTAATGGCTATATATGGCCAACTGAAGGAAGTATGTCCGTACTGGGCAAAAAATTCGGAGAATTTGATCTGCGAGTACTGCGCAAGGAGATCGGCTGGGTCAGCACCTCGCTGCAGCAAAAGCTTTATGGCAGCGAGAATGCGCTCAAGATCGTGCTAAGCGGCAAATTTGCGACGATCGGATTGTATGATCAGACGGACGAACGTGATGTCCGTAAAGCAGAATCGTTAATGAACGATCTTGGCTGCGCAGCTTTGATTGAGCGTACCTATGATACACTCTCGCAAGGTGAACGGCAGCGTATTCTCATTGCGCGCGCGCTTATGGCATCGCCAAGTCTGCTGATTTTGGATGAGCCCTGCACGGGGCTTGATGTGTTTGCGAGAGAACAGCTGCTGCAAATGATCGGAGCAATCGCAAGGCAACAAGATGCGCCAACCATCATCTATGTTACCCACCATGTGGAGGAAATATTGCCGTGCTTTACGAAGACGCTCCTTATAAAAGAAGGACAAGTGTTTGAAGCGAGGGAGACCGCCGATGTGCTGACCTCCGAAACCATGAGTCGGTTTTTTGACGTACCGGTAGAGATCGACAAGCGTGACGGGAGAAGCTGGCTTTCTGTTAAAGGTGCATTATGGAATTAATGCTGCAAGATCCCCAGCTGCAGCTGCCTGAGCCGAGCGGGAGCAAGCTTCAAAGATTCAAGGGTTGGCTGGCTGCACGTTACAGCTGTCGAAATATTCGTGATACGTTCTTATGGCGCACGGCTTCTGGAAGTACTGCAGCATTTGGATCGTTATCGATGCTTGCTGCCGTGCTTGGCGTGCCGACTGGTTTTGGTACTGCTATTGACATTATTATTTTTTTGACCATGAATTTGATTGCAATGAGTTTGGCAGCCTATGTAGTAACTATTATATTTTCTCTGCTGTATATTCCGGTGCCAAGAAGATTTGCTTCTGTGCTGCTCTATGTCGCTTTACAAACCTATCTTATTTTATATTTTGCTGATTTTGGTATTTTGATGTCTATTGTATTATCGGCAGCGTTTGCGTTAATAGGTTCTTTGGCAGGCTGCTTATTAGGGCTGCTGCTTCGTATGCCGGTCAAGCCGAAATATAAGGGTTTGATCGGACTATCAGCTGCTATTCTATTTGCTGGCGTATATGTATTCATAGACTGGCCGGGTCCTGCCGTAATGCCGCAGAGAGAAGCGGTGAATCAGACTGCCGAGAGAGTGCAATTGCTGCAGGCGCCGGATCCTGCCGATTGGGGGAATTTTGCTTTTGAGTCTTTCACTTACGGCAGCGGGAAGGATAAGCATAGAGCTTGGTTTAGCGATGAGGTAGATGTGCTGACCACTGCTGTAGATGCCTCCTCGTACATTACGAAATGGCCGCGGTTAAAAAAATTTTTTTGGGGCTTTGATCAGCATCAGCTTCCATTAAACGGTCAGGTATGGCTGCCGAAAGGCGAGGGTGAGTTTCCACTTGTCCTGATAGTGCATGGTAATCATCTCATGGAGCATTTCTCCGACAGCGGGTATGCTTACATAGGTGAATTACTGGCAAGCAAAGGGATGATCGCTGTATCTGTCGATGAGAATTTTTTCAATTATTCGGTATGGTCTGGTATCCCGAATCACGATATGAAGATGAGAGCTTGGTTGCTGCTTAAGCACTTGCAGCAGATCAAGCAGTTGAATAGCGAGAGCGGCAATCCATTTGAGGGGCGAGTTGATTTTAGCAGAGTCGCGTTAATAGGACATTCTCGTGGCGGCCAAGCGGTAGCTATGGCTGCAGATGCGGATCGCTGGTTCAAGGATGATCAATCACTGGACAGCTTGGCCGGCATCCACATCGAGTCGGTTGTTGCCATTGCGCCCACGGATAAGAAAGTGGATGATAAATCCGCTCGATTGGTTAATGTCAATTATTTGACGCTGCAGGGTGGCAGAGATGCGGATGTGAACAATTTTTATGGAGATCGTCAGTATACCAGGACCATCTTTGATCAGGAAGCAGATAAGTTTAAAGCAGCCTTATATATCGCGGATGCGAACCACAGCCAGTTTAATACGGATTGGGGCCGTATGGATGAACGATCTCCTGGCGGGTTATTTTTAGACCGTGAAAGTCTTATGGAGGGCGAGGAGCAGCGTCAAATTTCAAAGGTATATATATCGGCCTTCCTGCAAGTGACGCTGCAAGGTCAAGCTGAATACAAGGAATTGTTCCGGGACTATCGGAGCGGAATGGAATGGCTGCCGGAAACGGTCTATACGAATCGTTATGAGGATGCGGAATTTATCGAACTAACTCGATTTGATGATGGAAATAGCAAAGCTGTGCTGAAGGATGGAGGCAAAGCGTCTGTCGAAAAAATGACGGAATGGAAAATTGCCGCTGCTGAGGATCGTGATCGCAACAACAAAGGAACAAAGGGGATTGAGCTCGAGTGGGAGGATCCGGGGGCGGAATACAAGCTGGAGCTTTCATCTTATATGAGCGACAACGCGGAAGGAATGGATGACGCTAGCCTCGTATTCTCCATGGCTAATCTTGAACGAGACTTGATTAGCCCCGAGAAGTCTGAGGATGAACAGGCTGAAGTCGGCCTGGGTGAGAGAGAGCTTCCGCCGCTGCCACTGTTGGACATTGAGCTTACAACGAAAGACGGCCGCACAAGTGCGCTTGAGTTAGAGGAAATCATGCCTGTTCAGCCGTCTTCTTATATCGCGTTCATGTCAATCGCTTGGCTCGAAAAGCGGGTGAAGGATAAGAAATACAAGGAAGCGGCAGAGCCGGTATTTCAAACCTATATCGTCCCAATAGAAGCTTTTGAATCGGAACAATCCATGTTTGCTGCTGAAGATATTAGTCGCATTACGTTCCACTTTCGGAATGGACCTGGGAAGGTCATGCTCGATGACATAGGCTTTATGCCTCTATAAAAAATAGCAATAGCGGGATGTCGGCGGTTGGCAGCCCGCTCTTTGTGTTCTTCGATCCGCAGTATGTTATAATCAATAGTTCAACGATCGATTTTAAGCCTTCGATATTATAAACGGTTCACATGAGACCGATAATACTTTCCCACACCTAAATTGAAGGAGTGATTGCATATGAATAATCCGAATGAGCAGCTGGAAGAAGAGCAGCGACGCGTAGAAGCTGTAACGAAATTGATTCGCGAACGTATCGAGGAGCTTCAAAAGCAGGTTGGCGGTATGCGTGAGGATATTGTCGATATTCGGCGTAATTTTTGGGACGATGTTACCGTAAATTTCGAGGATGCCGCCGAATCAGCGGAATCCCACGCCAGTATGAAGCAGCAGGCCGAGGTGCTTTCGGAGCGGGAGCGGAGCCATCGGCATGCGCAGGAACAGCTTTCTACCTTATTGAAGCTGGAGCAATCGCCTTACTTCGGAAGAATCGATCTTATAGAGCGGAACCAGTCGATGACAGAGCGTATTTACTTGGGTGTAGGCTCATTATTGGATGAGAACGGCTATGACTATTTAATTTATGATTGGCGCGCTCCGGTGTCCAGCCTCTATTACGATTATGGACCTGGCCCGGTCCAATATGAGACGCCTAGCGGTTCCATTCATGGAGAAATGACGCTGAAGCGTCAGTATATGATTCGAAGCGGCAAAATCCGCGGAATGTTCGATACCGGTGTAACCATCGGCGATGAGCTGCTGCAGGAGGTGCTCGGCAAGCAGTCCGATGCGCAAATGAAAAGTATTGTCGCAACCATTCAGCGTGAGCAGAATCGGATCATCCGTAATGAGCGAGCGAGACTGCTTATCGTGCAAGGCTCGGCTGGCAGCGGGAAAACGTCTGCCGCGCTTCAGCGTGTCGCTTATTTGCTATATCGTTATCGGGGTATTATAATGGCTGATCAGATCGTCTTATTCTCACCGAATCCGATGTTTAACAGCTATGTGGCAACAGTACTTCCCGAGCTGGGCGAGCAAAATATGCAGCAAACGACGTACCAGCAGTATTTGGAGCACAGGCTTGGCAAAATGTTTGCATTAGAGGATCCCTACTCGCAAATGGAATATACGTTGAGAGCCGTGAACGAGCTAGGCTATGATGCAAGAATGGAGGCCATTGCCTATAAATCCGGCTTGTCGTTTATGAAGCTGATCGATAGGTACGCCGAGGAGCTTGGGCAATCCGGTCTTTCCTTCAAGTCTATAAAGTTTCGCGGGCGTACACTGATCAGCGATGCGGAAATCGCGGAGCAGTTCTATGCGCTTGATCGTACGACCTCAATAGGGAATCGCATGCGCTTGACAGCAGAATGGCTGTTAAAACAATTGACGAAGCTGAGCAAAGCAGAGCGAGAGCAGAATTGGGTACAGGAGCAAATCGAGCTGCTTGATCAGGAAGCTTATGCGCATGCTTACGAGGAGCTGCAGAAAAAAGATCGGTTTGCAGGAAATTCGTTTGATGATTTTGAAGCGGAGAAGGATTATTTAGCGGCAAGTGTTGTACAGGAGCAGTTCAAGAAGCTGCGAAAACGGGTGAAGCGACTATCGTTTCTGAATATCCCTTCGATTTACCGGAGATTGTTCGATGGGGATTATTCTTTGCTTGAGCGATTAAACGGTGAAGAGCTTCAACTGCCGGAGCGTTGGCAGGAAATAAGCAAACAAACGACTGCCATGCTGGATCGCGGAGAAATTTACTACGAGGATGCTACCCCATACTTATATTTGAAGGAAAAGCTCGAGGGATTCCAAACTAATGCGATCGTTAAACACTTATTCATTGATGAGGCCCAGGATTACTCACCGTTCCAATACCATTACTTGAAGCGAATATTTCCAAATTGCAAGATGACGGTACTCGGTGACTTGAATCAATCGATCTTCGCTCATTCTCTTTCCGGCAATGGCTTCGAGCCATTGTCAGAGCTTTACAGCGAGGCAGAGACAGAGAAGATTGAATTGACAAGAAGCTATCGCTCTACTCGTCCAATCGTCGCATTCACGAGCAAAATGATTGAAGGCGGCGATCGCATCGAGCCCTTTAATCGAGATGGCGCGGAGCCGACGATTACGCGAGTGGAGGACGAAGCGAATGCCATTCTCGCTATTAAGGATCGAATAGAGCAATTGGTAAATGCCAGCTATCCATCCATTGCTGTCATCTGCAAAACGGCTGAAGAGAGTAAACGCGTGTATCAGGAGCTTCGAGAGCATTTTCCTAAATTGCTTCTCATCGATAAAGAGACCGTAACCTTCGAGAAAGGAGTTCTGGTCATACCATCCTATTTGGCCAAGGGCGTTGAATTTGATGCAGTCATAATTAGTGATGCTTCGAATGCATGTTATGGAAAGGAGAGTGAAAGAAAGCTCTTCTACACAGCATGTACAAGGGCTATGCACGAGCTTCATCTTTATTACACTAAGGAGCTTACAGCCTTTATCAAATGAAGCTTTTCTAATTTCAGGCTGTATCTCATAAACATTGATTTCTAGCTCCGAGGCGATCAGCTCTGCTGTCAGCCTTTGGGGCTTTTATAATTTTCCGTTCCGCAGCCTGGAGAATATTGTCGTTTTTTTTCGGTTTCGGGCAAAATCTCTTTTTTCAGTACTTGTCGAGTTGTGTCGATGCTAGAAAGGCTGTTGAATTGGCAGCATTAATCGATGGCTCATTCATGGTTTAAATTTATTAAACTTGAGAACTTCATAGGCACAAAGCGTTTGCATACTATAATTATTGTTCGCATAATCGTCTTTAATAAGATGAAAAACAAGCTTTATTCTCATTCGATTTCCAGATATGATAATAGCAGACAGTTAGGCGGTTTGGAAAAACTCAAGGCAGAAAGACAGGAGAGACTATAGATGAACCATTGCATCATTGAAAACTGTACGAAGCCGGTTAAAGCAAAGGATTTATGCGCGATGCATCATCAGCGCTTATTGCGGCATGGTGATCCCAATATGGTAAGACCGCGTCGTGTAAAGCAAGAATCCGAATGTGTATGGATAAACTGCGCAAGAATGGCTGTTACCAAGGGCTATTGTTCGAAACATTATTACATTCATAGAATAATGAGTTAGAGATAGTTTCGTGTCAACTAATATGACATAAAAAGTATGAATTTGTTGTAATCTCTGAAATCAGACTGGTTTTTTTCAAACAAGCATGTATAATAAGCGTAACTGATCCACGTTCTGCTGATTACGATCCGTCCAAACTAATTTAGCGGAGGTGAAGCCGCAAATGGTGAAAGCAGCAAGTAGCGGTCTATCGAACAAAGATTTGTACTTGTTCAATAAGGGAGATTCTTATCACAGCTACCGTTTTATGGGTGCTCACCTTATGAAAGTGAAAGGTATTCAGGGTGTCCGCTTTACTGTATGGGCGCCTCATGCCGCAGAGGTTCGAGTAATTGGCGGCTTTAATGGCTGGAACGGTATAGAGCATCGAATGAAGAATATAGGAACGACGGGCATATTTTCGATATTTATTGCGTATATCCGTGAAGGCGAGCTTTACAAGTACGAAATCGTCACTCCGGAAGGAAAGGTGATTCGCAAAGCAGACCCTTATGCTTTTTTTGCAGAACGGCGTCCGGGTACAGCTTCCGTTGTAACGAGTTTGAAAGGCTATAAATGGGCAGACAAAGGCTGGTATGCGAAGAAGCGAGAGATGTCACCTTATACGAATCCGTTACTGATCTATGAGGTGCATGCCGGCTCTTGGAAGATTAAAGGAAAAGAAGATTTTTATACGTATGAAGAATTAGCGGAACAATTAATTCCTTATGCAGCAGGAATGGGCTATACACATATCGAATTAATGCCTATAGCGGAACATCCGCTTGATCAGTCTTGGGGCTACCAAATAACGGGCTTTTATAGCGTAACGAGCCGCTACGGCTCACCCAAGCAGCTGATGCGTTTTATTGACAAGTGCCATCAGAGTGATATAGGTGTCATCTTGGATTGGGTGCCTGGCCATTTCTGTAAGGATGATCACGGTCTTCGCTTATTTGACGGCACTCCACTTTATGAAGGACCAGATTCCAAGCGAGCCGAGAAGCTGCTATGGGGTACACTGGGCTTTGATTTCTCCCGTCATGAGGTCATCAGCTTTTTGATCTCTAATGCGATCTATTGGATGGATGTGTACCACATTGATGGCCTGCGTGTTGACGCTGTTGCCAGCATGATTAATTTACATATGGATAAACCGCCGGAGATGCATACGTATAATAGCCTTGGCGGTCCTGACAACTTAGATGCCCTCCGCTTTCTAAAGAAGCTTAATGAAACGGTATTTCATTATTACCCCGATACTCTCATGCTTGCAGAGGATTCCTCCTCATGGCCCGCTGTCACAGCTCCTACCTACTTAGGCGGCCTTGGATTTAATTTCAAATGGAATATGGGCTGGATGAACGATATGCTGCGTTATATGGCGCTCGATTCTTCTGAACGACCGCACAACCACCATTTGATTACTTTCTCACTCCTTTATGCCTTCACAGAAAATTATGTTTTACCGCTTTCTCACGATGAGGTTGTTCACGGTAAACGCTCCTTGCTTAACAAAATGCCCGGTTCCTATGAAGAAAAATTTTCCCAGCTTCGGCTATTTTATGGTTTTTGGATGACGCATCCCGGTAAAAAGCTGCTCTTTATGGGCAGTGAATGGGGTCAGTTTGATGAGTGGAAAGACGGCGATATGCTGGATTGGATGGTGTTGGAATACGATATGCACCGCGCCATGCAGCATTACGTAAGAGTCTTGAATCAAACCTATTTAAATCAGCCCTCGCTTTGGGAGCGCGACAGTGATTCTGAATGTTTCGAATGGATTGACGTTCATAATGCTGAGCAATCCGTCATATCCTTTATCCGCCGCGGAAACAAGGACTTTTCTATAATTTTAGCCAACTTTTCCAGAAACAATTATGAAAACTATCGAATCGGTGTTCCAGAGCAAGGTCTTTACCGCTCTTTCATAAATAGCAATGATAAGCAGTTTGGCGGCACAGGAACACAAAAACAGCTTTGCTGCAGCAGTGAAAACATCGCTTGGCATGGTCACAATCAGAGCATTACGCTTCATTTACCCCCGTATACCTTCCTGCTATTCAACCTAGAACTGGGGAGCACACATTGAGAGGGAGTTGGTGTCTATGGGCCGAAAAGAAATGATTGCTATGCTGCTCGCCGGAGGCGAAGGAAAGAGGCTTGGTGTGCTTACGAAGGATTTAGCTAAACCAGCCGTCTACTTTGGCGGGAAATACAGGATTATTGATTTTACGTTAAGCAATTGTGCTCATTCAGGTATTGATACGGTTGGTGTCTTAACACAGTACCAGCCGCTTGAGCTTAACCGGTATCTTGGCATTGGAAGCCCTTGGGGCCTGGACCGCCGTGACGGCGGAATGACAATATTACCGCCATATATGAAGCAGAAGGGCGGGGTATGGTACAAGGGTACAGCGAATGCGATTTATCAAAATATGGGCTTTATTGAAAGGTATAACCCGGAATATGTCCTCATTATTTCAGGGGATCACATCTATAAAATGGATTATGAGCTTATGCTGCAGCATCACAAGCGCTCCGGTGCCGATGTTACGATTGCGGGTATCGAGGTTGAATGGAAGGAAGCAAGCCGCTTCGGCGTCATGCATATCGATGATGAGGATCGTATTACCGCGTTTGAGGAAAAACCGAAAAGCCCAACCAGTAATATTGCATCAATGGGCGTCTATATCTTCACATGGTCCGAGCTGCAAAAATATTTGATTTATGATGAAGCAAGCCGCAGCTCCAGTCACGACTTCGGCAAGGATCTTATCCCAGCTATGATGAAAGACGGCAAGCGGCTTCACTCTTACCCGTTCAAGGGCTATTGGAAGGACGTTGGGACGATCGAGAGCTTGTGGGAGGCTAATATGGATTTGCTGGCGGATGAGCCCCCGCTCGAATTAGCGGATTCCTCCTGGCGGATTTATTCGGTTAATCCAAATCAGCCTGCTCAGCATATCGGCGCTAAAGCGGAGGTGTCTGCTTCGTTAATTACAGAAGGCTGCTTGGTAGAAGGTGTTGTCGATCGTTCAGTGCTGTTCTATGGCGTGAAAGCTGCAAGTAACAGCTATATTACGGAATCGGTTGTAATGCCGAATGTTCGTATCGGTGAAGGTGCGCGCATTCATAGAGCCATTATCGGTGAGGGTGCCGTCATTCAGGCTGGCGTTATTATTGGTAGTCCAGACGATGAGGCGATCACGGTTATTGCGGTGGATCAATATGTAACGAATGATCATTTGCTGCAGGAGGTGGAGCAATCATGAAGCATAAAATTATGGGCGTTATCAATTTAATTCATGAAACAGACGAGCTTGAGCGACTGACGCAAGGACGCTGCCTCGCAACTGTACCCTTCGGCGCTAGGTATAGATTAATTGATTTTGTATTATCAAGCATGGTGAACTCCGGAATAGCCAAGGTAGCCGTGTTCGCCCATACGAAGTACCGGTCATTAATGGATCATCTCGGATCAGGGAAGGATTGGGATCTGCAGCATCGTCAAAGCGGATTGTTCGTGCTTCCGCCCGCTACGGATGATATACAAGAAATTAGCCGCGGCGATTTATATCATTTCTATCAGCAGCGCGATTACTTTAATCGATCTAATCTGGAGTATGTTGTTATTACTCGCAGTCATATGGTATGCAATATCGATTTTGACAAGGTCATTCAATTTCATCTGGAGCGGGCAGCCGATATTACGGTGGTATGCAAGCAGCAGGCGGATCTGCTGACAGGCAAGGCGCGAAAGGTAACAATGAATGAGGATGGACGGATCACAGCCATACAAGATCACTATGGACGTATGATAAGCGACACCGTTTCGATGGAAATGTATATCATGCGCAAGGATTTGCTTATGGAGCTTGTCGAGACATCGCTGGCACAGGGGCAGGATCATCTCGTACGGCATGCGATATTTTCCAGATTAGATAAGTTGGCCATATACGGGTATATGCATGAAGGCTATTTAGGTGTTGTGAATACCTTGTCGAGCTACTACCGCAATAGTATGAATCTCCTGGATCCAGAAGTTTGGAAGGAGCTGTTCTATCAGCCGAATCCGATCTATACGAAAGTTAAAGACGAACCGCCTGCTCGTTATTTAATGGGCTCCAAGACGATTAATTCGCTCATTGCAAATGGCTGCCGAATAGAAGGCACGGTCGTCAACTCAATTTTATTCCGGGGAGTGCATGTACAGAAGGGTGCTGTAGTAAGTAACAGTATCATTATGCAAAACGGCATCATAGGCGAGAATAGCTTTGTTCAACACAGTATTTTGGACAAGGATGTGCGCATTGAAGCGGATCGCGACATCCGCGGTGCTGACACCTCTCCGTTTCTTGCTGGTAAGCGTAAAATTATTTAAATATATAGAAGGCGCTGCTGCAGCGTCATTTGGAAAGGAGTTTCTTATGAACATACTGTTCGCAACCTCTGAAGCTGTACCACTTGCTAAGACCGGCGGCCTTGCTGACGTTGCAGGAGCGCTCCCCAAAGCGCTCCGTCAACGCGGTGTTGATGCCAGAGTCGTGCTTCCGAAATACGAAGAAATTCCAGCGCATTTCCTTGCGCAGTTTGAATCAATCGCTCACTTTACCGTTTCCTTCGGCTGGCGCAATCAGTACTGTGGTCTTTTGAAAGCAGAGCTTGATGGCGTGACCTACTATTTGATCGATAACGAGTTTTATTTTAAGAGAACCGGGCTTTATGGCTATGATGATGACGCGGAGCGTTTTGTATTCTTCTGCTTTGCATTTATGGAGGCTGTCCGTTATATGGATTTCCATCCCGACATTGTTCATTGCCATGATTGGCAGACGGCGCTCATTCCGTTCCTGCTTAAGACGAAGTATGCTTTTGATCCGGCATGGGCTTATGCGAAGTCAGTATTTACGATTCATAACCTGAAATATCAAGGCATATTAGGAATAGACCAGATGAAGGATTTAATCGGCGCAGGCGATGAAATGTTCAGAGCGGAGAGTCTTGAATATTTTGGCGCGGCAAGCTGTATGAAGGGCGGGCTTAACTACGCAGATAAGCTGACGACCGTAAGCGGCACATACGCGGAGGAAATTCAATCGGAATATTACGGAGAGGGGCTCGACTCGCTGCTTAGGTACCGGTCGGGCGATTTAATCGGCATTGTGAATGGCATCGATGACGAGCTGTTCGATCCGATGAATGACTCCGCGCTTCATACGCCGTATCGCAATTCTCTGAGCCGTAAGCGAAAAAACAAGCTTGAGCTCCAGCGGGAGCTTGGTTTGCCGCAATCAGAAACGGTTCCGTTGATTGGAATTGTGTCGCGTCTAGTCGAGCAGAAGGGCTTTGACTTGATCGCGGCCTCTTTTGAGGAGCTGCTCCAAGAGGAGGTGCAGTTTGTCATCTTAGGTGCCGGCGAGGGACGATATGAACATTTTCTGAATGATGCCGCCTATCGTTACCCCGATAAAGTGGCGGTATGGTTAGGTTATGACGATCGGCTGGCACGCCGTATTTATGCAGGCTCGGACATGTTCGCCATGCCTTCAAAATTCGAGCCCTGCGGTCTTAGCCAGCTTCTTGCGCTGCGCTATCGCTCCGTACCGATTGTTCGTGAGACAGGTGGTCTGAAAGACACGGTACAAGCCTATGACGAATATACTGGCGAAGGGAACGGCTTCAGCTTTACGAATTACAACGCGCATGACTATATGCATACCGTGCGCAGAGCGCTCGCTCTGTTTCGTGATGAGGAGGTCTGGAAGAAAATCGTCGGCAATGGCATCAAAGAGGATTACAGCTGGAGCCGGTCGGCCAAAGCCTATATGTCCGTATATACGGAGCTTACCGCGCATCGAAAGGAGAAGGAATCATGGCCCGTCATCTTGTAATCGGCAACGGAAAAATGCTTCTGAACTTAGACCAGCATTGTTATATTCGCGATATTTATTATCCTTTTGTTGGTCAGCTAAATCATGTTGGCGGTCATTACTGTCGCATGGGCGTTTGGGTGGACGGCATGTTCTCATGGCTGGATGAGCCGGAATGGCAGTTTGATCTCGATTATATCGAGGAGTCGCTTGTCACGAATATTATTGCAAAGCATGAGCGATTAGGCATCGAGCTCCAAATGAATGATGGCATCCATCAGCGGGAATGCATTTATATTAAAAGAGTTGTCATCCGCAACAAAAGAAGCGAGCAGATGGAGGTCAGGCTGTTCTTTCACCAGGATCTGATGATTGATGGCTCTGAAGTTGGCGACACAGCTGTATATTATCCAGAGAATCATACCTTGTATCATTACAAGCGAAACAATTATTTCATGTTTAACGGTTCTTCGGATGAGGGCGGCATGATGCAGTACTCTACTGGTATTAAGAGGTTTCAATCAGCTGAGGGAACCTGGCGCGATGCGGAGGATGGCGTGTTGATGGGCAACTCCATTGCTCAGGGCTCAGTAGACAGCACCATCAGCTTCCGTACAATCGTCCCCCCTAATAGCGATAAGTCGATCTACTATTGGATGTCGATCGGTCCAAACCTAGAGGTTGTGAAGGAGCTTAATCAATACGTGCAGGAGAATCATCCGGAGAAGTTGCTCAGCCGGATGGTTATTTACTGGAAGCACTGGCTCCGCCGGGCAGAAACTGACCTCGGTGATCTTCCGCAGGACGTTGTGAAAATGTTCAAGAAAAGCCTGCTCCTTGTACGCACGCAGATCGATGAGCGCGGAGCGATTTTGGCAGCTAATGATACGGATATCTTGCAATACAATCGAGATCACTACAGCTACATGTGGCCGCGTGACGGAGCGCTTATCGCAGATGCGATGTCCATGGCCGGCTATCAGAGCGTTATTTCTCCATTTTTCCAATTTTGCGCTCAGGCTCTTGCGCCAGATGGCTATTTGTATCATAAGTACAATCCAGATGGGACTGTTGGCTCTAGCTGGCATCCTTATATTGTACAGGGAAGCAGGCGTTTGCCCATTCAAGAGGATGAGACGGCTCTCGTTCTCTTTGCATTGTGGAAGGACTACTCGCGTAACCAGGT
Source organism: Paenibacillus praedii (assembly GCF_049725345.1). Classification (NCBI taxonomy): domain Bacteria; kingdom Bacillati; phylum Bacillota; class Bacilli; order Caryophanales; family Paenibacillaceae; genus Paenibacillus; species Paenibacillus praedii. The sequence goes on along the minus strand of NZ_JBMWAM010000002.1, from coordinate 238,195 downwards.
TATCGAGCTGCCGCAATCCTTGTATAGTAATTTAATACGTAAAGCGGCTTCATTTCTGAGCTCCTACATCGAAGAGCCGCTGTCTCTGCCAAAGCCAAGCTATGATCTATGGGAGGAGCGTTACGGCATATGGACGTATACCGCCGCCTCCGTTTATGGCGGCTTGATGGCTGCAGCATACTTCACGGATCTCTTCGGTGACTACGAGAGAAGCGATCACTACAAGACAACGGCAGAAGCGATTAAGAAGGGCATTATTACTCAGCTGTGGGATGAGGAGGCTGGACGTTTCGCACGCGGGCTTATTCAGAAGGATAACCGCTGGGTGAAGGATATGACTCTGGAGAGCAGTCTGTTCGGCGTATTGGAATTCGGTGTGCTTCCGGTCGATGATTTCCGTGTTGTCCAGACGATGGAGGCCATTAAGGAAGGGCTCCAAGTCAAAACGCATATCGGCGGCATCGCAAGGTATACAAACGATTATTATTTCCAGCAGTCAGGTGAAATCGACAAGGTGCCGGGCAATCCATGGATTATATGCACGCTGTGGGTAGCAAACTACGAGATTGATTCCGCCAAAACGCTTGAGATGCTGGAAGGTCCTCGCCGTACGCTGCAGTGGGTATCCGATCATGCGCTTCAAAGCGGTCTGCTGCCTGAGCAGCTTAACCCTTATGACGGGACACCGCTTTCGGTAGCGCCTCTTACCTGGTCGCATGCTACGGTTGTGCATAGCGTCTGCAAGTACGCGGAGAAGTATAAGCAGCTTCGCATGCAATTGGATCCCAACGAATAAATGTTTAGCTAAACGTTCATTGATGGAAGACTGCATGCCTGCCATAGCATGCGGTCTATTTGTTGTCGGGGAGCATCGCCCCTCATTGCTCGCTCTGTACGAAATCCAGATTGTTACACATACTCATCTATGGCACGAAATTTGATATATAGCTGAAACAGAGCTATTGTAGAAATATACATTATCTATACAATTTCAGGAGGAGCCGAGATGAGTACGAAGTATGTAATCGGGGTTGATATCGGGACAACCAGTACGAAGTCAGTGCTGTTCACGGTCAGTGGCTCGATTGTAGCAAGTCAAGGCAAGGAATATCCGCTGCATTCTCCGTCGCCTGCGATTGCGGAGCAGGATCCTGATGAGATTTTTGCTGCTGTCATTGAGACAATAGGTAAAACTATGACGAAGAGCAATGTGCATTCTGACGATATTTTATGCGTTTCCTTCAGCTCGGCGATGCACAGTGTTATCGCCGTCGATCAGGAGGGTATTCCACTGACAAAATGCATCACATGGGCAGATAACAGAAGTAAGGAATGGACGAATAAAATTAAAAACGATTGGAATGGCCATGACATTTATTTGCGCACGGGGACGCCGATCCATCCCATGTCTCCGTTATCGAAGCTAACCTGGCTTCGTTATGATCATAGTGAGCTGTTCGAGCATGCGCATAAATTCATTTCGATCAAAGAATATGTTTTCTTTAAGCTGTTCGGACGTTATGTGATCGATTATTCGATCGCATCGGCAACGGGCATGTTTAATTTGCAACAGTTGAATTGGGATGAAGAGGCGCTGCACGTTGCTGGAGTGACGGCTGAACGATTATCAGAACTTGTTCCTACAACCTACCGGCTTGATGGGTTGAAGGAGCAATTTGCGAAGCAAATGAATTTGCTGGCTTCTACGCCGTTTGTGGTTGGCGCCAGCGACGGAGTATTATCCAATCTCGGCGTCAATGCGATCGAGCCTGGCGTTGTAGCGGTTACAATCGGAACGAGCGGCGCTATACGTGCCGTCACAGATAAGCCTGTAACCGATCCAAAAGGCAGAACATTTTGCTATGCACTAACGGAGAAACACTGGGTAATTGGCGGCCCCGTTAACAATGGCGGCATGATCTTTAGATGGGTTCGCGATCAGATCGGAACAGCTGAGATCGAAGAAGCAAAGCGTCTTGGCGTTGATCCATATGAGCTGTTGACAGAGCTTGCCGGCAAGGTAAAGCCTGGATCGGATGGTTTGATCTTTCATCCTTATTTATCGGGAGAGCGTGCACCGCTATGGGATGCAAATGCAAGAGGATCGTATTTCGGATTAGGTCTTCACCATAAGAAGGAGCATCTTGTTCGGGCGGCGCTGGAGGGTGTTATTTTTAATTTGTACAGCGTGCTTATGGTGCTTGAGGAATTAACCGGCAAGCCCGTGAAAATTCAAGCGGCCGGGGGGTTTGCAAGGTCTGAACTTTGGCGTCAAATGATGGCAGATATTTTTGACCAGGAGCTTTACGTGCCGGTAAGTATAGAAAGCTCCTGCCTGGGCGCTGCCATACTTGGACTTTATAGCTTAGGCGAAATTGATTCGATTCATGCGGTCGCTGATATGGTGGGCGCATCGCATTTTCATTCGCCAAACAAGCAGCATGCACAACTATATTCTGAGCTTATGCGCATTTATATTCGCATCTCACGTCTGTTGACGGAGGAGTATGCCAATATTGCAGCGTTCCAACAAAAGTGGGTATAAGGAGAAAACAGCCGAGCAAGCGAGCTGTTTTCTTCTGCTTAGATGCATCGTAAGCGTCATGTGACGCGCCCTGTCATGTTCCGTATTTCTTTAAAAATGCAGACATGGTGAGCAGCGGCCAAATGTAGTTGTTGCTTGGATAGTACACATATACGCTTCCTGGCAGTCCAGCGCCAGTTGGATACGTATAAGTCCAATCTCTGCGCGCAAGCGAGCGAAGCAGCGCTTCAGCCCCCCGCATAAGCTCTGGTGTCAGCTTCTCGTTTACGGCTATAAGGGCATCCATCGCCCACGCGGTTTGCGATGGCGTGCTCGCAGCTAATGGAACATATTGCTTTACCTTATCACTCTTGCAAGATTCGCCCCAGCCTCCATCCGTATTCTGAATACTCAGCAGCCAGCTTATCGCTTTCTTAATAGCGGGATGGTCTCTTGCCACACCAATAGCAGTCATCCCTTGGATAACCGCACCAGTGCCATGTATATAGGCGATTCCCCAGCGACCGTACCAGCTACCGTCCGCCTTCTGATTTGATAATACCCATTGAACGGAATCATCAATCCAACGATGACCAATCGTCATATCGAGTTCCTTGCCCAGGAAGGTGAGCACACGACTTGTTAAATCGACCGTTGAAGGATCGGTAGAAATGTCTGAAGAGCTTTCAAAAGTAAAAAAGCTTGCAGGAAGAGATAACCCTTCTCGCTCAAAAGCAGGCCACCCTCCATTATCGTTGCGCATCGCTAATATCCAGTTTAAGCCCTTCTGCCATTTGGAGTGTCCGTCTCTAAAGCGAGAGATAGAAGGGCGAATCGCTCTAAGAGCGGCAGCGCTGTCATCTACATCAGGGTAAATCGTGTTAACATCAGAGAAGCCCCAGCCGCCAGGTACCGTATGAGGACTGCGTTTGGACCAATCGCCTAATCGGGTTTGCTGCCTAACGGATAAATAGTCGGCTGCGCGCTCTAAGGCTGCTGAATGAGCAGGAACGCCCGATTCCCGCAGTGCATAGCTGAGCATGGCGGTATCCCACACCTCGGCAGATGCCACTTGTATATGCGGCTGATCCTTGCATTGCAGCGATTGAATGCCAAGCAGAAGCCGGCTGATGAGGGGGGCTTCTGGAGGGTAGTTCAGCGCTAAGAGCGCAAATATCATAAGTATGGTAGCTGTTGAGTAAGTGAGGAGCGTGCCGTTTGGCTCCAGCCGCTCGAGCATAAAGTTCTCCGCTTGCTTTAACATTGCAGAGGAGTCGGAGAAAAGCAAGCTCGCTAACGGAAGCGAGGAAAGGAAGCTGTTCAGAGCCGATATCCAATTGTCATCATTGGCAAAGACGCGGGAGTCGGTAATAAAAAGATCGGACAAATCCGGCATTATTGCGTTCCGGCGCACAAATTGGGTATTCGCCATAATGAGGGTTGGGATGAGATGGACGCGAGCATGACCGGAAAGCGAAAACAGGTCAAGACCGATGCCGAGGTCGGAGAAAAAGGCTTGTAAAGGAATTTGCAGCTGGCGCGGCCATTTGGCTTGGCCAGTCGCAGCAAAGATGACCTGCGTCAGCAAGGTGCGGACTTCAGACAAGCCGCCACGAGAGCGGATAAATTGCTTCGCAAGCAAAATGCGTGGATCCGACTGCTGATAATAGCCAGCGCACAGAAGAGCATAGCAGGCTTCAGCGGTTGCCTCCAAATTTCCCCCGGCTTCATCAGGGTACAGCTTCCATGCGCCATTACTTTGCTGCCTTGCAGCGATTCGTGCAGCAAGTGAAGGCATAAAGTGATGATCTCTTCTGCCGAGTGCTGTCATTAATATGATCAGATAGCTGTCCGTCATCACACCAGAGTCAAAGCACATACGCCAAGCGCCGTCAGGTGATTGCTGGCGAAGCAGCTCGGCTGTCATCAGATTTATTCGATCACGCAATCTGCTCATATCCATAGTCCGCATTCATCCTTTGCAACAATAGTTGCTTCAAGTATATGCGAGGTCTGGCGTTGTCATTATGATTATCGATAGGCAGGAGTGATGCGGAGGATGCTGCTCATCCATTTGCTGCGAGCAATCGTTGCACAAATACACGGAGTGCCACTGCGGTGGAGCCTTCTTTATACCGGATAATCGAGAAATGACGCTCGAATTGTTTTTTTCGCATAGGCAGCTCGCGCAGTTCTCCGGTCTCCAGCTCTTTGCTGACGATCCATCGTGAGAGCATAGCAATGCCTAAGCCGCTCAGCACAGCCTCTTTGACGCTTTGACTGCTATTGAATATATAGGTTCTCTTCGGCGTTAGGTTCTCATCAGTTATAAATTGATCACTATAGGCGCGTGTGCCTGAGCCTAATTCCCGCAGTACCCAAACCTGGCTGCGCAGCAGCGCGGCATCGACGAAACGATAGGTTGCAAGCGGATGATCGGAAGGAGCAATCATAATCTTCTAGGAACAATGTTTACGCTGGCGTACACCTTTTTTTATTCATTTTTGCCTTTAAGCGAAGCAGGCTACGGCATATTCTCGGGAGCAACGCTGCATGAGGTTGCACATGTCATTGCGGCGGCGGCACCGGGCGGCTAGGCGGCAATTGATCTTGCGGTCATTGTGAAAATGACTCGTGTGGCGATGCTTGTCCCAGTGGACATTTTTATCGGAATTTGGCATAGACGAGGGGAAAGTTAAGGTCAGCGGATCAGCTTCAAGTCGATCAAATCGATACCAATGCCGTGGTTTATCGTTGGTTTTCTTATGATGAGCGCGGTCAATACGCTTGATATTATCCCTCCATTAGTAACCGAGCTGCTAATTAATGGAGCTTATTTGCTTATTGCAATGGCTATGGCAGGTCTGGGATTAGGCGTCGAACTCCTCATGTTCAAAAGGCAGGGCTTGAAGTCGTTCGCGGCAGGACTAATGGGGTCAGTGCTGCTGTCGCTGCTTGGGCTAATACTCGTATTCAGCCTGAAATTGAATTAATTTGAAAAGTCCGTCCAGATTTTATGATCTAGGCGGACTTTATTGGCGTGCAGCCTGCCTGATATAAGCCTCGCAAGTCATCTGCTTAGGAATAGCCAACTGGCGGTACTGGTCGGGGGCGCGGGTATTGACGAATATGCTTAATACGTGAATAGGTAGTCAAACGCATGCCGTTGCCCGCCTGAATGCTGGAAGCTGCCCCTGCTGCGATGATATGGACTGAGCCAACGCAAATATTGGGGGAAAGGTTCACGCGCTCTAGGTTTACGACCTGTCCGTTATCGTACTCCGCATCATTCAGAATAGGCGGAGCGCGGTTAAAGATCGGATACGATTCGAAAAAAACATCCCCTGCTGAGGTATGATCTTGTTGACGCTGCAGCGACAGCGCTTGCAGTGAAGCTGTGGTCTGACCTCGATCACCTAACTGTACGCAAGCAGTTTGAGAAGCGCTGATAATGCATAACGAGCCGAGATTTGCAGTCCGGGTAGGGAAAGCTTCTTCTCTACACTCAGTCTTCATCGCCTTGTCCCGTTACAATAGCTTCACCCTGCGCCGCGCTGGAGCCCTCAGGAAGCGGGAAAGGCGCAAGAGGTCCAACAATGACAGATTCCGGCGGCGTATCGAACATGGAATATAAGCTTACGTAGTCGGTATCGCCGACCTGAATCATGGATGCGCTGGAAACGCCAAGCAGCTCAATTTGACCAACTGTCAGTGAATGGTTAATAACCTTGAATTGAATCATTATGCATTTCCTCCTGGTGGAGTTGAGCCTGTTTGCAGCTGCTGCATATAGGCCAGCAAAGCAGCATCGGCATCCCTCTTCGTCTTGGCAAGTACGCCAGCACTGATTTCGTTCGATTGATTACCAGCAGCCTGATCCCCATACATCGTTTTTAATTGGTTTACGTAATACTGAATGCGTGTCGGCAACTGCTTACGTACATCCTCGATAATGATTCGCCGATGATAAGGGTCAAGCGGGATGCAAAGCTCATTTTCGTACATGAGCAGCCGCTGCTGCGCTTCGGTGTCTAAATAGCTGTTCATTTGAGCAAAAATCGTGTTAAAAGGTTCTGTAGAAGAGGGAATGGCGGGCTCTGCTGAAGGGAAAACCATTGGCTTGCTGACGTTAAGCTGTTCTATGCTGCCAGGGAATGCGTTGTCTCCTGAGCCTGGCGCAGTCATGCCGATATTTAACGTACCGTCAAGCTTTTCCACCTTTAATTGATCAAAATGATATTCAATGCTTTCTATATTATAAGAGGGACGCGTTTCCAGCAGCTTCACCTGCTCGGACAAAGCGGAAATCTGCGCTTCCAGCTTGTCGATCTGCTCCTGCAGAGCTTTGAAAGTATGCTGCACGTCCAGCGACCAGGCTTGCCACGGTGAAAGCTGATTTGGCTGCTGCATAAGTCATATCCTCCTTTGCTGCAAACCTATTTTCAGAGCCGCTAGGTTGGATTGGGCAGCGGCACGAAGGAGAGCGGATTTTCTTGACCGAGCTGAGGAGCGGGTCCCGTGAACCCGCCGGTATTATAAAGCTGCGATAAGGATCGAATAGACCCGGCGCTCCCAACCTGAAGGACAGAGCTGTTCGACACACTGTCCACACGGAGCTGGTGAATGGTAATCTGCTGGTGGATCGTGAGGTTCATACAACACCGATGTCATTATTTGTATTATCTTGTACATCCGGATCAATAGAGTTCGTAGCGCTTACCGCATTATTGGAATTGGTCAAGCTGCCTGTTAGGAATGAGCCGGATCCCGCATACGTTTTTGAATTGCTGTTTGGCGATACTTCTAAAGCATCGCCAAATTGGACGATAGAACCGGAGCCGACGCTAACGATTTTGACAAAACCGACGACAGCAGGCATAAGCATCTCCTTCTTTCTAAAGCATTTGGTTTGGCGGTTCTAGAAACTGTTGATTACTCCTCTTTATTGCTATGCTACATCGTATGCGGCATTCGCCTAGAGGTTACTGCGTCAGGAGTGGCCTGAAAGAAGGCGAGCGCATACACTGGTAGAAGTGCTGGAAGGCAGGTGCATGCTTGTGGCATCCAAATGGGATGAGCTGGAGCGGTGGATGGAAGGACAGCGGCTACCAAAAGGCTTTGAGATATTGAGAGAGCCGGACTGGGTAGAGCAATATGTGAGAAAAATGATGACAAAGGCGTTGCCCGAAGCAGCCGGAGCAATGGTGGGAGGAGGCTTAGCTGCCATCTCGGAAACGCGCCACTTTGTTCATGTGAAAATAAAACTGCCAGACGGCTATGATCGGGAGCAGCTGCGGCTGTTTGTGCGTGAGGACCGGCTGAGGTTAGATGGTTTGCCGAATGGGAAAAGCGAGATGATCAAGCTGCCAAAGCTGGTGAAGCCTCGTTTATGCAAAACGCTGTTAAAGGAAGATTTACTGCAAGTAAAGCTCAAGAAGAGGCCGACAAATCGAGCTTACTATGAAGCGAACGTGCGATGGTAGCTTTTAATTGCAGAAGGAGCGCTCGCTAGCTGGCATGCGCTCTTATTTGTCACGAAATGGACAGGGTTTGCGGCTGGATAATGCTTGTCCAATCCCTTATAATGTCTAGTGAACCTGTACATATTTGCAAAGGGAGTGTTATTCGTGTCATTAGTTGATGTAAGCAGTGTTTCTGCTACTTTATTCATACTAGGAATCATTTTTTTGCTGCTCATATTCGGCCTGCTAAGCTTTGGCATTTTGCGCATGTTTCAACAAAAATTTAAAATTGGCTGGTTAAGCTTCGCAGGCGCCATCGTCAGCTTCGGTGTATTCATGTTCATCCTGAATAAATGGTACTTATAGTAGGACTATAGCTAATCATGACCGGAGGAATAAACTTGTTTTGGACAGCCATTTGGTTTCTGGTTAACCTATTATTTGTTGCAGCCAGTGTTACCTATTTATTCCTGCACCGCTCTTATACGGAAGCGAGAAGGCAGTCAGGCGACGTAAAGCGGGTTGCTCGACTGGACCGCCGCAGGAAGCTGGTCGCAATTTTAAGTATTTTGCTCTTTGCGGCGATGGCGGCCAGCTTTATGATTAACATGAGATTGAACGGTTAAGAGGCTCTCATTGACGAGAGCTTTTTTTTTCGTCATTATGGATATAGAAACTTTTACGTTCGGAGGATCGACATATGCATACAATGGAAGACATTTTGCGACGGATGTCTAGTCAAGGACTCCGCATAACGGATCAAAGGAAGACGTTGGCGAAGCTGTTCTCGGAGACGCAGGGCTATTTGGCGCCGAAGGAAGTCTATGAATATATGGGGAAATCGTATACGGGGCTCAGCTTCGATACGGTATACCGCAACTTGCGTGTCATGGAAGAGCTGGGGGTGCTGGAGCAGGTTGTTTTTGAGGATGGCGGCAAATTCAAGCTCCACTGCAGAGAGCATGATCACCATCACCATATGATTTGCTTGCAATGCGGTATAACATACCCCATCACGTTCTGCCCAATGGAGCAGACCATTGTTCCAGAGGAATTTAAAGTGGTGAAGCATAAATTCGAGGTGTTTGGCTATTGTAAGGAATGCGTTCAGGATGAACAGTCGGCAAGCGAGCAGTAATGGGGAAGCAGCAGATGATAATACGAGTTGCGCAGGCGCCGATTCGCTTTTATCGCAAGGTTATATCGCCAATCCTGCCTCCATCCTGCCGCTATTACCCAACCTGCTCGATGTATGCGCTGGAAGCGATTGAGAAGCATGGCGCAGCGAAGGGAGCATGGCTTGCCGCTAAGCGGATCGCACGCTGTCATCCGTTTCATCCAGGAGGCTTTGACCCCGTCCCGCCGGTAAAGGGGGATAAGGCCGATGCTCCTTGACAGACCGGGGGATCTTTCGGTATATTTTGACATAGAAGCATCTATATATCCGAGGAACGGATAAGTACAATGGCATACCTTATGCAGAGAGCCGGGCAATGCGGTGGAAGCCGGCAAGGGAAGCTATTGGAAGATGGTCCGGGAGGATTCGCTTTCGAGCTGCAGCACGTAAGAGGCTGGGTAAGGGAGCGGCGCTAAGCCAGCGTTATCGGCGATTGCCGTCAATTGGACGGCACACGAAGCTTTCGCCATGGATCGGGAGAATTGAACCGATGCCATCGTGATTGGAATTTGGGTGGTACCGCGTGAGTTTACACTCTCGTCCCATGTTGGACGGGAGTTTTTTGCGTTTTTTTCTACATTTAACCTTTTGGAGGGGTCAAGCATGACGAAGAAAAATACGTTTTATATTACGACGCCAATTTATTATCCGAGCGATAAGCTGCATATCGGGCACGCTTATACGACAGTAGCAGGGGATGCAATGGCGCGTTACAAGCGTTTGCGCGGCTATGACGTTTGGTATTTGACAGGTACTGACGAGCATGGGCAAAAGATTGAGCGTAAAGCAAAGGAGAAGGACCAAACCCCGCAGCAATTCGTCGATAACATCGTGATCGGCATTAAGGAGTTATGGGCTAAGCTGGAAATATCCAATGATGATTTCATCCGTACGACGGAGGAGCGTCATAAGGTTGTTGTTGAGAAAATCTTTGCCCAGCTTCTTAAGCAAGGGGATATTTATAAAGGCGAATATGAGGGCTGGTATTGTACGCCCTGTGAATCCTTCTTCCTGGAGCGTCAGCTTTCAGACGGCAAGTGTCCGGACTGCGGCAGGCCGGTAGAGCTTGTGAAGGAGGAAAGCTACTTCTTCCGCATGAGTAAATACGCAGATCGTCTGCTGCAGCATTATGAGGACAATCCGGACTTTATTCAGCCCGAATCGCGGAAAAACGAAATGATCAACAATTTTATCACGCCAGGTCTGGAGGATTTGGCGGTATCGCGCACGACGTTCGATTGGGGTATTAAGGTGCCTGGTGATCCGAAGCATGTTATCTATGTATGGATTGATGCGTTATCCAACTATATTACCGCACTAGGCTACGGCAAGGAGGGCGGAGATGAGAAATACCGCGATTTCTGGCCTGCAGATGTTCATCTGGTTGGTAAGGAAATCGTTCGTTTCCATACGATTTACTGGCCAATTATGCTTATGGCGCTTGACCTTCCGCTGCCTAAGAAGGTATTTGCCCACGGCTGGCTTTTGACGAAGGAAGGGAAAATGTCAAAGTCGAAGGGTACCGTCGTAGATCCGGTTATGCTGATTGACCGTTATGGTCTTGACGCGCTTCGCTACTATTTGCTGCGCGAGGTGCCTTTTGGTGCGGATGGCGCATTTACGCCTGAAAATTTTATTGAGCGCATTAACTTCGATTTAGCGAATGACCTCGGAAATTTACTTAACCGCACGGTTGCGATGGTTGATAAGTATTTTGATGGTGTGATACCGGCATTTGGCGGTTATGTGACGGACTTCGACGAGTCTTTGCAGAAGCTGGCTGCAGAAACCGTAAGCCAAATGGAAGATGCGCTGGAAAATATGGAGTTTTCTGTGGCGCTCGCCTGCTTGTGGCAGCTGGTAAGCAGAACAAATAAATATATTGATGAGACACAGCCATGGACGCTTGCTAAGAACGAAGCGAAACGTGAGGAGCTTGCATCCGTGATGCACCACTTGGCGGAATCGCTGCGTATCGTTTCGATCCTGCTGCAGCCGTTCTTGACGCATGCTCCTCAGGAGTTGTGGAAGCAGCTAGGATTAGAGCAAGGTGAGCTTACTTCTTGGGAGAGCACGAAACGTTTCGGTACAATGCCTGGCGGCACGAAGGTGAGCAAGGGAGCACCGTTGTTCCCGCGCCTTGATACAGCAGAAGAAGCGGCTTTCATTGCTGCGGCTATGAGCGGCGGCTCGCAGCTCGTGCAGCCGGAGGCTGAAGGAGACAGGGCCGGAGCCAGTACTCCAGCCGTTGGAATCGGTGCCGAAGCAGGATCGGCTCGAGCGGACAATAAGGAAGAAATTGCAATCGATGATTTTGCAAAGGTCGAGCTGAGAGTCGCTCAGGTTATTGCGGCAGAGTCTGTTCCAAAGGCCGACAAGCTGCTAAAGCTTCAGCTAGATCTTGGTTATGAGCAGCGCCAGGTTGTTTCAGGAATCGCGAAATTTTATACTCCTGAAGAGCTTATCGGACGCAAAGTCATATGCGTCACGAATTTAAAGCCGGTTAAGCTGCGCGGCGAATGGTCGCAGGGAATGATACTTGCTGCCTCGCACGACGATCAATTGACACTCGCTACAGTCCCTGAAAGCATGCCGAACGGCGCGGTTGTGAAATAATAACAAATGAGCTGTTCAAGCAGAACACATTTTGCGTGTAAAAAAATCGGATTATAATCAATCATGCACCTTAGCGAAGCTGGTGATGGCGTATTTGCGTCCATCTATTTCTCCAGCCTTGCAAGGTGCATTTTTTTATAGCTTTATGCGAACAGTTAAGGTTGACAGTCTAATTAATGCATCGTATAATACAAAACGTAATAGTAACGATTACGATAAAAAGATAGAAATAGAATGGAGAGAACATCAAATGAAAGCTTCGAAGTCATCATTCCGCTATCCTGTGCTAAGTCTGCTGGTTACAGCGCTGCTGCTGTTCGCCGCAGCATGCGGCAATCATGCGAATAACACGGGCAACACGAATAATTCCACAAATTCTTCCGCCGCTCCAAATGACAGTGGCGCAACGGATGCAGCACAAGAGCAGCAGGTTAGTGTTGTGACTAGTTTTTATCCATTATATTTCCTTGCTTCAGAAATTGGAGGAGAGCATGTCAATGCGGTTAATCTAGTATCCGCTGGAGTAGAGCCGCATGATTGGACACCTAAGAGCCGCGATTTGGACACAGCATCTAACGCTCAGCTGTTCCTCTATCATGGCGCTGGTTTAGAGGGCTGGGTTGATGATTTTCTGAAGGGCATGTCTAAGGACAGCATGGTCATTTCGAAGGAGATGAGCGTCGGAATAAATTTGATCGAAGGCTCCGGCGAAGTAACGGATGAACATGCCGACGAGAATAATCAGGGGCATGCCGACGAGAATAATCATGGGCATGCGGATGAAGAAGCGCATAACCATGAGGAGGGAATAGATCCGCACACGTGGGTTAGCCCGAAATCAGCGTTAGTATTAGCTGAAAACATTAAAAACAGCTTAATTGAGGTCGATTCCGCAAACCAAGCAGATTATGAGAATAACTATTCCGCGCTCAAGCAAAAGCTGGAAGCACTAGATGCAGATTATACAGCCAAGCTTGCACAGGTTACAAATAAAAATATTGTCGTATCGCACCAGGCATTTGGATATTTGGCCCGTGATTATGGCTTGAATCAGGTGCCTATTATGGGCCTCATCCCAGATGCCGAGCCGCGGGCACAAGATTTATTGAAGATCGCAAAGTTTGCGAAGGAAAACAACGTGAAATATATTTTCTTCGAGGAGCTTGTATCAGATCAGCTTGCTAATACGCTCGCTAGTGAAGCTGATGCGAAGACGATGGTTCTTAATCCACTGGAAGGATTGACGCCTGAGCAGGAAAAAGCGGGCGAGAACTATATAACCTTAATGGAACGGAACTTGCAAAATCTTGTGCAAGCATTACAATAGAACAAAAGGCAAACCTGCGGAGCTGATTCAGCTCCGTATTGCTGTGAGGAGGGAAAATAAGGTGCAAACAAACATCATGTCCAAAGACACCACAAGCTGCCACCAAGAGGTCATCTCCTTGGATAATGTCTCCTTTTCTTTTCAACAGCAGAATGTTATCTCGGATCTTAGCTTCGCCGTGAAGGAGAGAGACTTCATCGGTCTGATCGGCACGAACGGTGCGGGCAAAACGACGCTGCTGCGTATGATCGTTGGATTGCTGAAGCCGACGAAGGGCACAATCCGATTGTTCGGACAAAACGTAGACAGGTTTAAGCAATGGGAACGCATCGGCTACGTCCCTCAGAAAAATGCGTTTAATCCGCTGTTTCCGGCTACTGTCCGAGAGGTCGTGCTGTCAGGACTTTTTAGCCGCAATAAAATTTTCAAGAAGCTAAGCAAGTCCGACTTCCAGAAGTGTGAAGATGCGCTGCAGGCAATGGGAATCGAGGATTTGAAGGATAAGCGGATCGGACAGCTGTCAGGCGGACAGCAGCAACGCGTTTTTCTAGCAAGAGCACTTATAAACAATCCATCGATGTTAATTTTAGACGAGCCAACGGTCGGCATCGATACGGAAACGCAGGAAGGCTTTTTTCACATGATCAAGCATATGCATCAGCACCATAATATAACGTTCCTGATGGTATCGCATGATCTGGACATGATTCGCTCTTATTTGGGAGAACGTCCGGCTGCCGAGAATGGGAAGCTTAAGTTTCACATTAAGCATTCGCATGAAACGCAGGATTGCGTGGAGAATGACCTGGCGCACAGCCTTAAAGGGCTAAGAGAGCAAATGGAGAGCAGGAAAGAGGTAGTTTTGATTGGAGATCGTAACGAGTGAATTTTTTCAAAGAGCCCTTATCGGCGGCTTTCTGATTGGCATAACAGCCCCATTAATGGGCTTATTTCTTGTTCTGCGCAGGCTTTCCATGATTGGAGATACCTTATCTCACGTGTCGATTGCCGGAGTTGCTCTTGGCTTCCTGATTGGAGTGTACCCGATTGCTGTCGGATTCATATTTGCGATTATGGCATCCTTTGCCATAGAAAAGCTGCGGAAGGCCTATAAATCATACGCAGAGCTGTCTATTGCGATTATCATGTCAGGCGGCATCGCACTTGCATCTATATTATTTACGATAGGAAAAAATTTCAAAATGAATGTAAATAGCTATTTATTCGGAAGCATTTACACGCTTAGCAGCACCGATTTGTTTGTAATAGGCGGAGTCACGGCGATTGTGCTTATTGCCATCCGGACACAGGTTAAAGAGCTGTTTCTGCTCACCTTTGATGAGGACGCGGCAGCGGTCAGCGGCTTGCCCGTCAAATTTTATAATGTCATGATTAGCGTGCTAACGGCACTTGTCATTAGCGTGTCGATTCAAATCGTCGGCGCTCTGCTTGTTTCCGCATTACTTACTGTACCGGCTGCATGCAGCTTGATCATCGCCCGGAGCTTTCGTCAAAGCGTCATTACCGTTGTCCTTATCGGTGAGCTGGCGGTTCTGAGCGGACTGCTTATAGCTGGCGTATGGAATCTTGCGCCTGGCGGCACGATTGTATTATTGCTCATCGCTGTTCTGCTTTTACTGTTTGTATTCCGGCGCGGAGTCAGAGCAGGCAATTGATTGAAGTGAGGTGAAAAGGCTTGGACATCAATATTTGGCTGGCATTCGGAGCGGGTTTTGCATCCTTCATTTCTCCTTGCTGCTTGCCGCTTTACCCATCTTATTTATCCTACATAACTGGCATTTCGGTATCCGATTTGAAATCGAATGATAATACAAAGAAAAAACGTATACGAACGATGTCGCATACGCTGTTTTTCCTTTTGGGCTTCAGCACCGTCTATTATGCTCTAGGCTACAGCACGAATGTGTTCGCAGAGTTTTTCAGCGATTATCGGCAGCTTATCATGCAATTATCCGCAATCTTAATCATTTTAATGGGATTATTTCTGCTAGGCTTATTTCAGCCACAGCTTCTTATGAAGGAGTTTCGGATGAATTTAGTACCGAAGAAAGCGAATTATTTAAGTTCCTTCGTATTTGGAATCGGCTTCTCGGCAGGCTGGACACCATGTATGGGCCCTGCATTAACAGCAATATTAGGACTTGCGGCGACCGCGCCAGGCACGTGGTTTCAGCTGACAACAGCTTATGCGCTTGGCTTTGCGATTCCTTTTTTTGTTCTCGCATTTTTCCTTGGAACGGCCAAGTGGATTTTAAAGTATTCGTCTGCTGTCATGAAGGTTGGCGGTGCGATCATGATCTTAATGGGTATCCTGCTGTTTACAGATCAAATGACTAAAATTACGATTTGGCTTAACACCATTACCCCTGATTGGTTAGCTTTTTAAAAGATGATCTATAAGGGTATGCTTACGTAAAATATTCAATTCTCGCTTCTGGAAAATGCTCGAAAATGCGCTCCGATAAAAACATGCGGAGCGCATTTGCTTGCTCATCGGGGTATACATATTTCCCCTGCCCCCAGCGGCCCCACTTATATTTACGCTTCTCGATATCCATTTCGAGCTTCGTTCGCGGATAACGTTTTTCGATTACCGATTTTGCTGTTTTTGTGAATCGATGCTGGATGAGCTCGAAGGTCAGCTCTTTCGTTGCATCCCTAGGCAGGGAGGCCGCTAATGAGGCTATAAGCTCGCTATAGCCTTCTTCCCAGCCATCGTGCCAAATGATAGGTGCTATAATGAAGCCTATCGGATAGCCTGCTCGAGCGACCTTTGCTGCGGCTTCGATTCGCTGCTCAAAGCGGGAGGTGGCAGGCTCGAAGTGCTTAATTACATATTTGGAATTCACACTGAATCGGATGCGGGTATGGCCTTGATGCTTCGCATCGAGCAGAGAGTCGACATGATGAAATTTCGTCACGAAACGGAGCCTTCCATATTCCTGCTCACCCATAAATTCAATGAGCTCGAAGAGACTTCCTGAAATCGGCTCGAGACCAACGGGATCTGAAGTGCATGCCGCCTCGAAGCGAGTAATTTCCGGCGCTCTTTCTTCGATATAACTTTTTGCTGCATCCATAATATCATCGATGTTGACATATACGCGAATATAGGGTTTAGCCCCTAATGTGGTCTGCAGATAGCAATAATGGCAATGAGCCATACATCCTGTAGCAATAGGGATCGCATATTCAGCGGATGGCTTAGAACTATCGAATTTTAGCGTTTTGCGAATGCCGACAACAAGGGTGCGTTTTGCGATTTTGTATTGTTCAAGCTCTGTATCCCCAGGCAGGTTCGTAATGCGATTATGCGAGGTCGTCATCCGATAAGGGATTCCTTCCTGCTTGACCCATTCGAATATTCGCTGTCCCTTTGGATAATCCAGTGCCGATGGTTCAAAATAAACGAGCTCAGGAACAAAGGAAAGGGTGGAGCGATCCGCTCTCGGGCGTTCCGTTACGTCAGTACTCATTGTTTATTCCTCCTTATTATGCTGCTGCAACACATCAGCTTATTGTATGGAGGCAGCTGTCTGTTCAAACTGGTGAGTTCATGGGTGAAGACTGCATGATGGATTGAGTTTACATTGTCGCTCAGCTGAGATCGGGTTGCGGTGCTGCCAACAGAAAGTGTATGATACATAGAGTAACGCCGAGGAGACAAGGTGAAGAAGTATGGTTAGGGGGTTCTTCAGTGCCGACACCGAGCATGGAAGACTACTTGGAAAAAATTTATAAGCTCATTGATGAAAAAGGATATGCGCGTGTCTCGGACATAGCGGAAGGTCTTGAGGTGCATCCATCCTCGGTAACAAAGATGATCCAGAAGCTCGACAAAGACAATTATCTCATTTATGAGAAATATCGGGGACTTGTCCTTACCAATAAAGGCAAGAAAATGGGAAAGCGGCTTGTGGATCGTCATCAGCTATTGGAATCATTTCTGACAACAATAGGCGTGCAGGATGAAAATATTTATCAGGATGTCGAAGGGATCGAGCATCACCTTAGCTGGGATTCGATCACATGCATCGAGACGCTGGTGGAATATTTCCGCCGTGATCCGCAAAGGATAGATGAGCTGCGTGGAATACGAGTAGAAATGGATAACGAGTAGTACATAGCAGGGAGAACAGACTGTTATTAAACAAGGTCCGGGACAAATGATCCCGGACCTTGTTTTATTGTTTTAATGATATTTTGGCAGGTCATCGTCATCCTTGCCGCCATCAATGACCCGAAACGGCACAGTTTTGGAGCGCGGACGGGTCGTTTTGGTTTTCGCAGCCGTTACACGGCTTTGCTTCACCTGCGGTCGCTCACGATTAGAGCCTGTTCCCCTTAAGAAAGAAGGCGGATACTTATAGAGCAAGAAAATGCCGCCCAGCACGACGATTGGAACAATAAAGGAAAAAGGGTTTACGAGGATACTGTAAAATAGACCAATGGCAAGCAATGCAAGAATCAGGATTACCCAGCCATTCCATTTGCGTGGCATTCTGCTCATGTTTAAACCGCCTTTCTATGCTTTAGCTTGCACTTATTTCATTTGTTGATCGAGCTCTTGCATCCGACTGAAGGAAGCGATGGATACAGCTACCTGTTCATCGCGCGGCTCCTTGGTTGTTAGAAGCTGAAGCCATAGCCCCGGGTAACCGAGGTAGCGAAGGACAGGTACTTCTCTCAGTGCGTTTGTCCAACGAAGAACCTCGTAAGAGAGCCCAAGCACTAAAGGAAGCAGCAGGATACGGATATATATGCGCTCCCAGATGCTGTCCCAAGTGAAGATAGGAAGGGAGTACACCACAACGCCAACGATTACTGTAAATACGATAAAGCTTGAACCGCAGCGATAATGCAAGCGGCTGTACTTTTGCACATTGCGGACGGTCAACTCTTCACCCGCCTCATAGGCGCTTATCACCTTATGCTCAGCGCCGTGATACTGGAACAATCGCTTAATAAGCGGCGTCATAGAAATGAAATATAAATATACGAGCAGCAAAATAATTTTTATAAGGCCCTCTAATAAGTTATGACCGACCTTGTTCTCGAATACCCCTGCAAACAGCAGTTCCTCGATGGCGGCAGGCGCCGCTGTAAAAATCAGCTTGCCGAAAACAAAGGACAAAACGCCTGCGACAGCCACGCCTACCAGCATGCTGAGACTCCAGCCGCCGGATTTCTTCTCTTCCTTGGCAGTGGCGGCTTTCTGGGCTGCATCGGCTTCAGGCTGCTCATCCGCTTCATCCTCCGCGTAAGCCTCCATAGAAAAATTCAAATGCTGCGAGCCTTTGGCGCTTGATTCAACGATGCCGACAACGCCGCGAATAAGCGGGATTTTCTTCAATTGCTGAACCCAGCGCTTAGAGATGCGAGGTACCTCATAAAATACGATTTCATCATTTTTGCGTCGGACTGCTGTAACGTTGACGTGTTTGCCGGCAAACATAACGCCTTCGATTACCGCTTGTCCGCCGTATATACTTCTGGAGTCTTGCGGCAAGTGGATTTCACCTTCCTTGATCGTTGTATCGCCTATAATGCTGCGACGAAAATTTTCATTTCCTAGTAAATCTATTGTACTTGATCTAACGGTCAAAAGCCAACGTCAGCTCAAGCAGCCACGGGACGAATTTCAAGACTTCGCGGGTATGACTTCACATTATTTCACATACTAAGCAGGACGAGAATGAGTCTAGAATGGAGGCCTGCTTTTATGGCGAATAATGTAAAGACCAAAAAAGAGTACAATAATAATCATCGAACAAATCCTTGGATGTATTCCATTCATATCGGCTTTTTCGCAGGCATCATATGGGGGACGGTGCGATGGTTGTTTTATCAGATGAAGTTTACGACTGAGCTTCCAGGCTTTGCGGCTGATCCGTTTTTCCAAGAATCATTTCTAAAGACGTTCTGGGGAGTGATTATTGGAATCGCCAGCTTCGCCATCCTTTCCATCGTTGCGGCGCTCCTCTATAAAATGGTGCCTTGGCATATGCGCGGTCCGTGGCCGGGTATTCTCTACGGCCTGGTGTGGTGGGCAATTATTTTTGTCGGCCTTGGTCCTTGGATAGGGATGACGGAACGTATTACGAAAGCCGGCTGGAATACGCTGTATACCGAGCTTTGCGTTTTTCTGCTGTGGGGTGCCTTTATCGGTTATTCCATCACATTCGAATTCATGGATGAAGCTTCAAGAGAGCCGGTCAAAATGCATTAAGCACTTCTACTTCTCAAGCAGAGGACATTTGTGGTAAAATGTCTAATGGACTTTGAAGCTAGAATGGATTCTGTTGCTTGGGGGTGCTGCTATGCACAAAATATTGCTCTTAAATGGACCAAACCTGAATATGCTCGGCATTCGTGAACCTGGCGTATATGGGATGGAATCGTTAGCTTCGATCGAGACGCTCATGAAGGACAAGGCCGACAAGCTGGGTATTTCGCTTGAATGTTTTCAAACCAATCATGAGGGTGAAATGATTGATCGGATACATAGCGCATTTGGTCAGGCCGATGGAATCGTCATTAATCCCGGAGCATGGACGCATTACAGTTATGCGCTGCGGGATGCTCTTAGCTCCGTTGGCTTACCGATCATAGAAGTGCATATGTCGAATATTCATAAGCGTGAGGCGTTCCGCCACATCTCAGTCGTATCGGCTATTGCTGTTGGTCAAATTGCGGGCTTTGGTTCCCACAGCTATGAGCTAGGGCTGGATGCACTTGTACGTCATTTGCAAAAATCGGAAAGCAAGTAAGAAAGGGTGAAGCGGTTATGCCAAATGAAAGAGTAAAGCGGCTTCGTCATTTGCTGGAGGAGCAAAGCTTCGAAGCCTTATTAATTGGAAGCGAGCATAATCGACGTTATATTAGCGGCTTCACAGGCTCTTCGGGCATGGTGCTTATCACGCTAACCCACAGCTATTTATTGACAGATTTTCGTTACCGCACACAGGCGCCTCAGCAAGCGGCGGGCTTCCAAATTATCGAGCACGGGTCTAGTCCTTTAGAAAATGTACGAGAGCTGATGGAGCAGCACAAGCTTTCCCGATTGGCATTCGAGCAGGAGCATGTCGTATACAGCGAATTTACGGCGTGGACGAAGGCGCTGCCTAGCATTAAGCTGGAACCCTCGTCGGGACTTGTGGAGAAGCTCCGCATCATCAAGGATGCCACAGAGTTGCAAATTATGCAGGAGGCCGCTGATCTTGCTGACCGTACATTCGAGCATATCTTGAAGCTTATTCGCACCGGTGTCCGTGAAACCGACATCGCACTCGAAATGGAAGTGTATATGCGAAGCCATGGAGCGACATCATCTTCATTCGATACGATTGTAGCCTCTGGTGAGCGTGCTGCGCTGCCGCATGGCGTTGCCAGCGACCGCGTAATTGGAATCAATGAATTTGTGAAGCTGGACTTTGGCGCTTATTATAACGGCTATTGCTCCGATTTGACTCGAACGGTCGTTGTTGGCAAGCCTAGTGAAAAGCATGTTGAGATCTACAATATTGTGCTGGAAGCACAGCTGCATGCACTGGAGCATATCAAGCCGGGCATGAGCGGCCGCGAAGCGGATGCGTTAACTCGCGATATTATTACGAAATACGGCTATGGTGATCAGTTTGGTCACGGCACCGGCCATGGACTAGGCATGGAAATCCATGAAGCGCCGCGCTTGTCCAAGCTTAGCGAAACGATTTTAACCCCCGGCATGACCGTAACGGTAGAACCTGGCATTTATGTACCTGGCTTCGGCGGGGTGCGGATCGAGGACGACATCGTCATAACGGAAACCGGTATTAAAATATTAACCTCATCCCCGAAGGACTTGATCACTCTGGGTTAAGGACTATTCATTCAGGAGGGAATCAGCAATGATTTCAGTAAACGATTTTAAGACAGGCTTAACCGTACAAGTGGACAATGATATTTTCACCGTGCTTGACTTTCAACACGTAAAGCCAGGCAAAGGCGCTGCATTCGTTCGCTCCAAGCTGAAAAACCTTCGCAACGGAAACGTTGTTGAGAAAACTTTCCGCGCAGGCGAAACGATTGGACGCGCAATTATTGAAAACCGCGAGGTGCAATATTTGTACAACTCCGGTTCGGAGTACACGTTCATGGATAATGAAACGTTTGACCAGTTCAATCTTGACAAAAAGCAGCTGGAGTGGGAAGTTAACTTCCTGAAAGAAAATATGAATGTTAACATTTCGAGCTACCAAGGCGAAATTCTCGGCATTCAAATGCCTAACAGCGTAGATTTGAAGGTAATTGAAACGGAGCCGGGCGTAAAAGGCAACACGGCACAGGGTGCAACGAAAAGTGCCAAGGTTGAGACGGGCCTGAATGTTCAGGTACCGCTGTTCATCAACGAAGGCGACGTTTTGCTAGTCGATACACGTGAAGGTAAATATATCTCGCGCGCATAGTAAGCTGTCTATTAAAACCGTCCGAGCATCTCGGGCGGTTTTTTTGTAGTTTTATATACCCATTTGATTAACTTCTGTGTTATAATCATGTCTTGTATGTATATGTCAAGGTTGGGAGTGAATCAGCTTTGTCGTTGATAGTGATGAAGTTTGGCGGCAGCTCCGTGGGAACGCCGGAGCGGATGCAGCGCGTCGCAAAGCGAATTATTGATAGGCAGCAGGAGGGCAACGATATTGTTGTCGTTGTGTCTGCTATGGGAGATACGACAGACGATCTAATCGATCAGTCGAAGCAGCTTAATCCGAATCCGCCGGCGCGGGAAATGGATATGCTGCTGACGGTTGGTGAGCAAATATCGATCGCATTGCTTTCGATGACGATCCACCAGTTGGGTGCTCGCGCAGTTTCCTTTACCGGCTGGCAGGCAGGCATTCGGACAGAAGCGGTGCACAGCAAAGCAAAAATGACAAATATCCACCCTGATCGTGTTTTTAAAGCGTTGGAGCAGGGCAATGTAGCGATTATTGCCGGGTTTCAAGGCATGACGGAGGACGGGGAAATTACGACGCTTGGCAGAGGCGGCTCTGATACGACCGCAGTTGCCATGGCAGCCGCAATGAATGCGGATGTTTGCGAGATTTACACGGATGTGGACGGCGTTTATTCAACGGACCCCCGCGTCGTGAAAAATGCCCGCAAGCTGAATGAGATTTCGTATGATGAAATGCTTGAGCTTGCTAATTTGGGCGCCGCAGTGCTTCATCCGCGCGCCGTAGAATATGCAAAGCATAACAATGTGAAGCTTGTCGTACGCTCAAGTTTTACTCAAAACGAAGGTACAAGTGTGAAGGAGGAAGCGGTCATGGAGCAGGGCGTGGTCGTTCGCGGCATTGCGTTTGACAAAAATGTAGCTAGAATTAGCATTTTGGGCGTTGAGGATGTTCCTGGTGTGCTTGCGAACGTCTTTGGCGCACTGGCGGACAACGGCATCGATGTCGATATTATCGTACAAAGCGGTGTGCAGGACGGCAAAGCCGATTTCTCCTTTACCGTATCCGGCGATGACAAGGACAAGGCGCTGTCTGTTATTGAGAAAAATCGCAGCGTAGTTTCGTATCGCGAAGCGACGTCTGAATCAAATCTAGTCAAGGTATCTATCGTTGGTGCCGGCATGGTCAGCAATCCGGGCGTAGCCGCGAAAATGTTCGCAGCGATTTCTTCGCTCGGCGTAAGCATTAAGATGGTAAGCACTTCTGAAATTAAGTGCTCCTGTGTTATCGCGGCCGAACCATTGAACGATGTGGTGCGCGCGCTGCACACAGCGTACGGTCTAGATGCGGCTGAGCAAGCATTTGTTGGCGGTCCTCAGGATCGTCGTTAATTGCTTTCACAAAAAAAGCTCACTCCCAAAAATGGGAGTGAGCTTTTTTTGTGATGCTTAAATGCGTGCAAGACCTGTTAACGACATCTATTGGCTAAGCCCGTGTGAGCTGATCGCCATTTAGTCTAGGCACCTCTTGGTAGACATCGATGGCAGAGCAAGCTTCGAGATCCCGTTTCAGCCCCAGCTTGAGCAGCCGCTTCCCCGTCTGTCCGTTCCAAAGCGTCTCTTTTATTTGAGGGGCCCGGTTTCGGTAGAGAGCCAGCATCGCAACGCCAAAATCATCCATTTCAATTGGAGCTTGACTAATCGCATGCAGCCTATCGAGTACGAGTCCAGCGCATAAGCCGTCCTCAACAGCAAATTCATCGTGACTCCCCGCGCATAAAATGATGATATCCCTTCGTAATTCAATTGCAGTACGAGCACAGGCTTCAGCATTAAGAAGTGAAGCGGTCAACACATAATCCGCTCTCATCGATTTGTGAATGGCGCGTGTGCCGTTGGTCGTCGTAAGTACGATGCGTTTGCCTGATACGACCTGCTCCGTATATTCCTCTGGTGAATTTCCTAGATCAAAGCCCGCAATTTTTCGGCAAAAGCGTTCTCCGCCGAGTAAGTCGCCTGGTCGTGCCAATGCTCTTGCCTCCATAACGGTCTCCGCTGGAATGACGCATAAAGCGCCTGCAGCAATAGCTGTCACAATCGTGCTAGTCGCTCGAAGGACATCGGCGATAATGGCTGTTTTGTGATGGAATCTAGCAGAGCTTGCTTCATTCACACTTGAAATGACCTGCACATGCATGTGTTTGATCCGCCTTTCTCTTCATTATGTCATTCTTTTGTTAGTCATCCTTCACAATATGCGTTTCGGCTTGGGCAGGTGCCCGGCATGAAATAGAGACAAGCATGCATATAAGTATAGAAGCATTGCATTAATGAAGGGAGGTCATAAATTTATGTTAAACAAAATCGTTGTGACCATGGCATCTTTGCGGCTCACATCGGGCACGATCGAAATATGCGCTGCGCTGCTGATGCTTCGACTCAATCAAATTGATAAGGCTTTAGTTGTAAATTCTTCACTCGCATTAGTAGGGCCGATAATTCTGATTGCAACAACTACGGTTGGTCTAGTCGGATTGTCGGATAAGCTGTCGCCTTCAAAGTTTATTTGGGTGGCAGCGGGAGTCATTTGCTTGATGATCGGCATTTTGAAGAAATAATAGTTTGCGAATCTAGCAATTAAGAGAATAGGGAGACATATTCTCGCATGGCCCGCATACAAATAGGAACAACGAAGGACAAACCTCCGGGAGTGATGAAGATATGCTGGCACGTGTAATACACCTGCTTCCCTTAGAGTTAAAGACGCTCCTGGAGCGTCTTCCTGAATCGATACAAGAGCAGCTTGAAGAAATACGCGTCCGAGAGGGAAGGCCGCTAGAAATTGGTTTTCGAGGGCAATCCAGATTCATGACGATGGATGGCTCGCTGCGTCAAACGGCAGACGGCGCGTATAAGCCTTCGGCTGATACTTGCCGCAAGCTGCTGGAGCGTATTACGAACTACTCCTTGTATGCCATGGAGGAGGAGCTCCGAAGAGGCTTTATAACGGTGTCTGGCGGGCATCGCATTGGACTTGCAGGCAGAACGATTCTGGACAGCGGCGTAGTAAGAGGTATACGCGATATCGGCGCCTTTAATATTCGAGTAGCTAGAGAGGTGATTGGCGCTAGTGCTCTATTGCTGCCGAAGCTGTTGGACCGTACGCGAAAAACACTGCACTCTTCCCTCATCCTGGCGCCTCCCCAGCAAGGGAAAACAACCCTTGTCCGCGACATTGCACGATCTGTCAGCTACGGACTGTGGCCGCCTCTTGAAGCGAATGTGTGGCAAGGCAGAAAGGTTGGAATCGTAGACGAGCGTTCGGAGATTGCCGCCTGCGTCCGCGGAATACCGACGTTCGATGTCGGACCGCGTACCGATGTAATGGATGCTTGCCCGAAGGCGGAGGGCATGATGATGCTGCTGCGGTCAATGTCTCCAGAGGTTTTAATCGCTGACGAGATCGGCAGGCCGGAGGATGGGGAGGCCATTCGCGAAGCCAGTCATGCAGGCATCAGCGTTGTTGCAACCGCGCATGCTTATGATTTACAGGATGCGAGAGGGCGGCCCGTGTTAAGAAGACTGCTGGACGAGGGAGCATTTACACAGGTGGTAGAGCTGAAGCGAACGGAGCATGGCATCATGCATAGAGTCGTATCCGCGGAGGCGATGGGACGAAATCTCGCGCGTGAGCACCCTGCCGTTCAAAAGCAGGCATCAGCGGGTCCTATCCCTGCGCTATCGGGACGACAAAGAGCAGATGACCTATGATGAAGCTGCTTGGAGCGTTATTGATTTTGTTCGCTGGGACGTTGATCGGCTTCCAGCAGGCTGCCAGATTCGCCGAGCGTCCTCGTCAGCTGCGACAGCTCGCGCATGCGCTGCAGCGGCTGGAGACGGAAATCGGCTATGGACATACGCCGCTTCCCGAAGCGCTTGAACGAACAGCCGAAGCCACGGCCGAGCCATTAGCCTCCATATTCCGCCATGCGGCGAGCGGGATATGGGAAACGGAGAGCTTCTCCTTCAAGGACAGCTGGGAGCAAGCGATAATACATGGGTGGCCTGCAACCTCAATGCGCAGTAACGAGCAGGCTGTACTCTTAAGGCTAGGGTCCACGCTCGGAATTAGCGATAAGGAAGATCAGATGAAGCATTTACGTCTAGCGTTACTGCAGCTTAAGTCAGAGGAGGACGCAGCGAGAGACGATCAAGGGCGTTATGAGAAGATGTGGAAAAGTCTCGGTATTTTGATCGCTGTGCTGATCGTCATTTTGATGGTGTAATGGGGTGCCGCACAGATGAACATGGATGTTAGCGCTATTTTTCAAATTGCTGGAATCGGGATCGTAATCGCAATGATTCATTCCGTGCTCAAGCAAATGGGTAAGGAAGATATGGCGCACTGGGTAACGGTAATTGGTTTCGTTGTTGTGCTATTTATGGTTGTTCGGCTCCTCAACGATCTATTTCAAGAGATCAAAACGATCTTTTTGTTTCAGTAGATGTCGATAGTCGGACGCGCAAGCAAGTAGGTGATGAACGAAGTGGAAATGATTCAAATCGTCGGACTGGGTCTGATGGCTACCATACTTATCCTTGTCGTTCGGGAACAGAAGCCGATGTTCGCTTTTTTGCTAGCCGCCTTTACGGGACTGTTCATCTTTCTGTATTTGATCGGAAAAATTGAGGCTGTTCTTTCGGTGCTGGAGGATTTGGCGAATCGATCGGGCATCCCGTCCATCTACCTAAAGACGATTTTGAAAATAATCGGTATCGCGTACATTGCAGAATTCGGGGCACAAATCGTAAGAGACGCCGGTCAAGAGGGTATCGCTTCAAAAATTGAATTTGCCGGCAAGGTGTTCATACTCGTCATGGCCGTACCTATTATAAGTGTGATCGTGGAGACGGTAATTGGCCTGCTGCCGGATGGGAGCTGAAGTGCATGATCAAGCTCGCCTCCGCCCGTGATCGGGCCAAGCTGCTGCTGTTTCTACTGGCTGCGACCTTTTTGTTTTCCTTCGTACCGGGAATAGGCTTTGCGGAGGATATACGCGCACAGGCTCCTGCCGGGAATCTGCAGCAGCAAAGAGACCAGCTTACGAATGAGCTCACAGCGAATCAGCTGGGCGGCTTGGACACAGAGGGCATTGAGAGCTATTGGAATAAGCTGAGCAGCGAATACGGCGGTTTTTTTCCAGAACAGCGCGTTCCAAGCTTCATGGATATGATCATGCCAGGCGGCGATGGATTAAAGCTGACCGACATGCTGAAGGGACTGCTGAAATATTTCTGGCATGAGGTGCTGTATAACGGGAAGCTGCTTGTCACGATCGTGATGCTCACTGTGTTTAGTATGGTGCTGGAAACACTTCAGAATGCTTTCGAGCGAAATGCCGTCAGCAAGGTTGCCTACTCGATTACGTACATGGTGCTGATCATTATTGCCGTGAATAGCTTTCATGTAGCGATCGGCTATGCCAAAGGAGCGATTGAGAGCATGATTCAGTTCATGCTGGCCATGGTGCCGCTGCTGCTTACGCTGCTTGCTTCGATGGGCAATGTCGTCACGGTGTCGGTTCTTCATCCACTTATTATTTTTATGATTCATGCAGTAGGCACGCTCATCTACACGGTTGTATTTCCACTTTTGTTCTTCTCGGCCGTTCTTCATATCGCGAGCGCGCTATCGGAGAAATTTAAAGTTACGCAGCTGGCCAATTTACTTCGAACGATCGCCGTAGGCGTGATGGGGGTATTGGTTACCATCTTTCTCGGCGTGATATCGGTGCAGGGAGCAACAGGGGCGGTAACGGACGGCGTGACGCTGCGGACGGCTAAATTCGTTACCGGCAACTTCGTGCCCGTCGTTGGAAGAATGTTCTCGGATGCAGCCGATACCGTCATATCCGCGTCCATGCTCGCCAAAAATGCGATCGGATTGGCAGGCGTTATCGTTTTACTTTTTATTAGCGCATTTCCAGCTATCAAAATATTAACGCTCGCCCTAATTTATAATTTATCCGCTGCAGTCATGCAGCCGCTCGGCGATTCTCCGATCGTAACCTGTCTGAGCACGATCGGAAAAACAATGATTTATGTGTTCGCCGCGTTGGCGGCTGTCAGCCTCATGTTTTTCCTTGCTGTCACAATTATTCTGACTGCAGGAAATGCAGCGCTAATGGTGAGATAAGGAAGGAGACAAGGCAGTGGTTGCTTGGTTAAGCGATTGGCTGAGAGACATCATCGCGGTTATTTTGCTGGCGGTGTTTGTTGAACTGCTGCTCCCGAACAAAGCGATGCAGCGGTATGCGCGCCTGGTGGTCGGATTGTTCATTTTATTAACCATATTATCGCCTATATTAAAGCTGATACAAAGCGATATAAGCACAAAGCTTGATGAAGAAATGGATCTCTGGAGCGAATCGGCAATGGCTCGTCAGGTGCCAATGACAGGGCTAAGCCAGATTCAACGAGATGCAGAGCAGTTGAGTGAGCAGCGGGCTTTGGAAGCGTCCAAGCTTGCGGAGCGCACGATGGAAAGCACGATGAAAGCTGAGCTGATCGAACGGACGCAGGCGCCCGTCGAAAGCGTTGACGCCGTCATGGAATGGATAAATGTCTCGGGACAGCAGATGCCACTCATCAGCGAGGTTATAGTTACACTTAAATCGGTTGATGAGAAAGCCGGAAGCTGGAAGGAAGCGTCGCCGGTTGAGGAAGTGCAGCCTGTAGCGATTGGTGTTCAGGTTGAGAAGCCAGGGGAAGAAGAGGGTGCACGCAATTCGACGCCAAAGCAACCCGACAGCGAAATCGGATTTATCGAAAAGGCTGAAGCAGATGACGGATTGTGGAGTGAGGCGGACCCGGCAGCCGCAGCAGCCATCAAGAGTACGATTGAACAGAGGTGGGGCGTAGCTGCGAAGCAAATTGTTGTAAGGCAGCCAGCTCCGCAGCAGGGAGCATCGCATTAAACCGTTAGATGGAGAGGAGGCACAGCGCGGTGGCCAAGTGGCTGGAAGGCTTGGAATCAGCGGTTGGCGGCGGTCCCAGCGGTCCGAAGCGTGTAAGGACGCTGAGGATACTGCTTATCGTTGGAGGGATTGGCGCAGCGCTTATGATTATGAATTCTTTTCTCACCTATAAGGATGTCGAGCCCTCGGCGCAGGATCCGAATCCGCCTCCGCAGGCAGAGGCGGTATGGAATAATGCGGGTACAGCAGCAGGTGCGCAGTTTGCGGCGATCGAGCATCCGCTGGAGAGCAGGCTGAAGGAGATCTTGGAGAAAATTGTAGGTGTTGGTACGGTAGATGTGCTCGTGACGATAGATTCCACCGAGGAAATTATTGTTGAGCGTCACCAGAATGAATCGCAGTCGATTACGGATGAGAATGATCGAAACGGCGGGCGAAGACATATTACATCGATTACGAAGGATGGCCAGGTGGTGCTTTATGAGGTTTCCGGAGACCAGAAGCCGATTATTACCAAAACGATTAACCCGCGCATTCGCGGTATTCTCATAGTCGCCAAAGGCGCGGAAAATGCGACGGTCAGACGTCTCATTGTCAACGCTGTGGAGAAAGGCGTACATGTGCCGGTTAACCGGATATCAGTCGTTCCAAGCAAACAATAATTTAAATCGAAAAATTGGGGAGGGTGTTCTCATGAACACGAAAAGACAAACGGTTTGGCTCGTATCTATGCTTAGCTTAATGGTTGTGCTGTCGGCCTATTATTTATTTACGCAGGATGTTGATTCGCCGAACGTGTTGACCGATGGTTCGCAAACGGAGCAAGCTGCAGGAAATGCTATGGAAGCAGCTGCAGATGACAATGGTCTAGTAGTCGGTGAAGTAGATTTGTCAGGCGATGCTTTGGTTCTCAGCGAGGAGGACCAGGATGTTCTGAATCAGGTCGATCAGCAAGGCATTGCTGCGGGCGGCTTGTTCAGCGAGCTGCTTGCGAAGCGAGAAATGGTAAATGCCGAAGAAGAAAACCGGATCATGTCGGTTATGGCCGATGTTCAGAAGAAGCCTGAAGAGTTAACGGCTGCCGCCGAGGAGCTCTCGCTTCTGGAAGAAAAAGTTTCCAAAATTGCCGGACTCGAGTCTGAGTTGATGGAGCAGTATGAGGTAGCTGTTATTGATGAAGAAAACGAGCGCTATAAGGTTGTTGTCTCTAGCGAGCAGTTGGAGAAGAAGCAGGCGGCGGACATTGTTAAAATGGTAATGAGCACGATGGAAGTCGATGCCGATCAAATCTCCGTCCAATATGTACCGCAATAAGACGCTTGATTTCAAGAAGGTATAAGAGAGCCTCTGTCCAAGTCAGCGTATGAGCTGACGTTGGCAGAGGCTCTTTTGCTAGATAACAAAAGGCTGAACAAAAAATGATTCGTCTTCCCGATGGTTTATGTTATAATGTTAAACGTTATGTGAAAGATATGGATAGATTAGCATTTAAGCAGTATTGGCTAAGAAGCTAGTGAAGCATTTTGCTATCGCAAATTTAAGGAGTGAAATTATTCATGTTCAAATTGAGCGAGATCAAAGAGTTGATCAAATTAGTCGATCAAACTTCCGTTCATGAGCTGGAAATCGAAAACGAAGGGACTCGCCTACTCATCCGCAAGCCTGGCAAAACAGAAGTGGTGAATGTGCAAGCGGCTCCAATTACGCATACATACTCGTCTGCGCCGCTGCAAGCTCAGCCAGCGCAGACCGCAGCGCCAGCAGCATCCCAGCTGCAAGCTGCACAAGAATCGGATGCTGCTCGTACGGCTGCCCAAAATCTTCATCAAATCGTATCACCAATGGTTGGAACCTTCTACAGCTCGCCAACGCCGGATGCAGCAGCCTTCGTCAAGGTTGGCGATCGCGTTAATGAGAAAAGCGTAGTTTGTATTCTTGAAGCAATGAAGCTGATGAATGAGCTTGAGGCTGAGGTTGACGGTGAGATCGTTGAAATATTGGTTACTAACGGCCAGCTTGTAGAATATGGACAGCCGTTGTTTCTAGTTAAAGCAGAATAATTTACGAGTGAGTTAACGTCCGAACAGGGAAACAGTTGTTTGAAAGGGGTTCCTACGTGAAATTTCACAAAATATTAATTGCAAACCGCGGTGAGATAGCGGTTAGAATTATTCGGGCCTGCCGCGAGCTAGGTATTAGCACCGTTGCCGTTTATTCCGAGGCGGATCGGGACTCGCTCCATGTTCGCTTGGCGGATGAGGCATATTGCATCGGTCCGACGACATCGAAGGACAGTTATTTAAATCTAACCAATATAATGAGCGTGGCAACGATTACAGAATGCGACGCAATACACCCCGGCTATGGCTTTCTTGCTGAGAATGCGAATTTCGCGGAAATTTGCGAGTCCTGCAATATTACTTTTATCGGTCCTTCACCTGATGCGATCAATAGAATGGGCGATAAGGCAGAGGCTAAGCTGACGATGAAATCAGCCAACGTGCCGATCATTCCCGGCTCCGACGGTCTAGTTGAGAGTATGGATGAGGCGATTGCTGTTGCCAGGGAGATCGGTTATCCGGTTATTATTAAAGCTACAGCAGGCGGCGGCGGCAAAGGCATTCGAATCGCGGACGATGAAACGATGCTCGTTCAGCAATTGACGAATGCACAGCAGGAAGCGCAGAAGGCCTTTGGCAATGCGGGCGTATATTTAGAGAAGTATTTGACTGGCATGAAGCACGTGGAAATTCAGATCATGGCCGACAAGCACGGCAATGCGGTTCATTTGTTCGAGCGCGATTGCTCCGTTCAGCGCAGACGCCAGAAGCTTGTTGAAGAAGCGCCATGCGCGTCTTTGACGCCTGAGCTTCGCGAGCAAATGGGACTAGCCGCCGTAAGAGCTGCGCTTGCCGTTAATTATTCAGGCGCAGGTACGCTGGAATTTTTATTGGGACCGGATGGCAGCTTTTACTTCATGGAAATGAATACGCGAATCCAGGTCGAGCATCCCGTTACTGAGATGATCACGAACGTGGATCTGATTAAAGAAATGATCTCTGTTGCCGAAGGTAATCCATTGTCCTTCACGCAAAGCGAGTTGAGGATTAACGGCTGGGCGATCGAATGCCGGGTTAACGCAGAGGATTCCGAACGCAATTTCATGCCTTCGGCAGGAAAGATTCCGTTTTATCTGCCGCCAGGCGGCCCAGGTGTTCGTGTGGACAGCGCCGTTTATCCGGGCTATACAATTTCACCGCATTATGATTCTATGATCGCAAAGCTTATCGTATGGGCACCTACTCGCGAGGAGGCGATTGCGCGCATGAAGCGTGCGTTATCCGAATTTGCGATTGAGGGTATTCGAACGACAATTCCGTTCCATTTGAAACTGCTCAATCACCCGACATTCATTCAAGGTGAGTGCGACATCAAGTTTTTAGAGGAAAATGACATTAACGCGCGGGAATAATCACACGACAAAAATGTGAACAAGGTGTATTGTTTGTCATATTTCATGCCGAATGTTATAGTATATTAACAAGATGCGGATAATGGCTTGGCTTGAAGGCTGAGTACTCGCAACTTTAAGGAGGTGTACAACAATCATGAGTACCATTGCTGCGGAATATGAAAAAACGGACATTGGCACGATTCAAATTGCACCTGAAGTAATCGAAGTAATCGCAGGACTTGCGACGATCGAGGTGAACGGCGTTGCTGGCATGAGCGGCGGATTCGCCGGAGGCATTGTTGAGCTTCTAGGCCGCAAGAACCTGTCCAAGGGCGTCAAGGTTGAGGTGGGTCAGCGCGAGGCTGCGGTAGACGTATCCATTATCATCGAATACGGTAATCGAATACCGGAAATCGCATCTGAAATTCAGCGAAATGTGAAACGTTCGATCGAGATGATGACAGGGCTTAACGTTGTCGAAGTGAACGTACATATTCACGATGTACATTTCAAGACGCCGGAGAAACCGGAAGAAGAAGAGAGTCAGCATAGAGTTAAATAATGAATGATTCATTAATCCATTTTATAACCCCCTCGTGAATGGGCATGCCGCTCGGCGCAAGGGGGTTTTCATTCGGCTTCACAGGAGGAGGCAATACGCTTGGTAAAAGTTGTGGACAAGCTGCTTTTGTTTCTTTATAGCATTATCATCGGATGTCTTTCCGTATTTCTGCTATCCATGGGGTTTAACTGGATTTCAATAGACCTCATGAATGATTTAGTCGATGACGCCTATCGATTGAGTTCCATTCAAATTACAATTGCTGTACTGGGTGTCGTGCTGTTTTTATTGAGCCTGCGTTTTTTCATCGTATCGCTTCAGCGCGGATCGGCTTCCGCCCCGTCAATCGATCAGAGAACTGACTTCGGCGATATCCGGATTTCTCTCGAAACGATAGAAAATTTAGCGCTTAAGGCAGCATCTCGTCAGCGTGGAGTTAAGGATTTACGCGCTCGCATACGAGCAACCGACGCTGGACTCGACATTGTTATACGTGCGGTAGTTGATGGCGAAAGCTCTATTCCTGTACTGACAGAAGATATTCAACGTGCTGTCAAAGAGCATGTGGAGGACATTTCTGGCGTACCGGTAACGAATGTTTCGGTATACGTTGCGAACATCATCCAAACGAGTACAATTAAGAGTCGCGTGGAATAGAGGTGGGTTTGCTGATGTGGAGGGAATTCTGGGCTGTCTATGGGAAACGTGCAGCAGGCGCTGCAGTGGGACTGTTTTTCGGCATACTCTACTTGATTGTCGGTTTTTGGGATATGCTCTTTGTAGGGCTGCTCGTCGCAATCGGTTATTGGATAGGCGTGCAGAAAGAATTAAACAACGGATCGATCTTTCCATGGCAGCGGCTTTGGTATTCGTTGTTAGAAAGATTTCGGCCATTCAAATGATCCTGTGTTCTCCTCCGTACTCCGTATTCCGGATACCCGCTTTATTCGGGGCAGGGAGGAGATCATAGGTTTTTTTTCAGAACATTTCAATATAATTGGCATAAATGTTGCCACGGAGGTCACATGAAACGAAGATTAGCACGGGAAATAGCGGTTTCAAGCTTGTATCAAATGGAAATGAACGAGGTATCGGCATCAGATGCGGTTGATATGCTGATGGATGAGCTCAGGCAGGAAAATGAAATAGGGGCCGACCCTTCTGAGATTGGCAGCACGGATGAGTTTGTGCGCGAGCTTGTGTTTGGGGTGATGGAGCGAAAGCAGGCCATAGACGGCATGTTGCAGCAGTTTTTGACAGGCTGGCAGGTAGACCGGTTATCGCGCGTTGATCGACAGGTGCTCAGGCTTGCATGTTATGAGATGGTATTTCGTGATGATGTGCCGCCAAAGGCAGCGATCAATGAAGCCATCGAATTAGCAAAACATTTTGGAACTGAGGAATCCGGGAAATTCGTCAATGGCGTGCTTGGAAAACTGCTGCTTGGAATTGACGAACTGAGGTCTTAATCCCTTTATTGGGCGTGATGCTGATATCGAAGCAAAAGGAGACTAGAGCGATGTGCGCACAAATTATTGAAGGAAAAAAAATATCTGATCTTATACGCGAGGAAATGCTTTCAGAGACGGCTGAGCTTAAAATGAAGGGAGTCGTTCCTGGATTAGCTGTAGTATTAGTAGGAGAGGATCCGGCATCCAAGGTGTATGTCGGATCAAAAGAAAAGGCGTGCCAGCAGCTGGGCTTTTATTCAGAGGTTCATCGGTTAACCGCCGACACAAGTGAAGAGGAGCTGTTAGCGGTCATTGAGCGCTTGAATAATCAAGCTTCTATTAATGGCATACTTGTTCAATTGCCGCTTCCGAAGCATATAAACGAGAAAGCCGTCATAGATGCTATTTCCGTAGACAAGGATGTAGACGGCTTCCATCCGGAAAGCGTAGGCAATCTGGTTATTGGCGATGACAGCTTGCTGCCATGTACGCCAGCTGGCGTTATTGAGCTCATTAAGCGGAGCGGTGTTGATATTTCAGGCAAGCATGCGGTTGTGATCGGGAGAAGCAATATCGTAGGGAAGCCGGTAGCTATGCTCCTGCTTCGCGAGAATGCTACGGTCACCATCTGCCACTCGCGTACAGCGAATATGGAAGAGCTCGCTAAACAAGCGGATATTCTTGTTGTCGCTATCGGCAAAGCCAAAGCGATTGACCGTAAGTTTGTGAAGCCAGGTGCAATCGTAATCGATGTCGGAATCAATCGACTGCCGGACGGTAAGCTGGCAGGAGATGTGGATTATGATGATTGTCTGGATACAGCGGGCTTCATCACTCCAGTTCCAGGCGGTGTTGGACCCATGACGATTACTATGCTTATGAAAAATACGATAACTGCAGCAAAAAGGGCAAACGGAATCAAGGAGTGACGTTTGGCATGGCGGAACAGCCTCGGATTTATTCCATAAAAGAGCTTAATCGCTATATTCGGATGAAGATGGAGTCCGACCCGGTGCTTGGCGATGTGTGGATTCGCGGTGAGATATCAAACTTCACGCATCATTCCAGCGGGCATATGTATTTTACGCTGAAAGATAGCGACAGTAAACTGAAAAGCATCATGTTCGCCTCTCATAATCAGCGCCTTCCATTCCTTCCGAAGGAAGGAACAAAGGTGATCGCCAGGGGCAATATATCGGTTTATGAACGGGATGGAAACTATCAGTTTTATGTAACGGCGATGCAGCCGGATGGAATCGGCAGCTTGTATCTCGCCTATGAGCAACTGAAGAGCAGGCTAGAGGCGGAGGGTTTATTCTCTGCCGCCCGGAAACGTCCATTGCCACGTATTCCACGCGCTATCGGTGTCATTACTTCACCAACAGGCGCAGCAGTCCGGGATATTATTATTACACTGCAGCGGCGCTATCCTTCCATTCCTGTCTATGTCTATCCTGTACTTGTACAAGGGACTCAAGCTTCACCGGCTATCGTGAAAGCGATAGAAGCTATGAACCGTTTTGGTGAAGCCGACGTATTGATTGTAGGCCGAGGCGGCGGCTCGCTTGAGGAGCTTTGGGCCTTTAATGAGGAAGCAGTAGCCCGAAGCATAGCGGCCTCGGAAATTCCCGTCATTAGCGCAGTCGGACATGAAACGGATTTCACCATTGCTGATTTTGCGGCAGATTTGCGTGCGGCAACGCCAACAGCCGCTGCCGAGCTTGCCGTTCCTAATATGTCTGAGCTGCAGCAGCAGCTTCAGCGGCAGACGCAGCGGTTAACACAAGGAATTCATTATCGCGTTCAAGAAGAAAAGGAGAAGCTGCAGCGCATTCGGCGCTCTCCTTTTTTCCTATATCCACGTAAATATTTGCTTGAGCAAGCACAACAGCTTGATCGGATGAAAGAGCAGCTTGGGCAGCGGACCAAATCGATAACTGAACGCGGTTATTCAAAGCTTGCCCGCATGCAGGCCTTGTTGGCAGCGCATCATCCTGGAGATCGAGCGGCTTATGCGGCGAAACGCTGGCAAGGTACAACCAGACAGCTCGAGCAGGCTATGAATTCGACTATAAAAGAAAAGAAGCTAAGGCTCAACAGTGCGATTAGGCAGTTGGACGCGTTAAGTCCTCTAAAGGTCATGTCCCGCGGCTATAGTCTCGTATATGATGAGCATGAGCTTCATTTAATTAAATCGATTGCCGACGTACGGCCCGGAGATGTCGTGAAGGTGAAAGTAGCAGACGGTCAGCTGGACTGTCAGGTTAATTCTTTGAGGGGAGATCAGGTCAATGGAAGCAGCGAATAATAGCGATTTGACTTTCGAGCAAGCGATGGAACGATTAGATACAATTGTATCTAAGCTTGAGAATGGGGATGTTCCTTTGGAGACGGCTATTGAGTTGTTTCAAGAAGGCATGAAGCTGTCACAGCTTTGCGGAGGCAAGCTGGAGCAAGTTGAGCGCAAGATTGAATTGCTCATTGAGACGGAACAAGGCTTTCAGAAAAAACCGTTTGCTTCAGTGAACGAGGACAAAGGGGAATAAGCTTGAACGAGAGGGCAACGATAACGTCTTATTTAAAGCAATGCGCGGAGCTGACGGAAGCTTCGCTTCAGACAGCGCTTCCGTTGGAATGGGTCATTCCAAGCAGACTGAGAGAAGCCATGTATTATTCGCTCGAGGCAGGCGGCAAACGACTCCGGCCGGCGCTCGTGTTAACGGCAGCTGAGGCTGTGTTGGGTAAATCTTCAGCATTTGAAGCGGCTGTTCCGGTAGCATGCGCAGTTGAATATATACACACTTATTCATTAATTCATGATGATCTGCCTGCTATGGATAATGACGATTTTCGAAGAGGAAAACCGACTAACCATAAAGTGTTCGGTGAAGCCATGGCCATTCTAGCAGGTGATGCGCTCCTTACGCATGCTTTTCATTTAATTCCTCAAGCGGTACGTAAGAGCGGAATAAGCGCAGAAGTGGCGCTGGCTATCGTCGAGGATTTAGCCAAGCTTGCGGGAGCACCCGGCATGGTAGGCGGACAAGCGGCGGATATGCTCGGCGAGCAAGGCATAACAACAATAGCAGAGCTTGAATACATACATCTACATAAGACTAGCGATTTAATTGTATTTTCGGTTACAGCAGGGGCTAGAATTGGTGAAGCTGATTCAAAGCAGCTCGAGCTTCTAGCTTTGTATGCGCGGAATATTGGTTTAGCTTTTCAGATTCAGGATGATATACTTGATTTGATCGGGGACGAGAAAAAGCTAGGCAAGAAAACAAATAGCGATGTGGACCAGAGTAAGGTAACCTATCCGTACTTGATCGGCCTGGATGAAAGCAAGGCACAGGTAGAGCGCTTAACGCATGAGGCAAAGTCTGCCATACTTGAAGCGGATTTGGTCATGCCTGGCCGTTTGCTGGAAATAGCTGATTACCTTGTTCAGCGGGATCATTGATATACAAAGCTTGTACGAGCAGGTTGGGAAAAAAACTGCAGTATGCTATAATAGGAAAAATGTAGTTGTACATGGGACGGTTATTTTATACTGTCCGTGAAAGCGAGGAAAGTAACGTGCTGCTTGATCAGATTAACGGACCTCTAGATTTGAAGGGTATGACAACCGCGCAGCTGGAGCAGCTTGCCGGTGAAATCCGTCAGTTTCTAATTGAGAAGCTTTCCGTTACAGGTGGTCACCTCGCTCCTAATTTGGGAGTTGTGGAATTGACCCTGGCCATGCATTATTTATTTAACAGTCCTGATGATAAGTTTATATATGACGTTGGACATCAATCGTACGTTCACAAAATTTTGACCGGACGCAAGGGCCGGTTTGATTCATTGCGTAAATATAAAGGCCTTTGCGGTTTTGTGAAACGCGCGGAGAGCGAGCATGATGTGTGGGAAGCGGGACACAGCAGCACCTCTTTATCTGCTGCTATGGGTATGGCGCTTGCCCGTGACTTGAAGGGTGACAGCAATCGCGTTGTGGCTGTAATTGGAGATGGGGCGCTTACTGGCGGAATGGCTCTGGAAGCGCTCAATCATATTGGGCATGAGAAGAAAAACCTGATGGTTATTTTGAATGATAACGAAATGTCAATTGCTCCCAACGTAGGAGCCTTGCATCATTATTTGGGCAAGATACGCACGGATCGCCATTATCAAAAGGCGAAGGATGATCTTCAGCAATTGTTGAACAAAGTTCCAGCTATCGGCGGCAAGCTCGCCAAAACAGCAGAACGCTTTAAGGACAGCTTGAAATATTTGCTGGTTAGCGGTATTTTATTCGAGCAGTTCGGTTTTACTTACTTGGGGCCCGTGGATGGTCATGATTTAGAACAGGTGCTTGATATTTTGCGGCAAGCGGATTCCATGCCGGGACCAGTGCTTGTGCACGTGCTGACGGTAAAAGGAAAGGGCTATTCACCTGCCGAAGCGGATTCTTTCAAATGGCATGGCATTACACCTTACAAGATCGAATCCGGTCAAGTGGTCAAAGCTGTCGGCCCTCCGGTATACACGGATGTATTCGCCGATATGATTATTGAATTAGCCGAGAAGGATGAGCGAATTGTTGCCATTACGCCGGCTATGCCAGGCGGCTCAGGCTTGCTCAAATTTGCGGAGAAATTCCCGGACAGAATGATTGATGTAGGGATTGCGGAGCAGCATGCGGCTACAATGTCCGCAGCGCTGGCTATGGAAGGAATGAAGCCTGTCTATGCCGTATATTCAACCTTCCTGCAACGGGCATACGACCAAATTGTGCATGACATATGTCGTCAGAATTTAAATGTAGTTTTCGCGATTGACCGCGCGGGGTTTGTTGGTCCCGATGGTGAAACACATCATGGCGTATACGATATAGCCTATTTAAGACATGTTCCGAATTTGGTTATTATGATGCCTAAAGACGAGAATGAGTTAAGACAAATGCTCAAAACCGCGATTGATTACAATGATGGGCCTATTGCAGTGCGTTATCCGCGTATTGCCGGATTAGGCGTCGAGATGGATGCTGATCCGCAGGCGCTGCCGATTGGCAAATGGGAAATCGTTCGTGAGGGCGACTCTGGCGTTATTTTAGCCATTGGGCCAATGCTTCAGGTTGCCGAGGAGGCTGCTGATCTTCTGAAGCGTGAAGGGCTTAATGTTCAAATTGTTAATGCAAGGTTTATTAAGCCTCTTGATGAAGAAATGCTCTTATCTCTCGCTGCAGAGGGCAGGAATATCATTGCCCTTGAGGAAGGCGCGGAGCTTGGAGGTTTCGGCAGCTCTGTGCTGGAGTTCTATTCACTTAAGGGCATTTATGGTATACCTGTTCGTATTATTGGTGTGCCGGATATTTTTGTGGAGCATGGTACAATCAAGGAGCAGCGGCAGGAAGTCGGCTTAACGGCCGAGCGAGTCGCTATGGAAATGAAAACGATGCTGCCGCGTCGAATGAAGCGAGTAACAGGCCCGCAGTAGGCTTGAAGGAGAAAGATGACAACAACAGCGAAAGAAAGAATTGATGTGCTCCTGGTAGAGCGCGGATTTTTTGAAAGCAGAGAAAAAGCAAAGGCTGCGCTGATGGCAGGGCTCGTGCTGGTTAATGATGAGCCGGTGGACAAAAGCGGTATGAAGGTAGTGCGTACGGCAGACATTAAGGTTAAGGGTGCTTTGCATCCTTATGTCAGCCGCGGTGGACTTAAGCTGGAGAAAGCGATTCGTGCCTTTAACATCGATTTGAGCGATCGGGTCATGCTCGATATTGGTGCGTCAACCGGCGGGTTTACGGATTGTGCGCTGCAGAACGGAGCATCCTACGTCTATGCGATTGACGTCGGTTATAATCAATTAGACTGGTCACTCAGGCAGGATGAACGAGTGAATGTGATGGAGCGTACCAATTTTCGTTATTCGCAGCCCGCTGATTTAATCGGACCTGCCCCAACCTTTGCAACAATCGACGTTTCATTTATATCCTTGAAGCTTATTTTACCTGCCCTTTCGACCTTGCTCTCGGTTGGTTCGGGAGTTGTTGCGCTTATTAAGCCTCAATTTGAAGCGGGACGGGATAAGGTCGGAAAGTCAGGTGTCGTACGTGACTCAAGCGTCCATAAGGATGTACTGAGGACGATATTATCTGCTGCAGCAGAGCTAGGATACAGCCTTCAGGACATAACATTCTCTCCTATAACAGGCGGAGAGGGCAATATTGAATTTTTGGCTTACTGGCTATGGACAGCTCAACCGAATACGATAGTTCCGGAAGAAGATAAGCTTGATGAGCTAGTGAAAACGGCCAGCCAGACATTTACGGCTGGAAAATAAAAAGCAGGATCCGAGAAGGGTGCCAAACAGTTTAATAACTGCAAGGGCATCTTTTTTCTTTACAGAGGCAGGCTTCATTTGATAAACTAGTGAAAACCAAACAAACGTTCGGTTCAAGTTCGAGAGAGGAAATTGCCCCCAGCTTAGCGAACTGTAGGATGATAAACCATTCGCGAATGGGGGATACCGATGAATCATAATGGTGATTGGCTGATCATGGCGCTTGCTGGAGCTGTACTCCTGTATTGGATTTTTAGAGCGTTCTATCGTTGGCTGCATGAGCCTGCAAGTGTGAATCGACTCGTGCTTGGCAAGGGAGGAGAACTTCAAGCCAATGACGAGAATATTGTACTGCTGGAGAAAGCTGGCTTTGAGGTGCGCTCAGGCAAGCATCTCGTGCCAATACCGATAAAGCTGGACGGCAATCCGCTTGGGAAAGGCAGCCGGTTATATATAGATTATATTGTGGAAAAAGATAAGAAAATTTACGTTGTAAAGACTGCTCGTGACCGAATGCCGATGGATTGGACGGCAAGCGGGGTTCGAGATCGTTTGCTCGTGTATTCATTATTGTTACCTGAATGCGATGGCGTATTGTTCGTCGATGCTAAAGTTAAGATCATTCGAACCATTACATTTCACATTGCAGACTACTGAGACATGGAGGGTTTATATGAAAGGGATTCGACAGTTCCGAATAAAGGAAATTGTTACACACCATACGATCGAAACCCAAGAGGAGCTAGTGGAGGCGCTTCGTGCAACGGGCATGCAAGTTACACAAGCTACTGTATCTCGCGATATGAAGGAAATGATGCTGATTAAAGTGCCAGCTGGAGAAGGGAAATATAAATATTCAATCCCGCAGGACAATCAGCGGCAAAATCCGATCCATAAGCTTAAACGAGCGCTCTTGGACCATTTTGTACATATTGACTTCACAGATAATTTGGTTGTTATGAAGTGCTTGCCAGGCACGGCTAATGCGATTGGCGCTTTAATCGATAACATGGAGTGGTCAGAAGTAATGGGAACGATTTGCGGCGATGATACGATATTGATGATTTGCCGGTCCAAGACACAAAGCGGAGAAATTGTAGAACGATTGCTTGAGCTATTGAACTAAGGAGGAATTTGGTCATGCTGCGTGAGTTATCTATAAGGAATTTAGCGGTTATTGAAGAAGTGAACGTTATTTTTCATGATGGATTTCATGTATTGACAGGGGAGACAGGGGCCGGTAAATCGATATTAATCGATGCGTTAAGCCTAGTAGTAGGCGGCAGGGGCTCAGCAGACATGGTTCGCTATGGCTGCGAAAAAGCTGAAATGGAAGCCATGTTCGATCTTTCGCCCGGTCATCCGGTCTGGCATGTACTTACAAAGCTTGGCGTGAATTCCTCGCCTGAAGAGATGCTTGTCATTCGAAGGGAGCTCTCCTCGCATGGCAAAAGCAGCAGTCGAGTCAATGGCCACCTTGTAACGATGACGATGCTGCGAGAGATTGGCGAGTATCTGGTCAACATTCACGGACAGCATGAGCATCAATCTTTACTGCGCACAGAGCAGCATTTGGAGTGGCTTGATTTATTTGCGGGTGATTTACTCATTGAACGTAAGCTTCAATATAGGGAATTATTCGATAAGCTGCAGAAGACAAGAGCGGCTTTACGCGATCTGGAAAGCTCTACGAGACATAATGTCCAGATGCTTGACTTATATCGTTTCCAGATTGAAGAAATAACAAATGCGCAGCTGAAGCCGCAGGAGGATGAATTACTTGCGGATCAACGACGCAAGCTAATGTATGCAGGTAAAAGAATGGATGCCGTCTCAGATGCCTACTCATTGCTTTACGAAGATAAGGGATTGGATGCCATAAGCAAGGCGGCAGCAAAGCTGAGCGACATCCTGTCTTATGACTCGGCGAAGCTTGGTCCGTTGCTTGAACAGCTGCAGTCTGCTTTTTATCAAGCGGAGGATGCAGCATTCCAACTGCGTGATTATCGTGACGGAATCGAATCTGATCCGGAGCTATTGTCACAAATTGATGACAGGCTTGATTTAATAAATGGATTAAAGCGCAAATATGGTGAAACTATACCTGATATATTAGCTTATCTGGAACGTACGACAGCTGATCGGGACAAGATTGAGAATCGTGATCAGCTGCTTGAGAAGTTCCAAGCGGAGGAGAAGGCTCTTTATGCGCAAGCATTAGAATTGGCGAAGGAGCTGTCAAAACTTCGGCAGCACGCTTCTACACGCTTGTCTGACGCCATTGAGAAGGAGCTCAGCCAGCTCCAGATGTCAGCGGCGAGATTTAAGGTCCAAATTGACCAAAGCTTTGTTAGCGGCAGCGAAGAGAATCAGATCCGACTCCATGGTAACGGAATGGATGAAGCGATATTTATGCTTTCCTCTAATCCTGGTGAACCATTAAAGCCGCTTAGTAAAATTGCGTCAGGCGGAGAGATGTCCCGTATCATGCTCGCATTAAAAAGTATTTTTGCTGAAATCGATCAAGTGCCTGTTCTTATATTTGATGAGGTGGATACAGGCGTAAGTGGAAGAGCAGCACAAGCGATCGCTGAGAAGATGTCTCAGCTGGCGCTTAAATGCCAAGTATTCTCTATTACTCATTTACCGCAGGTCGCGTGCATGGCTGACCATCATTATGAAATTCGCAAGCAGATCGTAGGGGCGCGAACCTCAACCTCTGTGGACGAGCTGATCGATTCCGTTCGCATTGAGGAGCTTGCCCGGATGCTTGGCGGGGTAGAGGTCACGGAAAAAACAAGGCATCACGCACAAGAAATGCTTGATATGGCGCTTAAGCAGAAGGGGGCGTAATGGTAGCCATTCAGGGAATGTTTTTTCGGACATAAAACGAACGGGTCGGGGTAACTTAAAGGTACGCCAATGGCGGTTATGCCTTTAACGTCATGCGATGGAATTACAGGGAGCGTGAAATCATTGAACTCCAATAAACGGAAGCGATGGTTTGGCCTAGTTCTCGTTTTCTTCATTTGTATGATCGGTTGCTCCGCTCCGTTTCAACATTTTGCCGCTATTCCGAATGAACTTCGTTTATTCTCCGGGCAGCTGAAACGACTTCAATATGGAGTGCCCGTTCATGCAGAAGTAACGGTCGACCCTCATATGCTTCAGATTAATGGAACAACCCGCAATTCGCTGTCCGTCAATTTGAATGAACCATTATCACTCCAGCCGAGCCGCAGCGGTCAAACGCAGATGAAAGTGAAATTATTCGGTAAAATTCCCTTTAAGACGGTAAAAGTCAATGTTGTTCCTGATTTGCGTGTCATACCAGGCGGACAGACAATAGGTGTTAAGGTGAAATCTGCTGGTATTTTAATCGTTGGTCATCATCAGGTTATAGGTGATAATGGGTTGAAGCAATCACCAGGCGAAGCAGCAGGGCTTAGATTAGGTGATCTTATTGTCAAAATTAACGGTTCAAATGTAAACGAGGTCCATAAGGTGGCTGAGCTAAGCGAAAGAGCAGGGAAGGATCATAAGCCTCTTCAAGTTACCTATAAGCGCAATGGGAAATTAGCGGATACACATCTCAGTCCAATCTTTGATGCTGAGGATAAAGCCTGGAGACTTGGCTTGTACATCAGAGACTCGGCTGCCGGCGTCGGGACATTAACGTTTTATGCCCCCGATCAAGGTGTTTATGGCGCATTGGGGCATGTGATCACGGATATGGATACACAAACCCCGATCGAGGTCGGGGAAGGACAAATATTACAATCAAGTGTAACGTCAATTAACAAAAGCCAAAATGGGGAACCCGGTGAGAAGCGTGCTCATTTTGTGAAGGAAAGCAAGATTTTAGGGAATGTCGAGCGAAATACACCGTTTGGCATATTCGGAAAAATGAATGAAGCACCTATGCATAGCTATAATAATAAGTCATTACCTGTAGCGTTTGCTGAGGATGTTAAGGAAGGGCCAGCGGAAATTTTGACAGTTGTGAACGGACAAAAGGTGGAACGATTTACGATAGAAATCGTACATGTATCCAAACAATCCGGGCCAGCAACTAAGGGTATGGTTATTAAGATTACAGATAAACGTCTAT
Source organism: Paenibacillus praedii (assembly GCF_049725345.1). NCBI lineage: Bacteria > Bacillati > Bacillota > Bacilli > Caryophanales > Paenibacillaceae > Paenibacillus > Paenibacillus praedii. The sequence goes on along the minus strand of NZ_JBMWAM010000002.1, from coordinate 193,752 downwards.
TAAGCAAGACGGGCGGTATCGTTCAAGGCATGTCTGGAAGTCCGATTATACAGGAAAACAAGCTCGTTGGCGCTGTTACTCATGTATTCGTTAATGATCCTGCGTCAGGCTATGGATGTTTTATTGAGTGGATGCTGCAGGATGCTGGTGTGTTATTGAAAGCAGCAAATGGACGTATTGGTGAAGCAGCGTAGTTTTAGTGGAGGTTGTAGAGATGTCTGTTACGGCAAATCGTTTGCCGCAGCAGACATTTTTACATTAATCATATTCCTACAAAAATTGCGTATACTATAAAATTTGATATGAATTTTGTCGAAGATCGATGAAAAGTGGCATACTATGTAATAAATTTTTAATTATATCGAATTGTCATAAAAAAATAAAGAAAAATAATTTTCGACAGGAGGATTTCATTCGCCCATGTCGAAAACTTTAAGCAGACAACTAGTGAGCGAACTCAAGAATAACCATTCAAGGGAGGACCACAATTTGCATAAGATCGATGTATTATTGGCAGATGACAATCGGGAATTCACTAATTTATTATCAGAATACATATCCGAACAAAGTGATATGACGGTTAGTGGAGTAGCTTATAACGGTGAAGAGGTATTAAGACATTTGGAGGAAACGAGAAAAATTCCAGATGTGCTTATCCTTGATATTATTATGCCACACTTGGATGGTTTAGGCGTCCTCGAACGTTTGAAGGAAATGAACCTGTCGCCAATGCCGAAAATTATTATGCTGACCGCATTCGGTCAAGAAAATATTACGCAGAAAGCAGTACAGCTCGGGGCTTCCTATTATATTCTAAAGCCATTTGATATGGATGTGCTGGCTAATCGCATTCGTCAATTGGTGGGTAACCAGGCTATCACTACTGGGGGCAGCTACTCTTCAAGCACATCCATCATGAAATCTAATGTTGTACCTATTGCAAAGGGCAAGAACCTTGACGCAAACATTACAAGCATTATTCATGAAATTGGTGTTCCTGCTCATATTAAGGGTTACCAGTACTTGCGTGAAGCGATTACGATGGTGTATAACAACATCGAAATTCTTGGCGCGATCACAAAAACGCTATATCCTGCAATTGCCGAGAAATTCAAAACGACACCATCACGCGTTGAGCGGGCGATCCGCCATGCGATTGAAGTCGCTTGGACTCGCGGAAACATCGACAGCATCTCACATTTGTTCGGTTACACGATTAACATCTCTAAGTCGAAACCGACCAATAGCGAATTTATCGCGATGGTCGCGGATAAGCTGCGGATTGAGCATAAGGTGAGCTGAGAGTAGGCGGCGTAAGGGATTGAGGGTGCTGGAAACGGATTACAGCCAAAACAATTTTGGCTGTAAATATCAGAATTCAGCAAACTTAAGCCGATAAATTTTATGCAGCTTGTCAATTAATACCGTTATTTATTGGGTTTTCCAAAAACTCAATGAAGGGCGGTATTTTTTGTTGTGAGAGTCTGGAGGAAACAAAAAAAGGCCATCTCAGGATGCCTTAGTTGTAAATGAATCTTCTGTTCAGATAAACATTGGTTCCGTATTTTTTAATGATAGTAGCCGATTCGGCTTTAATGAAGGTCTGGATTTCTTTTAAACGCTGAGTGTTGGGTTGAAGGGTTTCTCTTACCTTTCCGTCTACGAATACATCAAACACGATTTTCATTTTTCCACCTCGATTCGATTTAATAATTTAATCATAGTGCTCATGTATTTCGGAATGATAAACTAGGATGGAGAGAAATGTAATCTTATTAAACAATCGTTATCGCATTGTAAAACAAGGGAGGGGGATGAGACGGTGAGAGCTGTTTATGCAGGTAGCTTTGATCCCATTACACTCGGGCATGTGTCCGTTATTGAAAGAGCATTTCATTTGTTTAATGAGGTTCATATCCTCGTAGCTAATAATCGTTCGAAGAACCATCATTTCACGATCGAACAAAGAACGGAGCTTGTAAGCCTCTCGATTACAATGGATCCCAAAATCGTCATTGTTCCTTATGAGGGTATTGTTGCTGATTATATTAATGAAAATAATATCGATGTCGTCATTCGGGGGATTCGGAATGCAACCGATTTGGAATACGAGCTTCAACTTGAGCAATATATACGAAATACAACGATGGCCGATACGGTCTATTTGTCTCCTTACACCCATTACATGCAAACGAGCAGTTCGCTTGTTCGGATGTTTCTTAAATCAGATAAGACGGAGCTTGCAGCTTCCTACATGGTGCCGAAAGCGTATTTGAGAATGCTTGAATACGTGGATGTCTAAATAGGAGTGAATGTTTGCAGTGAATATAAAAAAACCGAAGACGTTGGGATTCATGCAAATCCTCGTTGTCTGCGGCTTGGGAAAGCTGTATTGGCTTGTGTCACGCTTATGTTCACTTTAGCTTTGCGGCTTAGGGGGACGCGGACGCTTCTCCTTGAAGCGCGGGGCGACATAGTTGCGCTTGCGGTCTCGGAAGAAGGTCCAGCCAGCGATAAAGCCAGCGCCAGCAGCAAACATGATAAAGCCGACCAAAAACTTTAGCCAGTCGAAATAAGGGGCAATGTCTTCATTTCCGAAATCGGAAAAGTAATAGAATACGGCGTCCTTCATTTCAAGAAATCCAAAGCAGGCAAAAAGGCCAGGTATAACAAGCATTAAAATGGCAATAAAACGAGCAGCAACTAATTTCATTCGAACAGCGTCTCCTTATCGGTCAAAATATACAGTTAGCTCTATCATACCTTTTTGCGTGAAGAGTGTCTATTTTGTAAATCAACGATGTAAACATCGGCGAAAACAGGTACAATAGATAAGGATGTTATGTTATGATGCTGGCGAATAACTGCAATGATAAATCAATATCATGAACGAGGTTATAGAGAAAGAAATGAAGGAAGGATTGGTATGATGGCAATTCAAGTGGATGTAGCAGTATTAGGGGGCGGACCGGGCGGCTATACTGCGGCAATTCGCGCAGCGCAGCTTGGGAAGAAGGTAGCGATTATCGAAATGGACAAGCTAGGTGGAACTTGCTTACATAGAGGCTGTATTCCGAGTAAGTCACTGCTTCGCAGCGCGGAGGTATATGCAACGCTTCTTGAAGCAGGTACATATGGGATAAATGTAGCGAAGGATGCGATTTCGCTTGATTATAGTAAGGTGCAGGGTCGCAAGGAGCAGACGGTCGAACAGCTTTATCGCGGCCTTCAGGGCTTAATGAAGAAGAATGGTATTGAAATTATTCAAGGAAAGGGCAGAGTGATCGGCCCTTCTATTTTCTCGCCGCGCAGCGGCTCGCTTGCTGTGGAGCTTCCGGATGGCGAAATGGAATCGGTGGTGTCAACGAACCTGATCATAGCGACAGGCTCAAGGCCTCGTGTGCTGCCTGGACTTGCACCGGATGGTGAATACATTCTTACCAGCGATGAAGCATTAGAGCTGAATAAGCTGCCAGCTTCAATCATCATTGTAGGCGGCGGCGTTATCGGCGTGGAATGGGCTTCGCTGCTGCAGGATTTTGGCGTTCAGGTCACGTTAGTTGAAGCGGGCTCGCGCTTGCTGCCGGGCGAGGATACTGAGATTTCCGCAGAGCTAACGAAGCTTCTTCGTCGTAGAGGCGTTCGTGTATTGGTGGGCGTTCAGTTGCTGACGGACAAGTACAAAGCCGAAAATGGGGAAGTGTCGATTTCGGCAAACACACCGGATGGCGATGTGCTGCTGAATGCGGAAAAGCTGCTGCTTTCTGTCGGCAGAACACCAAATATTGAAGGAATTGGTCTAGAAAATACCGATATACGCACAACAAACGGTGCGATTGAAGTGAATGGATTCGGGCAAACGAGCGAGCCGCATATTTATGCGATTGGCGATGTGATTGGCGGCGTACAGCTTGCGCATGCCGCTGCGCATGAAGGGTTGATTGCGGCTGAGCACATCAGCGGAGGCAAGCCTTCAGCGGTTGAGCATCATCTCATTCCTCGCTGTATCTACTCGAGGCCGGAGATTGCATCCTACGGCTTAACGGAGGACGGAGCACGGGCGAAGGGACATGATATCAAGACAGGTAAAATTCCTTTTCAAGCCATCGGCAAGGCGCTTGTGCTTGGTGAAAAGGACGGGTTCGTTAAAGTAATCGCCGACCGGAAGACCAATGATATCGTAGGTGTTCATATGATCGGAGCGCATGCGACCGATTTGATCTCAGAGGCGGCGCTAGCCGGCGTTCTGAACGCGACTCCTTGGGAGGTTGGCCAAATGATTCATCCGCATCCAACGCTTGCGGAGGCTTTGGGAGAAGCGATGCTCGCGGTGGACGGCAAAGCGATTTCGTTCTAACCGGGTACGGTTTTCTTTTTGGTTCAATGAGGTTATAATAAATATGATCAAGTCTTAGTACCAGGTTATAATAGTACGTAAAAGGAGGAACACCTTATGACCCAATCTGCTTCTACTGGGCAAAATGTTCGTCATTTGGAATTAGGACTTAGCCATGAGCAAGCGATTGCTATGTATACGACGATGCTGTCCGCACGCAAATTCGATGAACGAATGCTGCTGCTGCAGCGCGCAGGTAAAATTAACTTTCACGTATCCGGTGTCGGACAAGAGGTGGCGCAGGTAGCTGCTGCTTACGCGCTGGATCGCGAGCATGATTACTTCTTGCCTTACTATCGGGACTATGGGTTTGTCCTGGCTGTTGGAATGACGCTGCGAGACTTATTATTATCGGTATTTGCGAAGGCAGAGGATCCGAACAGCGGCGGGCGTCAAATGCCGGGCCACTTTGGCTCGAAGAAGCTGCGGATCGTAACGGGCTCCAGTCCAGTAACGACGCAGTTGCCTCATGCAGTAGGCATCGCCCTAGCGGCAAAGATGAAGAAAAAATCTTTGGTGAGCTTCGTGACGTTCGGGGAAGGTTCCAGTAATCAGGGGGATTTCCACGAGGGCTGCAACTTTGCGGGCGTGCACAAGCTGCCTGTCATATTCATGTGTGAAAATAACCAGTACGCCATTTCCGTGCCGCTTCATAAGCAGCTTGCCGGCAAAGTAGCCGACCGCGCCATTGGATACGGGTTTCCTGGCTTGCAGGTCGATGGCAACGATGCACTTGAAGTGTTCCGCGTTGTGAAGGAAGCGCGAGAGCGTGCTATAGCGGGCGAAGGTCCGACACTGATTGAAGCGTTGATGTACCGGATATCTCCGCATTCCACATCGGATAACGACCTTGCTTATCGGACGAAGGAAGAGGTTGATCTTCATCGTTCGAAGGACGGTATTCCAAAATTTAAGCAATATTTGATCGACAGCGGCATTTGGTCAGAGGAGCAGGATATGGAGCTGCAAGCGCAGATTCGCAAGCTGCTAGATGAAGCGACTGAGTATGGCGATAAAGCGCCATTCCCGACGCCGGAATCCATTATGCTGCATGTTTATGCGGATGATGCTGAGCAGGGAGGGCATAACTAATGGCCGTTATGGATTATATCGATGCGATTCGGCTTGCAATGAAGGAAGAGATGGAACGCGATGAGGATGTCTTCGTGCTTGGCGAGGATGTTGGTCTTAAGGGCGGCGTCTTCACCACAACGAAGGGACTGCAGGAGCAGTTCGGCGAGCTTCGCGTTCTGGATACGCCGCTTGCGGAGTCGGCAATAGCCGGCGTTGCGATCGGCGCTGCTATGTATGGGATGAAGCCGATTGCAGAAATGCAATATTCGGATTTCATGTTCCCGGCGACAAACCAGATTATTAGCGAAGCGGCCAAAATTCGTTACCGTTCCAACAACGATTGGACGTGTCCGATAGTTGTTCGTGCGCCGATTGGCGGCGGCATATTTGGAGGCTTGTATCATTCGCAATGTACAGAATCGGTGTTTTTCGGAACGCCCGGTTTGAAAATCGTAGCCCCATACACAGCTTATGATGCCAAAGGCTTGTTGAAGGCAGCGGTTCGCGATCCGGATCCTGTGTTGTTTTTTGAGAACAAAAAATGCTATAAGCTTATTAACGGCGATGTGCCGGATACGGACTATATCGTGCCGATCGGCAAGGCGAATTTACTTCGCGAAGGCGACGACATTACGGTAATCAGCTACAGCATGCCGCTGCTCTTCGTGGAGCAGGCTGCAGCTGAGCTAGCCGCGGATGGCATCAGCGCTCATATTCTTGATTTGCGGACGCTTCAGCCGCTCGATAAGGAAGCTATTCTTGAAGCGGTGCGCAAAACTGGAAAAGTACTTATTATTCACGAGGATAACAAAACAGGCGGAGTCGGAGCTGAGGTGTCGGCGATTATTGCCGAAGAGCTGTTGTATGAGCTGGATGCTCCGATCATGCGGCTATGCGGTCCGGATGTTCCGGCAATGCCAATCAATCCTCCGGGTGAGAAATTTTTTATGCTAAATAAAGAAAAAGTGAAAGAGGCCATGCGGCAATTGGCGCAATATTAGGCGTCAGTTAGGAGATGAGATAGATGAAATCACTTACTGAAATCGTCGTGCCGCAGCTTGCGGAATCGCTCGTATCGGCCACTATCGATAAGTGGTTGAAGCAGCCGGGGGATTGGGTTGATATATATGAACCGGTCTGCGAAATATTGACGGACAAAGTGAATGCGGAATTGCCATCGACAGTTGCCGGTAGACTCGTCAAAATTCTTGTCGGTCATGGCGAGACGGTGCCAGTCGGAACAGCTGTATGTATTATTGAGACCGAAGGTGCTGGCGATGGAGAAAGCGCGGTTGAGTCGCAGCCGGATTACACTGGATCTGTCTCAGCTTCTCCTTCCGTTGCAGCTGTTCAAGCGGATTCAGAGGACGCGCCTATGCGGAACCGCTTTTCGCCTGCTGTGCAGCAGCTGGCAGCGAAGCATTCCATCCGTTTAACCGATGTGCCTGGAACAGGTCTCGGAGGACGTATTACGCGCAAGGATGTGCTTGCTTACGTCGACTCTGGCGCAGGTAAACGGAGCCAGGATTCTAGTGGTCAAGCTATGCCTGCGGTCTCTGCTGCTGATACGACTGCTCAGGTCCGGTCCTCCGGTTTGCATTTAACGGAAACGCCGCGCATGCCGAAAATTGAGGTCGAGGGTGCTGCAGGCGCAGGGCGTGGAGATAACTTTATCGACGTAACTCCTATTCGTAATACGATTGCCCGTAATATGAGACAAAGCGTTAGTGAAATCCCTCATGCTTGGACAATGATAGAAGTGGATGTTACGAATCTCGTTCTCCTGCGCAATAAGCTGAAAGATGATTTCATGAAGCGCGAAGGAATTAATCTGACTTATTTGGCCTTTCTTCTAAAGGCAGTCGTCAATGCGATTAAAGATTTTCCAATTATGAACTCCATGTGGGCAGTTGATAAAATCATTGTGAAGCGTGATATCAATATATCGCTTGCAGTAGGCACGGAAGATTCCGTTCTCACACCTGTTATCAAAAATGCCGATCACAAAAACGTCGCAGGCTTGGCAAAGGAAATTGATGAGCTTGCACGGAAGACGCGGGAAGGCAAGCTGACGTTGTCCGATATGCAGGGCGGTACCTTTACAGTGAACAATACGGGTTCTTTTGGTTCGATTTTGTCTTATCCGATTATTAACTATCCGCAAGCCGCGATTTTGACCTTTGAGTCGATTGTGAAGCGCCCTGTCGTCATTAACGATATGTTAGCGGTTCGCTCGATGGCCAATCTGTGTTTGTCGTTGGATCATCGGATTTTGGATGGCGTTATTTGCGGACGTTTCCTGCAGCGGGTAAAGGACAATTTAGAGAGCTTCAATACAGAAAGTAAATTATATTAGAAATGGGGAAGACCAACATGGCTGAGGCGGAGAACGCAAATAGCTTTAGACGGTTGGATGCCCACTATATAGGCAGACTCGAATACGCCGAGGCGTGGGAGCTGCAAAAAGCATACGTAAAGCAAATTGATCGGGAGGAGCGTCAAGAGACGCTGCTCCTTCTTCAGCATCCGCCGACCTATACGATCGGATCGGATAAGCATCCAGAGCATTTGCTGCTTAGCGAAGCAGAGCTTGAGGCTCGAGGGATCGCGGTGTTCCAAATCGACCGCGGCGGCGACATCACCTACCATGGTCCCGGTCAGCTGGTTGGATATCCGCTTTTGTATTTGGATGCGGTAGGTCTTGATTTACATGCTTATTTGCGCAGCTTAGAGCAGGTCATTATAAATTGGCTTGGCGAGTATGGTATAGAAGCGGGCAGAAAGCCGGAATATACAGGTGTATGGGTAGGCGATCTGAAAATTGCCGCCATAGGGGTGAAGTTTAATAAAGCCCGGCATCGGCGGGGCTTTATTACGAGTCACGGCTTTGCATTAAATATTAAAGCCGGAATTGCAGAGGATGGATTTAGCGGAATAGTGCCTTGCGGTATTGAGCAATACGGCGTGACCTCGTTTAATGATCTGACCGGTCGGGACCTGTCAGTAGAGGAAGCAGCGAGGCAGCTGCTCCCTCATTTTGCGAAGGTTTTTGGATTTGAATTTGAGGAATTAATAAAATAAAGATCCGATTCCAGCAAACAGGGTTGTGATCAGGAGTGCTGCCACCATTACAATAGCGACGATACGTATAAGCTGTTGTCTGCGCATAGGGAAAAGCTCCTTTCATGTCAAAGCTTTTTAAAGCTTGTCTGACATCTATTGTATAACAAAATAACGGATGGAGGAAACGTAAATGATCGAAAAGGATCGGTTAGTGAACGAGTTCATGGAGTTGGTGCGCGTGGATAGTGAAACAAAGCATGAACAGGAAATAAGTCGGGTACTAAAGCAAAAGTTCGAGGCTCTTGGGCTTCAAGTCAGCGAGGACGATGCGGCAGCAACAACAGGCCATGGGGCAGGCAATTTGTTTGCGCTATGGGAAGCAACTGGAGCAGACAATCCGTCTCCTGCGATATTTTTCACCTGTCATATGGATACTGTCACACCAGGCGCAGGCATTAAGCCGCAGCTGGACGAGGATGGCTATATCCGCAGTGACGGTACAACGATATTGGGCGCTGATGATAAAGCCGGTATTTCGGCTATTTTCGAAGCGATTCGCGTTGTGCAGGAGCAGTCCATTCCGCATGGCCGTATTCAATTCGTGATTACGGTAGGCGAGGAGTCGGGCTTGCTTGGCGCGCGTTCACTGGATGCATCAAAGCTGGAGGCTAAATTCGGCTATGCGCTTGATTCTAATGGCGCAATAGGAGATATTGCGGTAGCGGCTCCTACCCAGGCTAAGGTAACGATCAAAATGTACGGTCGTTCGGCACACGCAGGCGTCAATCCCGAGGATGGCATTAGCGCCATACAGGTAGCGGCGAAAGCGATTGCCCGTATGCCGCTCGGCCGCATCGATAATGAGACGACAGCTAATATCGGACGCTTCGAAGGTGGTGGCGCAACGAATATCGTTTGCGATTTCGTAAGGCTTGATGCAGAGGCGCGAAGCATTGTGCAGCATAAGCTGGATCATCAAATTGAAGCGATGCGCAAGGCTGTGGAGAGCGCTGCGGAGGAGTGCGGGGCACGCGGCGAGCTGGAAAGTGAAATTATTTATCCTGCTTATCAGTACGATGATGAGGATCCGGTTGTGCAGCTTGCCAAAAAAGCGATAACAGCCATTGGCCGTACGCCGCGAACCTTTCACTCTGGCGGGGGCAGCGATGCGAATATTTTTAACGGCTTAGGTGTGCCGACGGTTAATTTGGCGGTGGGCTACGAGCATATTCACACGACCAAGGAACAAATTAAAGTCGAGGATTTGGTCAAAACGACGGAGCTTGTTGTTGAGATTATCAAGCAGGCTGCTGCAGCTAAATAAGGATTGACAGTGAATTTGAGCGCAACTACTACGTTAATACAGCAAAGCGTTAAAATTTGTGTCTACTATCTTGACAGAGGTCCAATATGCGGCGAACGCTGATCACGTTCGTATACTCGGACATCGGACTTTTGGATAGGGAAGAAGCGGACAGCTTGCGCAGCTGGTGACGAATTTCCCATCCTTTGCCGACGAGTCTCAAATGATTTAAGGAAACATATTGTTTCATAATTAAACGCCCCTGTCGATTTGATATAATGATAGTTATGCGGGGGCAGGACAAGTTATGCGGATGACCTATTCATAATAAAAGGAGACGATTATCCTTGGACAAAAAGCAGGCTGACGAATTGTGGCGCGAGGATACGATCAAAACGGAGTCCATTTTTGAAGGGAAAATGATTTCACTCCAGGTGGATACGGTGGCTTTAGCGGATGGAAGGACGGCTACCAGGGAAATTGTCAGACATCCGGGAGCCGCGGCTGTTATGGCGCTGCTGGACGGTAAGCTGCTTGTTGTCGAACAGTTCAGAAAGCCGCTGGAAAAATTCCAAATTGAAATTCCGGCAGGCAAGCTTGATCCGGGTGAAGACCCGTTAACCGCAGCGGCCCGCGAGCTCGAAGAGGAAACCGGCTATCGGGCCAAGGAGCTGAAGCTGTTAAACGCTTTCTATACCTCACCTGGTTTTGCCGACGAGATTCTTTATGTCTACTTTACGGACCAGGTGGAGCAGGGGACACAAAATCCTGACGAGGATGAAGACCTCAAGGTTGAAGCAATTACCCTCGACCAGGCAGATGCTTTCATCGCGGAAGGCCGCATCAGCGACGCCAAAACTATTCTTGCTATCTATGTTTGGAAACTATACACGCTGACAGGTCGGCTTTAGCCGACCTTCGTCATACCTCTCCCTAACACCTCATATAATATGAAAGACAACCCTTCTAACTTAGCTACCAGCACATATACACATTCAACTCTTCGTACACTTTATAAGAATAATGTGGTGTTTACATAGACAAAACGCCGCAGCAACTAATCGAAACGCGTCCATGATGGTTCGAAATCCTAGAGGGTTTTGGGTGAGTCCCTCGAGGATCATCGATGATAGCATCTGAAAGGTACGGTGAATATGGTAAAAAATCAACTTTCGCTCTATGTATTTGTTTCCGTACTGTTTGTTGTAGGCGTCATATTTGGCGGCCTGATGGTAAACGCGCTCACGCTGGAGCAGCAGCAGGAGCTGGCGCAGGATGTTGATCATTATGTACAGCTTATGAACATTGGGGTTGGCTCGGGAGCGGCGGACACATTTTGGGAGCGTTTTGTTTTTCATGGGAAGTGGTTGTTCTTATTATGGGTGCTGGGTATTACCGTTGTTGGTATTCCAGGCGTGCTTGCTCTTAATTTTTTGAAGGGAGCTTTGGTCGGCTTTTCGGTTGGAACGCTTGTGCAGCAGTATGCTTGGAAGGGCGTATTGTTCTCACTTGTGACGATTGCACCGCAAAATATAATAACTGTTCCGGCAATGATTATCACGAGCGCGGCTGCTATTACATTTTCCATGTTTGTCATCAAAAACAGGCTGCTGCAGCAAAAAGGCGAGCTTGCGCCGCAACTGGGCTCTTTTACGTCGACCGCTCTGCTCATGCTTATGATTTTCGGCGGGGCAGCGTTATTTGAGGCCTATGTATCACCGTCATTAATTAGCTGGGTTTCACCGCTTCTTTCCGCGGCAAACGCCACCATCTGACACCAAAATGTTTGACTTTACTGCAGGTTAACCCCTATAATGGAAGGAACGTTTCCTGTAAAAGGCGCAGACATGTGGTAGGGGGGAAATCATGGAAGCCCGGATTGAGAAGATCAAACAACAGTTGCAGTCACAGGGCTACAAATTAACCCCGCAGCGTGAAGCAACGGTTCGTGTTTTACTTGAAAATGAAGACGACCATTTGAGCGCTGAAGATGTATTCATGCTGGTAAAGGATAAGGCCCCGGAAATCGGACTTGCAACGGTTTATCGGACATTGGAATTGCTTAGCGAAATGCACGTCGTCGAGAAATTAAACTTTGGCGATGGGGTGGCTCGGTACGATCTGCGTACAGATAGCAACAAGCATCATCACCATCACTTAATATGTGTGCAATGTGGATCTATGGATGAGATTAAAGAGGATTGGCTATTGCCTTTAGAAGAACGGCTTGAGCAGGAATATGGATTTTACGTTATTGACCATCGTCTTGATTTCCAAGGCGTATGCCGTCGATGCAAAGAGAAGAATGACCAAGCAAATCCAAATGAAAATCAATCATAAAACGGCTTGGCTGACCAGCATAACTGGACGGCAAAGCCGTTTTGGCATTCAGGGTGACTCAAAAATGCAATCTTATGTTTTTGGGGAAGGCTCATCTCATGTGGGGGAGTTGCCGTGAATGCGCACATATTTTTAGAAATTTTACAAAGTATAAAATGTACCGCGCGGGACGATCATTCGCTGCTGTCCTTTCATACAACATAGTAAGAGGCTGTGATGACGTTTCTTGACCTTTGTGCGGAAGGAGGAGGAGAAGGACATGATTGTAGGGGTTCCTAAGGAAATGAAGCAAAGCGAATACCGCGTAGCGTTAACGCCGGCTGGCGTAACGATGCTGGTGGCAGCCGGGCATCGCGTGCTGATTGAGAAGGAGGCCGGAAGCGGAAGCGGCTTCGAGAATTCTGATTATGAGCTTGAGGGCGCCGAGCTTAGGGATAGTGCGGCCGAGGTTTGGTCGCAAGCGGATATGATTATGAAGGTGAAGGAGCCTTTGGACGAGGAGTTTGTTTATTTTCGCAACGGCCTGCTGCTGTTCACTTATTTGCATTTAGCGGCTGCACCGGCATTGACGAAGGCTTTGGTAGATGCGGGCGTCACGGCAATCGCCTATGAGACCATCCAGCTGCCCAATGGCAGTCTCCCGCTGCTGACTCCGATGAGCGAGGTTGCCGGACGAATGTCGGTGCAGGTAGGGGCGCAGTTTTTGGAGGCTTTCAACGGAGGCAGGGGCGTGCTGCTTGGAGGGGTGCCAGGCGTTCCGGCTGCTGAGGTCGTTATTATCGGCGGCGGTGTTGTGGGGACGAATGCAGCTAAAATAGCGCTCGGCATGGGAGCCAGCGTCGTCATTTTAGAGAGAAGCGCTGATCGGATGCGATATTTGGATGATATTTTTGGAGGACGGATTCACACGCTCATGTCGACTCCATATCATATCGCTGGAGCAGTCGCAAGAGCGGATTTGCTAATAGGGGCTGTTTTAATTCCAGGAGCGCGTGCTCCTCACTTGGTCACCGAGCAGATGGTGCAATCGATGAAGAAAGGTGCTGTAATCGTTGATGTTGCCGTCGATCAAGGCGGCTCCATTGCGACAGTAGACCGACCGACTACACACAAGGATCCGATTTATATCAAGCATGATGTTGTCCATTATGCAGTCGCTAATATTCCAGGCGCAGTACCTCGCACCTCAACTATTGCCTTGACGAACGTTACGATATCGTATGCGCTGGAGCTGGCAAATCATAGGATGGAAGCTGTGGGGAGGAGCATTCCTCTTCAAAAAGGAGTAAATACACACGGCGGAAAAGTAACGAATGAACCCGTTGCAGCGGCTACCGGTTTGCCGTATACTCCGATTGATCATTGGTTGGACAGTGTTTCCTGAGACGGATTGTCGCTGTCATTGCATATTCACGCCAGCCTCCTCATAAGGTGTTAGGAAAGGTTAACGGTATCCTAACGAAAGGGGAGGCTGGTACAGATGATCGTATCCATTCGGAGATGGACGAGCCGTTTCATTTTTATTGTCCTATTTGCAGCATTGCTTCTTACGGTGACTGGCGGCTATCGCTGGCTTGTGGATGCATTGTCGCCTGTTCCGTCATATCGAGTGCCTCATGGCGATTCATTAAAGGTATTTATTACGGAGCCCGGACCGCCAGACAGCAGTAAAGCGGCCGATCGGCTGCGGTGGTTCTATTGGTATGGGGAGTAGTATGATTTGTACAACCAGCACAAATTATATGAATAAGCAGGATTTAAATGGTCGAACGTTGAATCTTTGTGTAGAATAGCCTTGTCAAACAAAGGCTGTAATTGAAAGGAATTCGGATGAACGCTCAATTGAATCGGTTTATGCAATATTTACGGGAAGAGCGCGCTCTCTCAATGAATACGCTAACCTCCTACGAAAGGGACTTAATTCAATTTATTTCCTATATGAAGGAAATAGGCCTCATGGAGCCTGCAGTCGTTCAGCGGCACCATTTTGCAAGGTATATGCTCCATTTGAGGGAGCAGGGCAGAAAGGCGGCAACGCAGTCTCGTCATATGGTTTCTATTCGGGCCTTCTTTCACTTCCTGGTGATAGAGGGTTTAATCGTACATAATCCATCTGTTTTTATGGAAGCTCCCAAGCAGGAGAGGAAAGCCCCGACTGTGCTGAGCATAACGGATACTTCAACATTGCTTGATACGCCGGGCACTGAAAGTGCTGCGGGAAAACGGGATAAAGCGATGCTAGAGCTTATTTATGCGACAGGCATACGAGTATCCGAGCTCGTGACACTTAATGTGGAGCATGTTAATGATCAGCTTGGCTTCATACAATGCATAGGTACGGGTCACAAGGAGCGACTTGTTCCTTTTGGACGAATGGCGAAAGAAGCTTTAAAGAATTACCTTGAGGCTGGAAGGCCAGAGCTTTTAACCGAAAGAGAATCGGAATCGGCATTGTTTCTCAATCATTTGGGCACTCGGTTAACCAGACAGGGATTTTGGAAATTGATGAAGAAATATGCGAAAGAGGCAGGTATTCAGGAAGAGATAACGCCGCATACGCTGAGGCATTCCGTAGCTGCCCACATGCTGGAAAATGGTGCGGATATTCATGCCGTGCAGGAGCTGCTGGGACATGCCGACCTCACATCTACTCTCAAATATACGCAGGTATCGAAGACGAGGATGAGAGAGACATACAGCAATGCGCATCCGCGGGCGTAACCTCCGGGTAATCTAGTCGCAATCGACATAGAAGGGAGTCTGACAAATGAAATTTGATCGTATAACCGTAATCGTATTGGACAGTGTTGGAATCGGCGAGCTTCCGGATGCAGAGGACTTTGGAGATTTAGGCTCGCATACGCTAGGCCATATTGCAGATCGCGTTCCACAAATGCAGCTTCCGAATTTAAGAAGGTGGGGTCTTGACCGCATTGCGCCTATAAGTAACTGGGCTCCGTCTGACAAGCCAGCAGCTGCCTATTACGGAAAAATGGCCGAGGTATCGGTAGGCAAGGATACGATGACAGGTCATTGGGAGCTTATGGGGCTCAAAATGACCGTGCCCTTTCAAACCTTTCCTGACGGCTTTCCGCCTGAACTGTTAGAGCCTTTTGAGGAACGGACTGGACGCAAGGTAATTGGCAATAAAGCAGCCAGCGGAACTGAAATTTTGGATGAGCTTGGAGCGGAGCAAATCGAAACGGGTGCTTGGATTGTATATACTTCAGCTGACAGTGTGTTTCAAATCGCAGCGCATGAAGAGGTAATCCCCCTTGAGGAGCTTTATCGTGCGTGTGAAATTGCGAGAGAGCTGACGATGGATGAACGTTTCACGGTGGGACGCGTCATTGCTAGGCCGTATATAGGAGAGCCGGGCGCCTTTAAGCGAACGCCGAATCGCCATGATTATGCAGTGAAGCCGCCGCAGCCGACCGTATTGAGCGCTTTGCAGGCCGCTGGATACGATACAATTGCGATTGGAAAAATTAATGATATCTTTGATGGCGAGGGGATATCCGACTCTACACCAACCAAAAGCAATACAGATGGTATCAAACGGACGATTGAGCAGCTTAAGCAGCCTTTCAAAGGGCTTATATTTACGAACTTGGTTGATTTCGATTCGTTGTACGGGCACCGTCGTGACCCTAAGGGCTATGCTGCAGCTCTGGAGGAATTCGACCGGGCGGTTCCGGAGCTTGAGCAGCAGCTTACTGAAAGAGATTTGCTCATCATAACTGCTGATCATGGCAATGATCCTGTTCATCCTGGAACGGATCATACGCGCGAGTACGTGCCAATTCTGTTATATAGTCCAGCGTTTCAACAGCCAGGGGAGCTTGAGGTTAGATCGACCTTCTCAGATCTTGGTGCTACAATCGCTGATAATTTCAATGTCGAGAATCCGCCAAACGGCACAAGCTTTTTGGGACAATTGTCCACTGCAACAGATAAATAAAATGAGTTCAAGAGAGAAATAAGACAATAATTTTTTTGGGAGGAACAAGGATGAATGCATTTACAGCAGCAAGCCTAACTGCTGCGCATATTAAGGAAGCGGCACAATTTATTGAAGGGCTAACGAAGCAAAAGCCTGAAATCGGACTTATCATGGGATCTGGACTCGGTGTACTCGGCGATTATATTGAGAATGCGATAACCATTCAATATCATGATATTCCGCATTTTCCGATGTCAACGGTTGAAGGTCATGCGGGTGAGCTGTTAATCGGAACGCTTTCTGGTAAAACAGTATTGCTTATGCGCGGACGTTTTCATATGTACGAGGGCTATGGAGCTGAGTTAACTGCTTTTCCAGTTCGAGTGATGAAGGCGCTTGGCGTACATATACTGCTGGTTACCAATGCAGCCGGCGGCATTAATACGGAGTACGATGCCGGTAATTTGATGCTCATATCTGATCATATCAACATGACGGGAAAAAACCCGTTAATCGGACCAAATGACGACGAACTGGGTGTTCGTTTCCCGGATATGTCCGAGGCTTACAGCAAGCGGCTTCGTGCAATTGCGCGCGAAATTGCTTCGAATCAGGGCATTACCCTAAGAGAAGGGGTTTATGCCGGTTTGCTTGGACCTACCTATGAGACGCCTGCTGAAATTCGAATGCTACGCGTTCTGGGCGCTGATGCTGTCGGAATGTCGACGGTTTCAGAGGTTATCGCAGCGCGTCATTCGGGAATCGAAGTCGTCGGGATTTCGTGTATTAGCAATATGGCCGCAGGTATTTTAGACCAGCCTTTGTCACATGCGGAGGTTATGGAAACGACTGAACGTGTCAAGTCCCAATTTTTAGGTCTTGTAACGGCATTGATCGCTGCAGTTTAATGGTTTCTGTAACAAAATTGTCACAATTCAGTCGACTTAATGTGACAGTATTTTTTTCTCGTTTCGTCGTATAATGTCCATGATTAATGAAAAATGGAGTGGAAAAAAAACATGGACAAGCATTTACTCACACAGATGGAGCAGTTGCGTAACATGATGATGGAAACTGCTCAATTAAAGCAAAGCCTTCTGCATCATGATGTATTGATTCTTAGTCAATCGCTGGATGAAATCATTTTACAGGTGCAAGAAGAGCGTCGGATGCTATCGCGTTTCAATTAATCGCGAAGCTTTGAGGAGGTTCACATGCGGTCGGTAGATTTAATTCAGAAGAAAAGAGACGGCGGTGAGTTGAGCGCCTCGGAATTAACGTATTTAATAGATGGTTACTCACGCGGTGATATTCCGGATTACCAGCTTTCTGCGTGGGCAATGGCTGTATTTTTCCGAGGCATGACGCCAAAGGAGACCGCTGCGCTTACTCTTGCTATGGCTAATTCAGGCGATCAGGTCGATCTCGGCCCAATTAACGGTATTAAAGTAGACAAGCATAGCACAGGTGGAGTCGGTGACAAGACAACCTTAATTCTGGCTCCTTTAGTAGCCTCAGCAGGTATTCCAGTCGCGAAAATGTCGGGAAGGGGTCTCGGACATACCGGTGGAACGATCGACAAGCTGGAATCCATTGAGGGCTTTCGAACCGAGCTCTCACGAGAACGGTTTATGACACAGGTTAATGACATAGGATTAGCGGTTATTGGACAAAGCGGCAATCTCGCTCCTGCGGATAAGAAGCTGTATGCTTTGCGGGATGTGACGGCTACGGTAGAATCGATCCCTCTTATCGCAAGCTCGGTTATGAGCAAGAAAATTGCCGCCGGTGCAGATGCGATCGTGCTTGATGTGAAAACAGGCAGCGGCGCTTTTATGAAAACGCTCGAGCATTCAGAGCAGCTTGCGAAAGCTATGGTTGAGATCGGTACGGAAGTCGGCCGCAATACAGCTGCAGTCATCAGCGATATGGATCAGCCGCTAGGTTTTGCGATTGGTAACGCGCTAGAGGTCCAAGAATCGATTGAAACGCTCAAAGGAAACGGACCGGAGGATCTCACGGAGCTTTGTCTTACGCTAGGCGCGCATATGGTTGTTTTGGGCGGGAAGGCAGATTCTGTTGATGCGGCGAAAGTTTTGCTTCGCGAACAAATTCAAAGTGGAGCCGCGCTAGCGAAGTTCAAGGACTTTGTTTCGGCACAAGGCGGTGACGCGTCGATCGTTGATCACCCATCCAGGCTTCCGCAAGCACCGTTCGTCGTCGAGGTCAATGCGACAGACGACGGGTACGTGAATGCGATACAAGCGGAGCAGCTCGGTCTCGCGGCAATGCTACTAGGAGCGGGAAGAGCGACGAAGGATGCGGCAATCGATTACGCGGTTGGCATAACAATGCGCAAAAAAGTAGGCGATACCGTGCAAAGCGGCGAAACGCTTGCAATGCTCCATGTGCGTGAGCAGAATGAAGCGGCTAATGAGGTTTCTGAACGTGTACGTCAAGCTTATACGATCAAAAACAGGAAACCTGAGTCACGTCCTCTGCTGCTCTCAGTCGTGACTGCTGAAGGAATTACTCGGTATAACGGATAAATATAAATGATGAGCATTAAGCTGTTCTTTATGGTGTAACAACCAAAGGACAGCTTTTTTTTGCGCAAAAAAAAAGCGGTACAGCATTTTTCTTCTGACCGCTTTATTTGTTCCATCAGTCTATGGAATATTTTTCATCTAAAAGGTTAACACTAAAGAGGAAAATATAACCGAATTATACGTAACAATCGGTGAAATACAATCGAAAGCGTGTGCTTCCGAAGCGATTTTTGCTTCGCAAAAATTTTAATGGAGGGGATTCTGTTGAAACACCGTTCTATCAAGCTATGTATACTTATTCTTGCATTCGCGTTAGCATGGCCCGCGACTTTATTTGCTGCTGTGGAGCCTAAGCCTGCTCCGCCCCCCGCACCTAATAGTCAGACGGCGCCTGCCGTTAATCTGGCGACTTCGGCTCGCTCGGCGATTTTGATGGACGCAGATTCAGGCACGGTTATTTATGAAAGGAATAGCCATGACAAGCTGCCGCCAGCAAGTATTACGAAAATTATGACTTTGCTGCTTATTATGGAGGCTCTGGACGACGGCAAAATTAAATTAAGTGACAATGTCCAAACGAGCGAGTATGCGGCATCAATGGGTGGATCACAAATCTTCCTAGAGCCGGGAGAAGTGATGACGGTTGACGATATGATAAAAGGAATTGCGCTCGCTTCAGGCAACGATGCCTCTGTAGCGATGGCGGAGAAGCTTGCAGGCACAGAACAGCAATTCGTCGCGATGAT
This sequence comes from Paenibacillus praedii, assembly GCF_049725345.1. Classification (NCBI taxonomy): domain Bacteria; kingdom Bacillati; phylum Bacillota; class Bacilli; order Caryophanales; family Paenibacillaceae; genus Paenibacillus; species Paenibacillus praedii. The sequence continues at coordinate 174,338 of NZ_JBMWAM010000002.1, read as the reverse complement.
GAATGAACGTGCGCAGCAGCTTGGGATGAAGGATACGAATTTTGTCAATCCAAATGGGTTGCCTGTGCCAAACCATTTCACGTCAGCACATGACATCGCAATCATGTCCAAGGAGCTCCTCAAGCATACAGAGGTAACAAAATATACCGGTCTGTATCAGGATTATTTGCGCAAAACCTCAGAAAAACCATTTTGGCTTGTGAATACGAACAAGCTGGTCCGTTTTTACAGCGGTGCGGATGGCTTGAAGACCGGTTTTACAAGCGAAGCGAAATATTGTTTATCAGCAACTGCGAAGCGCGATAATATGCGTGTTATTGCCGTGGTCATGGGCGAGCCGGATACGAAGACAAGAAACGCTGAGGTGTCCCAAATGTTCGACTATTCGTTCGCGCAATATATGAACTACCCCATTATTAAAGAAGGGGAGTCCATGGGAACGCTCCAGATTGAAAAGGGTGTAGCTCCGCAGCTGCCGCTTGTTGCTAAGCATGCCTATAGTGTTCTGCTGAAAAAAGGAAGCTCTACTAAGGATATTCGCTACGAGCTTAAAATTGATGGACCTCTGAAAGCGCCGATTCAGCTGGGACAGCCAATCGGTAAGCTTGTTGTCTACCAGGGCGACAAGGAGTTGAAGCAGTTTGATGTCGACGCGCCTTTATCTGTTGAACGGGCGGGCTGGTGGAGATTGCTGAAGCGCTCTTTCTCCGGCCTATTAACGTAGTTTTATGCTGATTATTTCAAGCATTTCAAGCAGAAGCTTATTTGACTCACATTTTGTCAGCTGTTAGCAAGTTACTTCTAGTTTTGTCGGCATGCAGGAATTGGTCTTCTTTTTGGAGAATTGCTAGTTCTATCTCGGCAAATTTAAGTTTGAATTGAACCTAGAGGAGTTGAACAGCCACAATGAGTCTGCAAGCAGAATTGGAGCATTATCGCAATGTGCTGATCGTACGCCTGCGAGGAGAGCTAGACCATCATACGGCTGATGTCGTTCGCTATAAGATGGAGGAGGCACTGCTTCGCGGCACCAGCGATCACATTATTCTCAGTCTGAAGGAACTGCAGTTCATGGACAGCTCCGGCCTTGGCGTCATTCTGGGCAGATACAAGCAAGTGAAGAGCAAGGGCGGCAAAATGGTTGTCTGCGACGTCAATCCGAGCGTGTATCGCTTGTTCGAGCTCTCGGGCTTGTTCAAAATTTTGACGATTTACGATAATGAACGTACCGCAATTTCCAGCTTGGAGGTGGTGTCATGAATGGATCGAACGAAATGACGCTTTCCTTCAGCGCTCGCTCGGAGAACGAAGCCTTCGCACGAATTGCGGTTGCTGCATTTGTGTCTCAGCTTGATCCGACGCTGGAGGAGCTGAATGATTTGAAGACAGCCGTATCGGAAGCAGTGACGAACGCGATCATCCACGGATACGAAAGCGATGCTTCTTGCCAAGTAGCGATCGAAGCAAAAATTGAAGGTGATTGTGTATCCATCATCGTGTCGGACAACGGGCGCGGCATTGAAGACTTAGAGCTTGCCCGTCAGCCGCTCTTTACGTCAAAGCCGGAGCTTGAGCGTTCCGGGATGGGCTTTACGATTATGGAAAATTTTACGGACCGCTTCGAGGTTTCCAGTACGTCAGGCGGGGGAACTCGCGTTGAAATGCTGAAGCGGATCGAATCGAAAAAAGCACTCTACAATTAGTGCATAGGGGTTGAGCCTCATGGATGTCGGTTTGAAGCAAACGGCCCAGCCATACTTGGATGATGCGGAAGTGAAGCGACTCATTGCGCTAAGCCAATCGGGCGACACGCTCGCACGAGATACACTCGTTCAGTGCAATATTCGGCTCGTTTGGTCCGTCGTTCAGCGTTTCATTAATCGTGGTTATGAGCCAGAGGATTTGTTCCAGATCGGCTGTATCGGACTTCTCAAATCGGTGGACAAGTTTGATTTGTCCTATGATGTGAAGTTTTCGACTTACGCAGTGCCGATGATTATTGGTGAAATCCAACGGTTTTTGCGCGATGACGGCACGTTGAAGGTTAGCAGATCCCTCAAGGAAACGGCCAACAAGGTTCGTAAAATGAAGGATGAGCTGTCTAAAACGTTAGGACGATTGCCGACCATCAGCGAGGTAGCAGATCGACTCGGCATTACGCCGGAGGACGTTGTTTTCGCCCAGGAAGCGAATAAACCACCCACGTCCATTCATGAAACGGTGTTTGAGAACGATGGCGATCCGATTACGCTGATGGACCAGATTGCGGATGAATCGCAGGAGCGTTGGTTCGATAAGCTTGCGCTTGTCGAAGCGATTGAGGGTCTCAGCGAACGAGAGCGGCTAATCGTGTATTTGCGCTATTACCGCGACAAAACGCAATCCGAAGTAGCGAGCAGGCTTGGAATATCGCAGGTGCAGGTGTCACGGCTGGAGAAAAAAATATTGCAATCCATTAAAGACCAAATCGCCCTTTAAGGCGGCTTGGTCTTTTCCTTTTTTTACCTTAGTTCGCATGAGTATCCGAATCAACCTTTTCTCATACTAAATGGGAAACAAACGCCAAAGCTAAAGCAGAAGGGAGGCGGACAGGTGGGAGCATATACACAATCAGTTCTTTATCTGCGCCTCAAAAAAAGAATTTACATTAAGCCGCAGCATGATGTCACACTTGGTCAAGCCTCGCGTATGCTGGCTGCCAATGAATCAGTTGAGCGACAGCTCAAGGATCTGGTGCTCTATGAGCATAAGAGAGCGGATGGAAATCGCGTTGTTATTGATTTACTGCAAATTGTCAAGCGGATAAGAGAGCTTATGCCGGAATTGACAGTTGAGGCATATGGTGACCCCCAAGTGCTCGTCATGGTGGCAGAAAAGCCGGTGAAGCCTCGTATACCGGTGCTCATTTTCGCATGGCTGCTGTTGTTTTTTGGCTCGGGGCTCGCGATCATGAATTTTCATACTGATGTCAATATGAAGGAGGTTCATATTCGAATCGTCGAGCTCGTTACTGGAGAGAGAACGAAGCATCCGTTATGGTTTCAGATCCCTTACTCGCTGGGGATCGGTCTTGGCATGGTGCTGTTCTTCAATCACTTGTTCCGCAAGCGGTTCAATGAGGAACCGAACCCATTAGAGGTGGAGCTTTATATGTATCAGGAAAATGTAAATGCATACGTCATTGCCGATGAAATGCGCAAGAAAGCAGACTATGATCAGACGCAGGACAAGTCGAATGGTTAACATCGCGCCCAATATATTCGTTGTCCTTCTCGGCTTGGCTGGCGGGCTCGCAGTAGGTAGCGGTTTAGTGGCATTGCTGATCGTATTGGACCTTATTCCTCGTTTAGCCCAGCTCGCCAATGCCTATCGCATATCCGTGTGCTTTGAAACGGCCATCATATGCGGCTCGCTGTATTGGACATTTGCCGATTTCTTGGATTGGAAGCTCAAATTGCCGCCTGGCATTTTTATGAGCATGTCGGGTCTGTTCGATGGAATATTTGTGGGTATGCTTGCTGCAGCATTAACAGAGGTGTTGAACGTGCTGCCGATTCTAGCAAAAAGAATGCAGCTTTCCGAGTATATGATTGCATTGGTTATGGCAATGGTTGTCGGGAAATCATTAGGCTCACTGTTTGACTGGCTTGTTTTTCAATGGTAGAACATTACAAATGAGGTGACGGAAAATGAGGGAGTCTCAAACAGAACAAGGAACAGAGATCGGTAAAATGGGATCGCCTCCGTATATGGAATTATCTGAGGAGCAGCAGGGCGAGGAAGCAAGTGATAAATTGCAGGAGTCTATTATCACAGCTTCCAAGCGTCAAAAATTGACTAGCTCGATCTCCTCGAATGAGGAAGAGAAAGAATCTATCCCGACGGAGCTGGATGTCATTTTGCATCGTTTAGAGGATGAAATCGGTTATAAAACGAGCTTCGACGTCGTGGTGAGGGAAATGACGTTCGGTGAGCGGAGAACGGCCATGGTATGCATGAACGGATTGGTGAAGGACAGCATTCAGACGGAGGTGCTCAAACGTTTAACTTTTCTTTCACCTGATGAGGTATCGAGCCATGCTCTGCATTCGTTTTTAGAGTATTATGTGCCTGCTGTGCAGGTAACGACAGCGGATGATTGGAATAAAGTGATTATGCAGGTGTTATCGGGCGCTTCGGCGTTGTATATCGACGGTGAGTCTAGCGCAATCATGATCGACGCCAAGGCTTTTCCGGCACGGGGACCTGAGGAGCCTTCGCTTGAGAAGGTCGTGCGCGGCAGCAGAGACGGCTTTGTCGAGACACTGATGATGAATGTTTCGCTCGTTCGCAGACGACTGCGGGACCCGCAGCTTCGGTACGAGATCATGCAGGTTGGCGAACGGACGAAGACGGATGTATGTATTGCCTACGTGAATGACATCGTTGATAAAGAGCTCTTGAAATCAATTAAGGATAAAATTAGGATGGTCAAGTTGGACGGTCTGCCCCTTGCGGACAAGCAGCTGGAGGAGGCGACGGTCAAGCGCGGCTGGAATCCGTTTCCGCTTGTCCGCTATTCGGAGAGGCCGGATACGGTTGCGGCTCATTTGCTGGAGGGCGCAGTCGCGGTCTTCGTTGACACCTCGCCGAGTGTGATGACCCTGCCGACGACCTATACGGATTTAATGCAGCACGCAGAAGAAAATAGGCAAACACCGTTTATTGGCACATACCTGCGCTGGGTGAGGTTTATCGGTATTGCCGCTTCGCTGTTTATGCTCCCGCTTTGGCTGCTTTTCGTCCTGCATCCTGAACTCAAGCCAGCAGCATTATCGTTTCTAGGGCCTTCCGAAACGGGAAAACTACCATTGGTGGTTCAGTTTCTGCTGGCTGAGATTGGCGTAGACCTGCTAAGAATGGCTTCTGTACATACACCAACCTCGCTAGCAACGGCCATGTCGCTCGTCGCCGCCATTTTGATCGGCGATATTGCGGTGAAAACAGGCGTTTTTGTAAATGAGGTCATCTTATATATGGCGATCGCAGCAATCGGGATGTTCGCTACGCCAAGCTATGAGCTTGGATTAGCGAATCGGATTGTACGGTTAGTGCTAATCATAGCGGTGGCCGCCTTCAGTGTACCCGGCTTCATCGTTGCGACGACGGCCATCATGCTGATGCTCATCTGCGAGCGTTCCTTCAATCGTCCTTACTTTTGGCCGATTATTCCTTTTGATATGAAGGCGCTCTGGGGAATTATCATCAGACAGCCCGTGCTGCACAACCGGACGCGTCCAAATTTATTGAAGGCGCAGCAGCGTGACAAGATGCCGCAAACGGAGTGAATTCATAAAAATGCAAATGAAATGTGAATTTATCCATTTCTCAAGCGGATAGATTGCGTTATACTTATGCTATTGATGCAAATTCTATCCTTTCTATTTGCTTGCAGATAGAAGAAAGATGAGGGGAAATAAATGTACTTACATGGAACTAGTAAAATTAACGCAAACGGTAATTTGGAAATTGGCGGCTGCGATGTAGTTGATTTGGCCAGCCAATTCGGCACGCCGCTATATATTGTTGATGAAGCTCTCGTACGTCAGCGCGCAAGCGAATATGTCGAGGCGTTCAAAGCCTCTGGACTGAAATTTCAGGTTGCTTATGCAAGCAAAGCTTTTAGCGTCATGGCGATGTGCGCAATTGCTGAGCAAGAGGGATTATCATTAGACGTGGTATCCGATGGTGAGCTTTATACGGCTATGCAAGCGGGCTTTCCTGCAGAGCGCATTCACTTCCACGGCAACAACAAAACGCCTGAAGAGATCAATATGGCGCTTGACGCAGGTATTGGCTGCTTCGTAGTGGATAACTTCCTGGAGCTGGAACTTCTAAATGCACTTGCAGGCGAAAAAGGCAAAAAAGTTAATATTTTGCTTCGTATCACGCCTGGCGTGGAAGCACACACCCATGATTATATTTCGACTGGCCAGCAGGATTCTAAATTTGGCTTTGACCTCGGTAACGGCGCTGCTAAGCAAGCGATCCAAGAGGCCATTGCGCTTCCAAACCTAAATGTTCTCGGCGTTCACTCCCATATCGGCTCGCAAATTTTCGAGGTGGAAGGCTTCCGTATGGCGGTGGACAAGGTTGCTGATTTTGCAGTAGCTGTTCGCAACGAGCTTGGACTGACGTTTAAAGTCATCAACCTCGGTGGAGGCTTTGGCATTCGTTATGTGGAAGGCGACACACCGCTTCCGATTAGCGAGTATGTAGCTGCGATCACAGGAGCGATCATCTCGAACTTCACGAAGGCAGAATTTCCATTGCCTGAAATTTGGGTCGAGCCGGGCCGCAGCATGGTCGGTGATGCGGGTACAACGCTCTATACGGTCGGTACCAGCAAAAATATTCCTGGCGTTCGCAAATATATCGCTGTTGACGGCGGCATGACGGACAACCCACGCCCAGCGCTTTACCAATCGAAGTATGAAGCTGTGCTTGCTAACCGCGCCAATGATCCCGTGGAAGAAACCGTATCGATTGCCGGCAAATGCTGCGAGAGCGGTGATATGCTGATTTGGGATCTCGAATTGCCGAAAGCAAAATCTGGGGATTTGCTTGCCGTGTTCTGCACAGGTGCCTACAACTACGCAATGGCAAGCAACTATAATCGTATCCGCCGTCCAGCTGTCGTCTTCGTTAAGGACGGACAAGCAGACCTGGCCGTTAAGCGTGAATCGCTTGAAAATATTGTTTGTAATGACGTAATTCCGGCAAGACTTCAAAAATCATCGCTTGCGAAATAAGAGCGTTATTGGTAACGTAGATTTATTCAGATAAAGAAAGGTTGATGCAGTAATGGCAAAACAAGCAAAAATTACACTAGCAAACGGCGGAGAAGTTGTTATTGATATGTTCGATCAAGATGCGCCGAATACAGTAGCAAACTTTGAGAAACTAGCAAATGAGGGCTTCTATAACGGTCTATCGTTCCACCGCGTTATCCCAGGCTTTGTCGCTCAAGGGGGATGCCCGAACGGCACTGGTACAGGCGGTCCTGGCTACAAAATCAACTGTGAAATAAACCCTAACAAGCATGAACGCGGTACATTGGCTATGGCGCATGCTGGTCGCAACACAGGCGGAAGCCAATTCTATATCGCTTATGCGCCTCAACCACATCTTGATGGCGTTCATACCGTATTCGGCAAAGTTTCTAAAGGTATGGAGTTTGTTGATGCTGTTAAAGGCGGAGACAAAATGGAAAAGGTTGAAGTTGTCGAAGTTTAATGATAAGATACTTACTATAAATATGTAAGTGCAGCTTTCCTTCGGGGTAGGGTGAAATTCCCAACCGGCGGTGATCGGGGAGCGCAGGGGAATCGGGCAACCGAACTTCCTGCGCTCCTTGTAAGTCCGTGACCCGGGCTGATGGGCATGGCGACGGTATAAACCGACGTTTGCTCATTGGAACGGTGGACCTGGTGCGAATCCGGGACCGACAGTATAGTCTGGATGGGAGAAGGAGATGCATCGACAGCTATTTATTCATGCTTCTTTGTTTGTGTTTTATTTCACAAGCAATACAGGCTTGTTTCTTTAGCGTATTTTTACGAACCGGTATCGCAGCATTTGCGGCTTATTCGTGAGCGGCAGTTATTAGCTGGCTTTGTAGATCGGTTTTGTCGTTGTGCTCAATGAATTCTTTCATCACCCCTTCCGGTAAGTGTGCCGATAGGGGTGTTTTTTATTTTGGAAATCTTGAATGATGAGTATTATATGCAGCTTGCGCTTGAGCTTGCTGCAAGAGCAGCAGGACAGACTGGAATTAACCCGGTGGTCGGCTGCGTCGTTGTAAAGGATGGGCGAATCATTGGGGTTGGAACGCATTTGAAGCGCGGAACGGGCCACGCTGAGGTCCATGCCCTTCAGATGGCAGGCGATGATGCGGAAGGCGCAACGGTATATGTGACATTAGAGCCTTGCAGCCATTTTGGCAAAACGCCGCCCTGCTGCGAAAGAATTATTGCTGCCAAAGCGGCTAAAGTAGTCGTTGCAAGCGGTGATCCCAATCCTGAGGTGTCGGGCAGAGGGATTTCCAGGCTGCGCGAGGAGGGCATCGAAGTAACGGTTGGTGTCCTAGAGCAGCAATCACAGCAAATGAATGAGAAATTCAATAAATACATTTCGACCAAGTTGCCATTCGTCACTTTAAAAACAGCAAGTACGCTTGATGGGAAAATTGCCTCCAGAACCGGAGACAGCCGCTGGGTTACGGGGGCAATCGCCCGTGAGCAGGTCCATACGCTTCGACATCAGCACGAAGCGATCATGGTGGGGATTGGAACTGTGCTTACGGACGATCCATTGCTGAACACGAGAGCTGCTGTACCTGCCATTGACCCGATTCGGATTATCGTTGATTCGTCGCTGCGCTTGCCGCTAGAGGCAAGGGTAGTAACAAATCGCTTAGCGAGAACGATCGTATTGACTTCGTCCCAAGCTTCTGCGGACAAACGCGAAGCGCTGGAGAAGGCTGGTATAGAGGTCGTTGTATGCGGCAACAGCGAAAAAGTGGACTTACCGGACGCGATGCGCAAACTAGGCCAGCTGGAAATTGGCTCGATCCTCCTCGAGGGCGGCGGTCAGTTGAACGGAGCGATGCTGGAAGAGGGGCTTATCGATAAAATTATTCTTTACTATGCAGCCAAAATTATCGGGGGCGCTAACGCACCAGGCACATTTACCTTTAACGGCTTCGAAAAAATGGCCGATGCCATTGAACTGGAGAATATAAAGGTAGAAATGGCGGGCGAAGATATCTGTGTATCGGGCTATCCCGTATATACGAAGTAGGTTTGCAATTGCAAACTTTAGCTGATGCTTACGAGGCAGGTTTGCTATCTCAAACCTTGGAGGAGGACGTCGATGTTTACCGGATTAGTTGAAGAAGTGGGAAATATGAAGGGGATAACGAAGCAAGGAGAAGCGATGCGTCTGGTTATCGGGGCAGCTAAAGTATTAGATGGCGTTATGCTTGGCGATAGTATTTCGGTAAATGGCGTGTGTTTAACCGTAACCTCGTTCGATCGCGCTTCCTTCTCGGCGGATGTGATGCCTGAGACGTACCGGAAATCGAGCCTGCATCAGCTCCGCTCAGGCGAGCCTGTCAATTTGGAGAGGGCTATGCAAGCTGGGGCGCGTTTTGGCGGTCATATTGTACAGGGGCATATCGATGGTACAGGTCAAATCGTAACCCGAGAAGCAGATGCAAATGCGGTCGTATATAAAATTCGGCTGGATGATCCAGAGATGCTTCGCTATGTAATTCCGAAGGGCTCGATCACAATAGACGGAATAAGTCTTACGGTGGTTGACACTTCGTCACATTCGTTCAGAGTTTCGATCATTCCGCATACGCTCAGTGAAACGGCCTTGCAGCACAAGATAGCAGGCCACACCGTCAATATCGAATGTGACGTCATAGGCAAATACGTTGACCATCTGCTTCACTTCAAGCAGCCTGAAGCAGTAAGCGCAAAATCCAAGTTATCCACAACATTTCTGATGGAAAACGGATTTTTGTAATGCAGGTATGACTAAATAGCTAATTCAGCAGCTTAACCATAAAATAAGCATCCAAAATTGTTTGGTAGAAAAAGGAGGGAAACGCATATGGATCAAACAGATAAAATGTTTTTTGATCGAATTGAGGATGCATTGCATGATTTGAAGCTTGGGAAGCCGATCATTGTAGTGGATGATGAGGATCGCGAGAATGAAGGGGACCTTATCGCGCTGGCTGATAAGACGACGCCGGAGGTCATTAACTTCATGATTTCGGAGGCGCGCGGGCTCGTGTGCGTTCCAATTACGCAGGAAAGGGCGGAGGAGCTTGATTTGCCGCCAATGGTGTCACATAACACGGATTATCATGGAACGGCATTTACGGTATCAGTCGATTATGTCGGGACGACCACCGGAATCTCAGCCTATGAACGCTCACAAACGGTAAAAGCGCTCATTGATCCAACGAAGAAGGCATCGGATTTTAGAAGACCGGGTCATATTTTCCCGCTAATATCCAAGCCGGGAGGCGTACTGCGTCGTGCTGGACATACGGAGGCAGCGATAGATCTCGCGATTATGTGCGGTTCCGCGCCAGCGGCTGCGATTTGTGAAATCATTAAAGAGGATGGAACGATGGCGCGATTGCCCGATCTACTGCTCTTTAAAGAAAAACACAATCTAAAGCTCATTACGATTCAAGAATTGATTCAATACCGCAACGAGAAGGAAAAACTGGTCGAGCGTGCAGTAGATATTAAGCTGCCAACCGATTTCGGAACCTTCCGAGCGATTGCTTACACCAACATGCTCGATAGTAAAGAGCATGTGGCGTTAGTTAAAGGAGAAATCGATCCGTCAGTTGCAACGTTAGTTCGAGTCCACTCCGAGTGCTTAACCGGGGACGTGTTCCACTCGCACCGTTGTGACTGCGGACCGCAGCTGGAAGCCGCTCTGAAGCAAATTGAAGAAGTGGGCAGCGGTGTTCTGCTTTATATGCGGCAAGAGGGCAGAGGCATCGGTTTAATTAATAAATTGAAGGCCTATGAGCTGCAGGAGCAGGGCCTGGATACCGTTGACGCAAATTTAAAGCTTGGCTTTCCGGCCGATTTGCGAGATTATGGTATTGGCGCGCAAATATTGAAGGATCTTGGCATCCGCAAAATTCGCCTGCTCACGAACAATCCGCGTAAAATAAAAGGCCTGGAAGGCTACGGGCTGGAGGTTGTCGAGCGTTTACCGATCCAAATGGAAGCGAATGAGGACAACAAAGGGTACTTAAGTACAAAGAAATCTAAGCTAGGACATTTACTGCGTTTTGAAGAACAAGACTACAAAATATAAATTTTCGGAAGGATGAATGTAAAATGGCACGAATTTATGAAGGACATTTAGTATCAGAGGGTTTAAAATATGGAGTAGTGGTAGGACGTTTCAATGAGTTTATTTCAAGCAAGCTGCTCAGTGGCGCATTGGATGCTTTCAAGCGTCATGGCGCGCAGGAGGAAGATGTGGAGGTGGCTTGGGTTCCAGGCGCCTTCGAAATTCCTTTAATCGCTCAAAAAATGGCAGAAAGCGGCAAGTATGACGCGGTTATTACTCTTGGCGCCGTTATTCGCGGATCGACTCCTCATTTTGACTTTGTTTGCAATGAAGCGGCAAAGGGTGTAGCAGCAATTGCGCTTAAAACCGGTGTACCGACTATTTTCGGTGTACTGACAGTCGATTCGATCGAGCAAGCGATTGAGCGTGCGGGCACGAAAGCAGGCAACAAAGGTTATGAAGCAGCTGCCAGTGCAATCGAAATGGCGAATTTGACCAAGCAATTGCAGGGATAAGCGGCTAACCTAGTTAAGGCGGGAGGAAATAGGCGTGTCAGTGCTCTATAAGCTGGAATCCTTTGAGGGTCCGCTTGATCTGTTGCTTCACTTAATAGATAAGGCTGAAATTGATATCCATGAAGTATCGATCAGCGAGATTACGATTCAGTATATGGAATACCTGAATGCATTGAAGGAGCTGGAGCTTGATGTCACGAGCGAATTTCTTGTTATGGCGGCTACGCTCTTAGCTATGAAAAGCAAGCAGCTTCTCCCTAAGCCTCCCGTATTTGAGGATGATTATGAGGACTGGCCGGATGATGGCTTAGATCCGCGAGACGAGCTTATTCAGAAGCTCGTCGAATATCGCAAGTTCAAGCAAATAGCTGAGCAGCTGCGCGAGAAGGAATTCGAACGCAGTCTCGTCTATTCGCGCGAGCCCGAGGATATGACTCCTTTCATGAAGGAGGAAAAGGTTAATCCGGTTGAAGGACTGCATGTGTCGGACTTGATCGCGGCTTTCCAGAAGGCGCTCAAGCGTGCGGCAAGACGTGATATTGTTGCAACCGTGCAGCGCGATGAAATTTCAGTGAAGGATCGTATTCAGGATATTATAGAAATTCTGAAGCAGTTCGAAACGGTCAGATTTTCCAAGCTCGTTCGAGAAAATATGAATCGGCACGAGGTCGTGGCCACCTTCCTAGCTATACTTGAGCTCATGAAGATGAAGCATATCCGCTGCTTCCAGCATCAGCTGTTTGACGATATCGTCATTCATTGGAGAGGAGAATCTTCGGGAAGTGGATTATCCGAAATTGAAGACAATTATTGAGGGTCTGCTGTTTATGGCGGGCGATGAAGGATTAACGAAACGCCAGCTCGCTGACATTTTAGAGCTTGATGCTGATCTAGCAACCGATTTGGTGTATGATTTGCAGCGGGATTTGGAAAGAGAAGGCCGTGGTGTTCAAATTGCCGAGGTAGCTTCCACCTATAGACTTACAACGCATCCGGAGCATGCGCCGTATTTTGAACGGATGGCCTACACACCTACGCGTGCACAGCTCTCGCAGGCTGCGCTCGAGACGCTGTCTATCGTTGCATACCGCCAGCCAATTACTAGAATTGCAATTGAAGAGATTCGCGGTGTAAAAAGCGATAGAGCGATTGCATCGCTCGTATCGAAGGACTTAATTGAAGAGGTAGGTCGTGCAGAGGCGATCGGAAGGCCAATCTTGTATGGAACGACAAAATCATTTTTGGATTATTTCGGATTACCCTCGATCAAGGATCTGCCGGAGCCTGGAAATGTGGATATCGACGATGCGCTTGAGGAGCAGACTCAGCTTCTGTTCGAACGCCTGGATGGGCGTCAAATGACAATTGAAGAAATTAAAGAATGAGATTTGACCGCCGGGTCATACTATATTCAACCCATTTTAGGGAAACGGAGGAAGCATCATGATGCTCAGTTACCCTTACGGTTGGATAACGGCGGCCGGTCTCTTTTTTTTGCTCATATTGATGGTGCTTCTCTTTTCTCCAGTTGTCATTAATGGACATTTGCGCCGATTGGGAAGCAATGATGATGCAGAATTAAATGTAAAAGCTCTATACGGCCTTATTAAATATCGTGTTAAGGTGCCAACTATCCAATTTACAGGAACGTCTGTCGAGCTCAAGGAGCAGGTGTCGTCGTCTAACGCAGGGATTGACACGTGGAAGCAATTCAGCGAGGATATCGATGCGGATAAAGTAGTAAATGCGATGGAACGATTCAAGCACATTTTACAAATGACAATAGATTTAACCGGTTGGGCAAGAAAAACATTAACGAAGGTTAGACTTGTAGAATGGAACTGGAACACTTCTGTTGGTACAGGTGATGCGATGTGGACGGCAATGGCTACAGGATTCATCTGGTCAGTCAAAACGTCGGTCATTGGTGTACTATCGCAAATGGTTAAGCTGAAGACAGAGCCTAAAATGATTGTCCAGCCGATTTATCAGCATCCTGCTTTTACAACAGAGCTGTCATGCATAGCTCAAATCCGCTTCGGTTATGCTATCCTTGCCGGGCTGCAGCTATTAGTTCGCATGAAGAAGGTGAAAGGAGGCGTCAAAGCATGACAGAACATCCTATTCAAGGCTTAATGCAAACCGCGATGGAAAATATTAAAGAAATGGTCGACGTCAATACGATCGTAGGAGACCCTGTTCAAACGCCGGACGGCAGCATCATTATGCCTATCTCGAAAGTGGGCTTCGGATTTGTAGCAGGGGGCAGTGACATTCGGTTAGATGATGCCGAGCATAAAGGCGCAGCACAATCCGATGCGCATAACGCATCTGTAGCCATGCCGTTTGGCGGCGGAAGCGGCGGCGGTGTTTCGATTACCCCTATAGCATTTCTAGTCGTTGGCACGCATGGTGTGAAAATCGTGCCGCTTGACAATCAGACGCATTTGCTTGAACGGGTTATAGATTCAGCGCCGCATGTATTTGATAAGCTGCAAGCCATGATGAAGAAACCGTCCACGAGTGCCGGCATGGGCACATCCTATACGGATCCGTCACAAACGATAATCGCTGGGCGCGTGGAAACTAATGATCACCTCCTATGACATAACTGCCCGAGAGGGCAGTTTTTCATTTTTGTTCGCATGATTTCGTCTAGAGCAGAGTGTACAGGCATATACTGAAATAGGTAAGTGCAGAAGCTTGAACAATTAACGCTGCGAGAGGGGAAAGTAAACAGATGTATTCGAAGAAGCTGCAACGGGCTATGGCGTTGGGGCTGTTTTTCGCAATGATGCTGGGGACAAGCTTGACGCCGTATGCGAGCGCTGCTCCAAAACCAATGCATACGAAAGCGAAAGCATCGGCGCTCATTGATGTTGAGTCAGGCCGATTGTTGTACAGCAGTAATGGCGACACTTCCATGAGAATAGCGAGCCTAACAAAAATAATGACGGCCATTGTTGCTATCGAACATGGCAAATTAACCGATATGGTCAAAACGAGCAAGCGCGCATACCGAAGAGAAGGATCCTCCATTTACCTTCAGCTAGGAGAGAAAATGAGCTTGCTGAATATGCTGTACGGGCTCATGCTTCGTTCAGGTAATGATGCGGCAACGGCTATCGCAGAGCATGTTGGAGGTTCCGAGGAGGGCTTTGTGCACCTCATGAACGAGAAGGCTGTTTTTCTCGGTTTAAAGCAGACGCAATTCAAAAATCCGCATGGCTTAGACGAGGAGGGGCACTATTCTTCCGCCAACGATTTGGCCAAGCTTACAGCATATGCATTGAAAAATAAAGTGTTTGCTGAAATTGTAAGCACGCGTGTGAAAAAAGTGCCGAATCCTCACGCTACATGGGATTACAGCTATACGAACAAAAATAAAATGCTGACCATGTATGAAGGCGCCGATGGTGTCAAAACGGGTTATACCAAAAAAGCATTGCGCTGCTTAGTCAGCTCAGCCACCAGATCAGGCCAGCAGCTTGCTTCAGTCACCATCAATGATAGTGATGATTGGGCAGATCATCGCAGACTGCTGGATTGGGGCTTCGAGTACTATCCGTTGAAGCAGATGGCGGTTAAAGGCCAAGCCATCGCAGGTTATCCTTACGCGATCGGTCAGTCCTTTAAATATCCGGTTGAACTAGAGGAATTGAACAATATAACGTCAAAGCTTGTCCTGTATGATGCGGGAACAACGCGCTACGCATTAGGCGAGCGAGGTGCTCTGGAGTGGTATATGAATAACCGTAAAATAGGCACAGTACCGGTGTTCGATGAAGGCAGCATCAGATTGCGGCTGCCTTCGACGTCGAAAGCAGAGCATCAAACCTTATTGGATTATGAGAAAGCTTCTTATTCTAAACTAAGGGCTGTGTTAATAGATTCCATTACGAAAGTGCTGCATGCCTTGTTTTGAATTTCCGGATAAGAATGCGCGGGAGACGCTTTCTAGTTCCAAATGGTCGTCAGCAGTAAAAGGGGAGGCTGCTTGTATGGTGAATTGGATATGGCTGTTCTTTATTGTAGCCAGCGTTGTGGTTGCAGCAATAACTGGTAAAATGGATGCGGTGACGCAGGCTGCGTTTGAAGGAGCAAAATCAGGCGTCACCGTCAGCTTTGGTCTGATCAGTATTATGGTATTCTGGCTGGGTATGATGCGTATTGCCGAGGATGCGGGGCTTTTGAAGAAGCTGGCTCGTATGCTGGGACCGATGGTAAGAATGCTTTTTCCTGATGTTCCTCGGAACCATCCCGCAATCGGCTACATCATGAGTAATTTGAGCGCTAATTTATTTGGTCTCGGCAATGCAGCAACGCCAATGGGAATTAAAGCGATGCAGGAGCTGCAAAAGCTTAATCCTGATCAGACGACGGCAACGCCTGCCATGTGTACGCTGCTTGCGCTGAATACTTCAAGTATAACGATTATACCGACGACATTGATTGCGATTCGAATGAATTACGGCTCTGCGAATCCTGCTGAAATTATCGGAACAACACTTGCTGCAACCTTTATAGCTACTACCGCAGCCATACTCGCAGATCGATGGTACAGAAGAAAATCTCCTCCTCCTTTATCCCTAAATAAGGACTCCTTCACTAAACCTCAAAGCTCAAAAACGGGAGCGGGAGGTGAATCGGTTGTATAATTTCTTCTCGAGCTTGTCCGCTTGGATGATTCCTGCCATCATTGTGTTCATTCCGCTTTATGCTGCGCTGCGGCGCAAAGTTCCTGTTTATGAGACGTTTGTTGAGGGAGCAAAGGATGGTTTCGGAACAGCGATTAATATTATTCCGCATCTAGTAGGTATGATGGTGGCCATAAGCATGTTTCGGGCATCGGGGGCATTGGAAATGATGTTATCTGCCGTGAAGCCTTTGTTCGATTGGATAGGAATTCCAAGTGAAGTGCTCCCATTAGCGATACTGCGACCTTTAACAGGCGCAGGTTCACTAGCTTTTACAGCGGATTTGATTCAGACCTTTGGACCCGATTCGATGATCGGAAGAATTGCATCAACCATCCAAGGCAGTACAGACACAACTCTTTACGTGCTTACTGTTTATTTTGGCGCTATCGGTATTAGGCGCACTCGTTATGCGTTGAAGGTTGGTCTTTTTTCAGATATAGTTGGATTTTTCGCTGCTATTTTCATTTGCTTGTACATATTCGGGTAAGGGTGCTTGTACTTTGTTGTCCATATCGTTATGATGGAGAATGAGGTGAAACACATGGAACGTTTACAGAAAATTTTAGCCGCAGCGGGCATCGCCTCCCGTCGCAAATGTGAAGAAATGATTTTGGCGGGTATGGTGGAGGTCAACGGGGAGAAGGTCACGACGCTTGGCATGAAGGCTGACCCTGCGGTGGATGCCATTACGGTGAATGGTAAACCGATCAGAAGCGAGAAGAAGCTCTACCTGATGCTTAACAAATCAAAGGGTGTTATAACAAGCGCTAAGGATCCGCAAGGCCGCAAGGTGGTTTCTGATTTCCTGCCTGGCATCAAAGAGCGCGTGTACCCGGTCGGCCGTTTGGATTACGATACGGAAGGCTTGCTTATTCTTACGAATGATGGCGAATTCGCGAACTTGCTGACGCATCCAAGCCATCACGTACCGAAAACTTATCGTGCCACCGTCAAAGGGATACCACACGGCTCCGGGCTGGAGCAGCTTCAAAAGGGTATTAAGCTCGAGGACGGTATGACATCTCCAGCAGAGGTCGAATATCACGATATCGATACGGAGAATAACGAGGCTACGATTACGATTACGATCTTTGAGGGACGTAACCGTCAAGTGCGTCGGATGTTCGAAGCTATTGGTCATAAAGTAATTAGACTTAAGCGGATTCGATTCGGAGAAATTGGGCTCGATAACCTCGGGAGAGGCAAGTATCGTCACCTTACGCCGGATGAAATACAGGAGCTGTTTTCAATCGCACGCAAGACACATAAAGTTCATAAAAAGTAATCGACGGCGGCAGTAATTGCCGTCGAATTTTCGTTATAATGGAGTTATTCGAGGCTATGCAGACAGAAGCTGGTGGTGATAGTATTTATGGGAAAGTCGCGTAAAACGGTACAGGTTTTCATATTGTTAGCCGTGTTAATTATCGGCGGTTATGCAATTGGATCTACGTTATTTGCCTCCGACGATAAAGAGCCTTTGAAGGAAGGCAGCGAGCCGCCTCCATTCGAGCTGGCGGATCTGGACGGAAATTTGGTGAATCTGTCCGATTATAAAGGAAAGCCTGTTGTAGTCAACTTCTGGGGCACCTTCTGCCCACCCTGCGTGAAGGAAATGCCTGAATTTGAACGGCAGCATCACAAGTGGAAGGACAAGGATCTTGTTATTCTGGCAATAAATCTCAGCGAGGATACGTTGACCGTGAATAATTTCGTGAAGCGATTTGAATTGAATTATCCAATTCTGCGCGATGTGAATCGACGTACTGAACGCAGCTATGAGCTTAGATCGTATCCAACGACCTTTTTCATAAAGCCTGATGGCACCATCATGGAAATTAAAGTGGGCGGAATGACGGAATTGGATATTAATGAACGGATTGAACGTCTGCTTCAGCTGTAGGAGGTTTTATTGTGTTAGCGGTAGAAAACACGAAATGTGAATGCGGGCATCAAAATTCGGTCGGCACCGTGCTTTGCGAAAGCTGCGGTAAGCCGCTCGAACAAAATGACACATCTGATTTGCCTTTGGAAATGCGGTATGACGGCGTTGCCCGGAGATCGCAAAAGAGCAATCCGAATTTCATTGATCGGATATGGAATTTTTTCTCTTCTGTCAAAATCGCAATTTATCTGATTGTGCTTACTTTTTTGACAGCTATGCTAGGAACGATATATCCGCAAGAAAACACGTTTATCAATAACTTTGATCCGTCGGTTTACTATGAGCAGACTTACGGACTGCCAGGCAAATTATATTATTTGCTGGGCTTGTCGCATACCTATGAAACCTGGTGGTTTATCGGACTGCTTGTGATGATTGGCACTTCGCTTGTCATCTGCAGTCTCGATCGTGTGCTTCCGCTGTATCGTGCGCTGAACAAACAGCAAATTCGTAAGCACCAGCAGTTTATTCATCGTCAAAAGGCAGTGTTTAAACATACGATCGAAGGAGACGCCGATCAATGGGTGGAGCAATTCGGAGCGCAGCTAAAGCGCAAAGGCTATCGCGTGCATCGGGACGGAACGGCGCTGCTTGCCGAGAAAAACAGATTCAGCCGTTGGGGACCCTATATAAATCATATCGGCCTCATTCTTTTTCTTTTGGCTATTTTGGCCCGTAGTTTTCCTGGTTTTCAAATGGACAGCTATATTACGATTCGTGATGGAGAAACGCTTCAAATTCAGGAAACGAATTACTACGTGAAAAACGAGAAGTTTACGATTGAGTTTTATTCAGATGACGAGCTACCAGAGCAGCTTCGAGGAACGTTAAGAGCTAAGCTGTTCGAGACAAAAGCCGTACTTTACGAATGTGTCAGCAATTGCGGCGATCCATACCAGGAGCCAGTCCTTCAAGAGGTAAAGCGCCATGACATTATCGTAAATGAACCGCTTGAATATAAAGGGCTTAAGCTCTTTCAATTCGATTTTGACTTGACGCCTCGATTGAACGCGGTGCATCCGGTGCTGGTGGACAAGCAGACGGGACAAACCTATGGCCCGTTTGATCTGCCCATGAAAGATGCGGCTTTGCAGCATAAGCTAGGGCCTTATACGCTTGACTTGTATGCGAACTATATGGAATTTGCAATTGACGAGAATGGCGAGCCGACGACCTTGTCCCGTGATCCTATTGCGCCGGCATTTGTCTTCACCGTTAAGGGGCCAGGCTTGGATCCGGCGGGCGAGCCTTATATGTACTTCCCGATGCAGAAGGATAAGGTGAAATTTGCGCAGGATACGATCAATAAGGCTCTTCTCGATAAAATCGAGATTAAAGTAGACGGGATGGAGAATGTAGATTTCTCAGAGGCGGCAACGCATTTGAACATTCGCATGGACAAGGCGCTGCCTTATGTATGGATCGGAGCTATTTTCTCCATGATTGGACTGCTGATGGGCTCTTACTGGCAGCATCGACGCATTTGGCTCCGCGTTGATGACAATGAGCTCTCACTTGGAGCTCACACGAACAAAAACTGGTACGGTATGCGTTCAGATATTGCGGGAACGCTTCAGAGGATAGGGATAACCGTAGATCCGAAGTCGCTTGATAACGGAGGGAGAAACGCGTGAGTTTAGTCGATTTTAGCAGCGATGCGTTTATGGTCGCATTTTTTCTTTACTGCTTTGCTTTTATGTTTTATATGATTGCGATGGCGGGCAAAAAATGGAGCAATCGCGATCCTCTGCTGCATGAGCAGCGGTGGGGCCGAATCGCTTTCATTACATCCAGCCTTGGCTTGGCATCACATTTGACTTTTTTCTTTACGCGCTGGGCGGGAAGCGGTCAAATTCCAACCAGCAATATGTATGAATTCATGACATTTCTTGGAATGTCAATCATGATCGCCTTCACGATCGTCTACGCCATATACCGTAAGACGCTTCTAGGCATGTTCAGCGTACCTTTAGCAATCATTATTATCGCATATGCCTCCGTCTTTCCTCAGGAGGTTCAACCGCTGATACCGGCGCTTAATTCCGTTTGGCTGAAGGTACACGTTACGACAGCGGCGCTTGGCGAAGCCTTCTTCGCCGTTGGCTTCGCAGCAGGATTGATGTATTTGCTAAGAGTCGTTGATTTCAAGGGGAAAACGAAGGAAGCACGCAGATCTCAATTTTGGGTTGAGTTTTCTTTGTACTCTATTATTGTTATTGTAGGATTTATTGTAGCCGTATTTGCGTTCCGCGGGTTAGGCTATGAAGCTCATTTTACACAATCAATGTCGAACATTGATTCGAGAGGTGTCGAGTCGACAACAACGGAAACGGTTGATTATACGCTTCCGCCTATCGTTAAGCCATATAATAGCGAAGTGGTCAGCATGGATTCCTTCCTAGGCATGAACGCGCCGATCTTGGAAGCTCCGGATTGGATGAACGGCGTAAATGCCGGTAGAAAGCTGAATACCGTTATCTGGTCGATTATTGCAGGTACACTGCTATATGGTTTACTTCGGCTACTATTCCGCAAGCCTCTAGGTGCCGTCATTCATCCCGTTATGGAAGGTATTGATCCAGAGGATTTAGATGAAATCAGCTATAGAGCGATTGCTATCGGATTTCCAATATTTACGCTAGGTGCGCTCATATTTGCTATGATATGGGCAGAGATAGCCTGGGGGCGGTTCTGGGGTTGGGATCCTAAGGAAGTGTGGGCGCTTATTACTTGGCTTTACTACAGCGCGTATTTGCACTTCCGTCTATCCCGCGGCTGGCAAGGCAAAAAGTCGGCTTGGCTGGCTGTAATCGGCTTTGTTATCGTCTTGTTTACATTGGTTGGGGTTAACCTGGTCATTGCTGGTTTACATTCATATTCCGGAACCTAATCTCGGCGTGGAGAGGAGCAATAACAAATGTCTGATTATTCTAATCGTATCTTGGTCGTAGATGATGAAGAAAGAATTCGTCGTCTGCTCAAAATGTATTTGGAGAAGGAAGGCTATTCCATCGACGAGGCTGAAGATGGTGAGACGGCTCTTAGAATGGCATCGGGTACCGATTATGCGCTCATATTGCTTGACGTTATGCTTCCTGGCATCGATGGGGTAGAGGTATGCTCGCGTTTACGTCAAATCAAAGCGACTCCAGTAATCATGCTAACGGCAAAAGGGGAAGAAATGAACCGCGTGCAGGGCTTTGAGGTGGGAGCGGATGATTACGTCGTGAAGCCGTTCAGCCCCCGTGAGGTGATTTATCGAGTGAAGGCGATCTTGCGGCGTTCCTCGGCTACGGCCTTCCTTACGAAGGAAATTAACTCTAGCAATAACATTGTATTTCCTCATCTTGTGATCGAGCACGATGCGCATCGTGTGTCGGCAGGCGGTCAAGAGGTCAGCCTGACGCCGAAGGAATACGAGCTGCTTCATTATTTGGCAGTGTCGCCGGATAAGGTGTTTTCTCGTGAAGAGCTGCTCAAGGATGTTTGGAATTATGAATTTTTCGGTGACTTGCGGACTGTCGACACTCATGTAAAGCGTCTTCGCGAGAAACTGAACAAAGTATCGCCTGACGCTGCTGCGATGATTACAACGGTATGGGGCGTCGGATATAAGCTTGAGGTGCCTAAGTAAATGAATTTGTGGCAGCGCTTGGTCGGACGGCTGTGGCGCAGTGTAGTCGTTAAGCTTTGGGCAACGATTATACTGCTTGTCGCATTCGTATTGCTTATAGTTGGTGTATTTCTTCTTCAGTATGTTGATAGCTCTACTTTCGAGGATTCGCATGAGGTAAAGGTTCTTTTCGTGCTTACTGCGATTATAGGCTTTTCATTGTCAACTTTTTTTGCTTTCTTCTTATCGAAGAAAATTCAACAGCCGCTCCTTCAGCTAAAGCATGCGGCTGATTCAGTATCGCAAGGCGATTACAGCACGAGAGTGAGCACACGCTCCTCGGATGAGATTGGCGAGCTCGCTCATACGTTCAACCATATGACGGAGCAGCTCGATAAGCTCATTCATGATTTAAATCATGAGAAAAATCACCTGACAAGTATTTTACGAAGCATGGGTGACTCCGTTATTACGTTCGATGCCGAAGGCAAGGTGATCCTGACCAACCCGAGCGGTCATTTACTTATTAATCAATGGTCAGGTATAGAGCTCGTATGGCAGGAAGAGCTGTTTGATGGAGGGGCTGCGGATTCAGAGGTTCCAATCCCGCTTCGAGATCTCTATCAACGGGTTATGCAGGAAGGTCATGACGCGACGGAAAAAATCCATGTCTTGAGCAGCGTCTGGTCCGTTGTGATGGCTCCGCTACAATCGAAGGATATTGTACGCGGTGCCGTTGCGGTGATCCGCAACGTGACCGAGGAGCATAAGCTTGAGAAGCTGCGGAGAGATTTTGTGGCAAATATATCACATGAAATTAGAACGCCTCTCTCTATGCTGCAAGGTTATAGCGAAGCATTGTTGGATGATATCGTCGTATCCCCTGAGGAGCGCAAGGAGCTTGTACAGGTTATCTATGATGAATCTCTTCGGATGGGTAGATTAGTCAATGATTTCTTGGATATTGCACGGATGGAAGCTGGTCACGTCGATATGAATTTCCAAGAGCTTGATTTGAGACAAATCGTGAAGCGCGTGCATCGCAAGTTCCAGGTTTATGCGAAGGAACGGGTAGTGGTACTGCATGCTGAGCTCCCGAATGAACCGTTGCTCATGAAGGAAGCGGATGAGGACCGACTGGAGCAAGTATTGACCAATTTATTGGATAATGCCATAAGGCATACCCCGTCAGGAAAGTCGATTACAATTGCAGGCAGACACGCCCATGTTAGCGGCAAACCATTTATCCAGCTGAGTGTAACAGATGAAGGGCAGGGTATTTCTTCTGAGGATGTGCCTTATATATTCGAAAGGTTTTATAAGGCAGATAAAGCGCGAAAGCGTGGTTCTTCAGTCGGAACAGGCTTGGGGCTTGCGATCGTCAAAAATTTTGTGGACCTTCATCACGGACGTATCGTCGTCGAGAGTGCTCCCGGTGCTGGAACATCATTCACCTTGCTTTTGCCTGTCGAAGCCCATCAATAGTTGTCAAAGCGTTCCTTTAGGGAACGCTTTTTTTGTAGAATAGGGCAGATAATTCTTGTTGTACGTGAAACAAAAGGAGCCAACCGTTAACCCGGTTGGCTCCTTTCTTCCGTGCATAATGTTGCAGCTTAGTATAAAGTAATTTCTTTAGCTGTGTTAAGCTCAGGCATGCTCGTAAGCTGCTCGAGCACTTTTTTAGGTGTTGCTTTATCCACTCGCAGGACCATGATCGCGGAGCCGCCTTCAAGCTGTCGGCCTACCTGCATGGTTGCAATATTAACATCATTGCTGCCAAGGAGGGTGCCGACACGACCGATGATACCAGGCTTGTCATTATGCGAGATTAGAATGAGGTTTCCTTCTGGCGTCACATCAACAGGGAACTTGTCGATTTGGACGATTCGAGGCCCGTAGCCAGTGAGCAATGTCCCGGCGATGACACGTTCTTCCTTCTTCGTACGAAGCGATACGGTCACGAGATTCGTGAAATCCTTCGCGGTGTGGGATTTTTGAACGAGAATGTTAACATCACGTACCTTCGCAAGATGCATCGAGTTTACGACGTTGACTTGCTCGGAGCCAAGATGATGCGCGAGTACGCCGCGAACGATATGACGTGTAATGGGCTGCGTATCGACCTCTGCAAGCTCACCAGAGTAGCCGACGACAATCTCAGTTACAGCACCTTCTATGGACTGTGCAATAAAGCTGCCAAGCTTTTCTCCAAGTGTGAAGTATGGCTGAAGAATGCTTTGCAGGTTAGCCGGAATCGGCGGCATATTAACCGCGTTCATGAACGGCTCACTACGAAGAATGTGAAGCACCTGTTCGGATACATCAATCGCAACGTTCTCTTGGGCCTCTACAGTTGATGCGCCAAGATGAGGGGTAACGATAATTTTCGGATGTGTCAAGAACGGATGGTCGTCAGCAGGAGGCTCTACTTCGAATACGTCGAAGGCTGCGCCAGCTACAACGCCGTTGTCGATCGCATCGACTAAAGCAATTTCATCGATAATTCCACCGCGTGCGCAGTTGATAATCCGCATGCCTGGCTTCATGACTTCAAATTGTGCCTTGCCAATCATGTGACGTGTATCTGGCGTCAGCGGCGTGTGAACTGTCATGAAATCAGCATTGCGTATAATTTCGTCTACGCTTGCCAGCTTCACTCCGATTTTCTCGGCGCGTTCTTCAGTCATGAAAGGGTCATAGCCCATGATCTCCATACCGAACGCTTTGGCGCGTTTGGCAACCTCGCTGCCGATACGGCCCATGCCGAGTACGCCAAGCGTCTTGTTACGAAGCTCGACGCCAAGGAAGGATTTGCGATCCCAGGTTCCATTGACGGTTTTCATATACGCCTGAGGAATGTGACGGGCAACCGCCATCATCATCGCAAAAGTATGCTCGCAAGTTGTGATTGTATTGCCGTCTGGAGCATTGATGACAATAATACCGCGTTGTGTCGCTGCATCCAGATCGATGTTGTCAACGCCTACGCCTGCACGGCCTATAACCTTCAGCTGCTTGCCGGCATCCATAATTTTTGCTGTAACGCGCGTTTGGCTGCGGACAAGCAATGCATCGTATTCGCCAATGATGGCAACGAGCTCGTCTTCGCTTAAGCCTGGTTTTTTGTCGACTGCGACATCCGATGCATCCATTAGCTGCTGGATACCCAGATCGCTGATTGGATCGGAAACTAACACTTTAAACATGTGAAGTATGCCTCCTAAAATGGGGCGAAGCTGGAGAGCTCCGCTTATTATGTACAGAAAAACTCTCTACCCGGCACCGTTGTGCAGCAGCGGGACGAGAGTTTGATCTACGGTTATGGACCTTCTTATTTTATAGCAAGGGAGTGGACAAAAGCAATGCTGAAACTTGCTGAAATGTGAAATTTTCGTTATGATTCAAGCATCGTTAGCAACAAATTACGATAATGGAGGTCTTAATAGATGACGAAATGGCAGGATGTGACTCCGCAAATTTTTTTGGCATTATTGGAAAACAGTCAAATAGAAGCAGGACAAATCATAGATGTAAGAGAGCCATTCGAATGGGATTATTATCATTTGGAGCATTCTACCTTAATACCGATGAATACAATTCCGCATCGTTTGCAGGAGCTTAACAATGCGCTGCCTCTATATATTATTTGCGCACACGGAGTAAGGAGTGTGGCCGTATGTCATTATTTAGAAGAACAAGGCTACAGCGACATCCACAACGTGACAGGAGGGATGGCGGCTGTAGCCGGGCTTAAAGGCTTTTATTATGATTAATTAGATTGTTTATTTGGATTGTGGTTAGTTTGAGTCCTGGAAGAAGAATGGCAGCTGCGGCAGCAGCGCTTGCTGATACAGTCTTGACTTGCTGGCCGTGAAGTCTCCGCTGCGGACCGCTTCAGTATTAACGAGCAGGTCTACTACTGCGGATAAGGTTTGGAGCTTCATGTTCGCTGCTTGTCCGGATAAAATAAATTCGTCTACCCGACTCGTTAAATCATGCGGATAATAGCTTGTAAGTTTTTTGCGGGACATAAGCTGATCAGCCATGAGCTTGTTTTTGATCGTGATCGGAAGCTTTTCCCATTGTGTCAGCTTTAGAATGGCTGGCGCTTTATAATCGGCAGGTATTTCCATATCAACGGAAGCAGCCCATTTCAGCATCGCGGAATAATAATCCTGCTGTGCGGATAAGGCGAAATTAGAAGCTGACAAATAGGTCTTCTCTTCCGAGATTTCCTGCTTTAGCTCGGTATTCGTCAAAGTCTTCGCGTTAGCAGCCGCTTTTGAAGCTGCATCAGTAAATTGCTTTAGGCTTCGGATGTAGCTAATCTGCGCTTCTGCAAGCAGCGGAGACGTTTGCATATTAATGGAGCTTGCTTCGGCTGCTTTGGATTTGGCCAGGCTCGATAAGTCCTCGAGCATCGAAGTTGCTTCTATGTTCTTTCCTTGCGATAATTTAGTCATGGCTGTAAACCATTCGTTTTGAAATTCACGATAAGGCAAAAATACAGTATGATAGAATGACACCAAATCCTGCTGCTGATAGGGGCTGACGGGCACTGCTGCTTGTGAGGCTTCGTCCGGTGTCGCATACCTGGCTTCTGTGCGCTCAGCGCCAACTTGTATGCCGTAGAAAAAAGCGCCTACTACACATACGAGCATGAATACAAATCCAACACTAAATAACATTGCTGTAGTCGTTAATCTTTTTTCCATCTTAATTTCTCCTCTATGTAAAAATAGGTTGTCGATTTGTTCTATCAGTATAGGTTAAACCGCAGTAAAAGAAAATATGAACGTACCAGACAGGCGGGAAGCTATGAAGAAATTTGATATTCGTAATATTCGTGTTCGCAAGGTGTCGGTTGATGAGCTCGATGACCGCATGCTCCTTATCAACTTATATACGACCCAAGCGCTTACTTTTATTATCGGTTTGATATGGGTTTTATTTCAGCGACAAAACGTATTCCATTTATTTACCTTTCCGAAGGAGCTTTCATTTATTTGGTGGGGCGCAGGATTAGCGGGGGCGGTAATTTTAATTGATTTGCTTATTTCTCGATTTGTGCCAGAGGAAGCGGGTGATGACGGCGGCGTTAATGATCGAATATTTGCGAATCGTCCGATCTGGCATATTGCAGTGATTTCCTTTGTTGTGGCAGTATGCGAGGAATTGCTTTTTCGCGGGGCTATTCAGCATGCGATCGGTCCTTATTGGACGAGCATTATTTTTGCGACGATCCATGTCCGCTACTTGAAGCACTGGATTCCGACCGGCTTGGTTTTTTCGATCAGCTATGGCTTAGGGTGGATTTACATTCAATCTGGCTCTATATGGGCGCCAATTATCGCACATTTCCTTATTGACTTCATCATGGGTTTAATTATTCGCTTTAGGAGGAAGACATGAGCAGGAAAGAAAAATTTGGAGGCCGGAGAAGTTATAAACAACAAGGAGAGGCGACAAAATCGCCTCAAGACATAACGGTTTCTAACGATGGGGAAGCACTGCCGCCAAGGCGTAAGAAATTCCCCTCCAGCATTAACAAGGTAATAAAATGGTATTACAATCTGCTATTTTTATTATTCGTTTGTTTAGTTGCGGGCTTGTTCTGGTATGGCCTTAAGTTTAGTGAGAGGTAACGATCGTGTCCGGGTCAATAAAGCTGTAGCCTTCGTTTTCGAGCTTCGTTAACAGCTCATCAAGCGCATCGGCTGTCCACTGGACCTCATGCATAAGAATGTTTGCTCCGGGGTGCAGCTGTTCCATCACATTTTGAATAACAATCTCAGGTTTGTTTTTCGCAGATTTATCCCAGTCAAGAGAGCCGTTCGACCACGTCATGTACAGCATGCCGTGGTTTTTTGCTATATTTTTCACCTTGTCTCCGCCTGACCCGTAAGGCGGGCGGAAAAATATAGGCTTCTCCCCGATAAACGATTCGATCTGCGCCTGCAGATCAGCGAGCTGCTGTTCAATGACCTCCTCGGATTCATTTTTTAAATTAATATGATCCCAGGAATGATTGCCGATCGTCTGCCCCCGGATATAGATAAGCTTTAGAAGATCTGGATTTTGCTTCACACGGTAGCCATTTACGAAAAATATGGCTTTCGCTTGATGGTTGTCAAGTGTGTCAAGCATACTGGTAATGACGCCTTCATCCTTCGGACCATCATCGAAGGTTAGCAGCACGGCTTTAGCTGGAGTGCTCTCCTCCATCGGCTCGAAGCGATAGGCGTCATTCATGCGGTACAGCTTAACAGGCTGGGCCTGCTGCTCCGGCTCGACCGCTAGACTAGACGAAGGCTGCGGCGTGCTTTCATTGCTTATGCTGTCTTCACTTGGCTCATCAGGAGTAGGGGAATGCAGTGAGACAGACGTTCCTTCATTGGAAGCCGTTATGTTCTCGTTAGCTGTAAGGCTGCTGCAGGCGGCTATTTGCGACCCGAGAGCAAGTGCGATGAAAAGTTTTATGGTTGATTTGAGCATAGGAACCTCCGAATTGTTATGGCCAATCGTACGGAAACGCCCTCATTGTATCATATTTGTATGTGTAGTCCCTAGAATCATTTCCTTATTTTATATGGAATGCTCAATGTGCCTGTCGGTCAAAATAAGTTTTGCATACGAATGAGGAAGGAGATGGCTACAACATGAAATTAAGTGGATTTTTATTCGGAGGGTTAATTGGTGCAGTCGCAACCGTATATGTTTCACGCAGACGTCCGGGTGCGGTCGCTTGGGCTGCTCATGCCTTGTCGGATGTTTGTGCCTCGGCAGCCCGCAAATCGTTTTCCAAAATAATGAGCAAGGACTGGAAAGAAGAGGCGGCAGTCACAGCCCCAAAGCATTCCGACGATTCCGCCGTAAAATCAGAAGCCGCTTGGGGACAAATTGAGGCTATTGTGAACAGCGACCCTGCATTGAAGCGGGAAGCAGATAAGATCAAAGCGGAATCGTCTGCATTGGCACACTAAACGGCAAGTCAAGGATGAAGAATCGTATAGCTGCTGCGCTTAGATGCAATGCGGCTTTACGATTCTTTTTTTCATTAGTGCAATCAAAGATCAGACATGATAAAGTAGATACATAGCACGATGTGATCAATTTGATCACATCTTACTAAAAATTTCATACGCTGTTACAACAGATGCTGCAGAGGAGGATCCTATCATGAAAATCGAACGTTTGAGTCAGGACAAGATACGGATTTTCCTGACGTTCGACGACCTGCTGGAACGGGGGATCCAGAAGGATGACATGTGGCGAGAAATTCCTAAGGTACACGAACTATTCAGTGAAATGATGGATCAAGCCTATAGTGAACTTGGATTCGATGCCAGTGGACCGTTAGCGGTCGAAGTGTTTGCACTCCCCGCCCAAGGAATGGTGGTGATCGTTACCCGCGGTAAAATGCACGCTCACGCCGGTGAACGGACTGTCGAGGATGACGACACGGAAGATGAGATATACGAAATGGAAGTGACGCTGGAGCATAGCGATGTCGTCATGTACGCATTCCGCGAATTCGAGGACGTTATTTCGGTATGCAAGCAATTGCAGGCTTCCGCGTTAACGGAGGACGGACGATTGTATTCCTATAATGGCAAGTATATATTAGCGTTAGAGCCTGCGTTAATTGAGACATCAAGGCATAACGCAGTCATTGCACTGCTTGCTGAATATGGAGAAGCCACCTCGGTTACGTTTGCCATGCTGGAGGAGTATGGCAAAGTGATTATGTCCGAATCAGCCGTTCGGGAAATATGTAATCATTTCAAATATTAATAAGCTAGGACCTGGAGAGAGCATCTGCGGACTGATTATGTCTGCATGATGCTCTTCTTGTGTGTAAATAAGAAGACTTGACTCGCATACAGGCGGGATAAGGTGTTCATATTAGATGTAGACAAAGGCGGTGTATAAAATGAGTGACATGAAAGACAACGATGTTTTGCTATCTACTCAAATTGTAATTGAACAAGCGCTGCGCAGACTGGGCTACGATACGGATATAATTGAACTGCTGAAGGAGCCGATACGGGTTCTAACTGTGCGTATACCTGTGCGGATGGATAACGGAGTAACGAAAGTGTTTACAGGTTATCGGTCACAGCATAATGACGCGGTGGGGCCAACAAAGGGCGGCGTAAGATTTCACCCTGCGGTATCGGAAAATGAGGTCAAAGCGCTATCCATATGGATGAGTCTAAAATGCGGGATTGCGGATCTTCCATACGGCGGGGGCAAGGGCGGCGTTATTTGCGATCCCCGGACGATGTCGTTTCGCGAGCTAGAGCGTCTTAGCAGGGGCTATGTGCGCGCAGTAAGTCAGATCGTAGGACCGAATAAGGATATTCCGGCGCCGGATGTCATGACAAATTCGCAAATTATGGCATGGATGATGGATGAATATAGTCGGATACGTGAATTTGACTCCCCTGGCTTTATTACAGGAAAGCCGCTTGTGCTTGGCGGCTCCAAGGGCAGAGAGACAGCTACCGCACGCGGCGTTGTTATCATGATCCAAGAAGCGCTTCGTCTAAAAAGCATTCCAATAAAAGAGGCTCGTATCGTCATTCAAGGGTTTGGCAACGCAGGCAGTTACCTTGCCAAATTTATGCATGAGGCTGGAGCTCGCGTAATAGGTATTTCCGATGTGCATGGAGCATTGTATAATAAAGATGGGCTAGACATTGAATATTTGCTTGATCGTCGGGATTCCTTTGGAAATGTCACCTCGTTGTTTCCTCAGACGATTTCGAACGCTGAGCTGCTCGAACTGGAATGTGATGTTCTTGTGCCGGCAGCCATCGAGAATCAAATTACGGAAAGCAACGCGCCTAATATTAAAGCGGCAATTGTCGTAGAGGCTGCGAATGGCCCGACAACACTGCACGCTACACAATTATTAACGGATAGAGATATTCTGCTTATCCCTGACGTGCTTGCCAGCTCCGGAGGCGTCATTGTTTCCTATTTTGAATGGGTGCAAAATAATCAAGGCTACTATTGGGACGAAAAAGAAGTAGATGATAAGCTTATACAAATGATGAAAAGCGGTTTTGAGCACGTGTATGAAATACACCGCACCCGTAAGGTCGATATGAGGCTTGCCGCTTATATGGTCGGCGTCCGCAAAATGGCTGAGGCTGTTCGTTATCGCGGCTGGGTGTGAGAAAGCAGGGAAGAAATGTTGTTGTTTTCCGTATTGACTGCGGCTGTAGCGCCAAGCGTTTCGCTGCTTACTTATTTATATTTGAGGGATCGGTACGAAGCAGAGCCCATTCATATGGTAGCGAGAATGTTCGTGCTCGGCATACTGGTCGTCGTACCGATTATGGTTATTCAGCGCGGGATGGAGCTCTGGCTGGGAAATAATGATATTGTGTTTGCTTTTGTTAAATCGGCTGGTGTAGAGGAATTTGTAAAGTGGTTTGTTTTGTATCATGTCATATACAACCATACGGAATTCGATGAGCCATATGATGGAATCGTCTATGCTGCGTCCATATCTCTTGGGTTTGCCACTCTTGAAAATGTACTTTACGCTATTTATTCGCCTGCTACCTTCGGCACGCTGCTTGCACGAGCGTTGCTGCCTGTATCCGGTCACGCCCTCTTCGGAGTTATGATGGGCTATTACTTGGGTAAAGCGAAGTTTGCTCCCAAAAAAGAAAGCTACTTCTTTTTGTTTGTGTCGTTCGCGCTTCCGGTTCTGCTGCATGGTTCTTACGATTGGATTATGATTACGGTACAGACAAATTGGATGTGGTTTATTATTCCATTTATGATTATGTTGTGGATTTGGGGTTTGCGCAAAATGAATCATGCTACTTCACGCTCTCCGTTCCGCTTTGTTGCTCAGGAGGATGAGATTAAAATGTAGCTGCTGCGTCCATACTGTTAATATATAGAAACGCTTCGGACGAAGACGTTAGATTATTTCGGTTGGAGGGGAATATGGAGGCTGCAAGAGTGAAGGTGACGATTCGCTGCAATGTTTGCGGAGAAAAATTTGTGCTTCGCGGACGAAGAGACAAAGGGACAATTGAAACTGGCTTTAAGCAGTGCATTTGCAATAACATAAACGATTTGGATATTGAAGAGCATATGATGTATTAATTTTTTTATAAAACTTTACAACAATTGAATAGCAGGATGCATAAAGCTCCTTTTGGCAAACCAAACTAAACCCATGTTTTGCACAAGAAAGGAGCTTTTGCATTATGTACCGTCGACTTAGCTCAATCCTGTTTCCAATCATGTCTCTGCTTTTTTTAGGCGCAGTTTATTGGGGTTATCAAGAGCATCAAGATAAGAACTCGATATTGATTAAAGCAGAGAACCAGTATCAACGGGCTTTCCATGATTTAACCTATCATGTCGAGCAATTGCACCAGCAGTTAGGAAATACGCTTGCCGTGAACTCGGCCTCACAAAGCTTTCATCGAAAGGGACTTGTCAATGTGTGGCGGCTAACAAGCGAAGCGCAGAACGAAATTAACCAGCTCCCGTTAAACATGGTTCCCTTTCACAAAGCGGAGGACTTCTTGTCCCACATTGCAAATTTTTCTTACAAGACCGCAGTCCGCGATTTGAGCAAGCAGCCGCTTACACCGGATGAATTCAGCATGATGAAAACTCTTTATGCGAAGTCAGAGGAAATCTCTAAGGATTTGGCTGGCATGCAGAAGGAAGTTATGGCCAACAATTTGCGTTGGATGGATGTTGAAGTTGCACTTGCCTCTGATCAATCGAATAACAACAATAAAATTATCGATGGCTTTAGATCCGTGGACAAGAAGGTAAGCGAGTACCCTGAGATCAATTGGGGCCCATCGGTAAGCAGCATGTATCAGACACGGACGTTCAACATGCTAAGCGGTGAAGTGGTTACCCCCGAGGAAATTAAGAAGCGTGCTGCAAAGTTCGCTAATGCAGCCGAGTCTGATATTCACGTCGTTGAAAATGCTAAGGGAACGGAATACGCCTCTTATTCAGCAACCGTAAAGAAAGGGTCTAAAAACCAAATGCTGCAGATGGACTTTACCAAAAAAGGCGGAGAGCTCATATGGCTACTGAACTCTCGTGACATTGGAAACAAGAAGATTGATTTAGAAAAAGCGCGCGCAGCTGCAGAAACATTTTTAAATAAGCATGGCTTTGAAGCGACGAAAGCCATTAATTACGATACGTTGAATAATACGGGTGCTTTCACCTTCGTAGGACTGCAAAGCGGCGTATTGATTTATCCCGAGAAGCTGACGGTAAAGGTGGCTTTGGATAATGGAGAGGTTGTCGGCCTGCAAGCGAATGATTATGTATACGAGCATCGTAAGCGGACTTTGCCAAGTCCGATCCTTACGAAAGAAAATGTGCGAAAGGCGCTAAACCCTGAAATGAAAGTAACAAGCGAGCAATTAGCCTTGATTAAAAATGATCTCGGCGAAGAGGTGCTATGCTACGAATATATGGGCCGTATCAACGGGGCTATCTATCGCGTATACATTAATTCCGAGACAGGCGCCGAAGAATCAATTGAAGAAATGACGACGCAAGATATAAACGTTGCATCCGGCCAATAACGATATGGCTCGCCTCTGATTGACATGCTATAATGCATGTAAATGGGGGGGAGCCACTTTGTTGCCGAAAATAAATCAAATGCTGTATTATCAAATTGCTTCTTCGGATGAGGCGGAGGCGGCAATCGAGTACAAATCGCGAATTGCCGACGAGCAAGAGGAAGCCTGGCTAATTGAGATTCCAATTAGTGAAGGGTCTGGGCGCTACAAACGTTTGTTTCTAGGCGATGAGCTTTCCGTTTACTTCGTATCAGAGGATGGAATTAAAAATTATTTCGATTCTCATGTTGTCGGTTTCAAGGAAGATGTCATACGATTAGTCAAAATAACGAAGCCCGATCCAAATCGGATTACAAAGGTTCAGCGCCGCAGCTTTCTTCGAGTTCCCGCTGAGCTGGAAATCGCCGTCAAATTGTCTAATCATGTACGATTTGTATGTATGACTGATGATATTGGCGGAGGAGGAATTTCACTCCTATGCGAAGGGAAATGGCCGCTTGCTGCAGGACAATATTTAGATTGCTGGCTGCTTATCCCCTTCAGGAACGGTACGATTGATCACGCTTCCTTTACAGGTGAAATCGTTCGGGTAATAAATTTGGAAACAGGCCGGAAGCAGGCCATGATCAAATATATAAAAATAAATGATTCCGAACGGCAAAAGGTCATCCGCTATTGTTTTGAGAAACAGCTGGAATCCCGGATTCGATGAATAATAACATGCGGCACTTGGCAAGCTACCCAAAAAGAAGGAAGGGTGGCTGCCAAATGTTGCGAAAGATAATAAATAGAAAGAGAAAACGCAAGCAATTGCTTCATTTGACCGATGAAGTCACCGCAATCTTAAGAAGGATCATTATTTCTCTTCTTATTTTGCTTGTTTGTTCGCAAGCTGCGTTGCAAAATCATACGATTCGTCATTGGTTAACCGGCGTAGATCAGTGGGAAGGAACCCGCTTGAACTAACGCTGATCTTTTGCATCTGCGTGTATTGTGTGGTATAATTTTCACGTTCGCAGGCAATGCCTGCTTTTTTCTTGAGAGGTTTGTGTCGCAATCTCACGTGTTTCGGCCAGCCGTCTCTAACTAAAGGGGGTTGACCATACGTGATGCATCACGAAGGTGAAACCGATCGCATGAACATTGCAATTGACGGGCCAGCTGGCGCCGGCAAGAGCACAGTCGCGCGAAAGGTTGCCGAGCAGCTAGGGTATGTGTATGTCGATACGGGAGCTATGTATCGTGCCGTTACACTTAGTGCTCAGCGTGCGGGTGTATCAGCAGCTCAGCCGGAGAAGCTGGCTGAATTAGCAAGATCGTTGAAGATTGAGCTAGAGCCCGGCATTCAAGGACAGTCCGTCTATGTAAATGGAGAGGATGTAACCTCACTTATTCGATCACGAGAGGTAACTCTTCAAGTTTCGCACTATGCGGCTAATGAAGCCGTTCGAGATGTACTTGGTATGATGCAGCGCAATCTAGCAGCCTTTAAGGGCGTTGTAATGGACGGACGGGATATTGGTACGCATGTTTTGCCGGACGCGGAATTGAAAGTGTTTTTAACCGCTTCGGTCAAGGAACGAGCGCTTAGACGTTTTCGTGAGATTTCCGAAACGCAGTCGGTCACACTCGAGCAATTGGAAGCAGAAATTGCAGAGCGCGATCGGTTGGACGAGCAGCGCGATATTTCGCCTTTAATCTGCGCTTCAGATGCTGTTGTAGTGGACAGTACCGGGATGACCATTGATGAGGTTATTCAAGCAATTGTAGATTTAAGCCGAACCAAAATGGCGGAGGCGAAGTAAACTATGTTATACGTTTTTTTTCGTTCTCTCCTGAATGCCATTTATACGCTGTTATTCCGGTTAGAAGCGAGAGGCACTGAGAATATACCTACTGAGGGTGCTGTCATTCTAGCCTCTAATCACATCAGTAATTTCGATCCGCCTACTGTCGGAATCAAGGTGAAACGCAAGGTCCATTTTATGGCGAAAGAAGAATTATTCAAGGTTCCAGTCTTCGGATCGTTAATTCGTGCTTTCGGCGCTTTTCCCGTAAAAAGAGGTGGCGTAAGCAAAGACGCAATCAAATCAGCGATTACCATGCTTAAGGATGGAAATATGCTGGGTATTTTTCCTGAGGGCACGCGAAACAACCAAAGCGGAGCAGCTAAGAAGGGCGCCGCGATGATTGCGGTACGAAGCGGTGCGGTAATTGTGCCTGTTGCTATTATTGGACGATATAAGCCTTTTAGTAAAATGACGGTATGCTACGGCAAGCCAATAGATTTATCTGCAATTATTGAAGACACATCGTCTGATATGCTAGACCGCGTAACAGAAGCTATTATGGCTCATATTCGTGAGCTAAAATCAAACAATGATTAATCATGTTTTAAATGCTGCTTTCTCCATAGGCGTCAGCAGATTTAAATAAAGTTGGGGTATGAACTGAGGAGGTTATTTCAATGTCAGAAGAAACTAATGTACAAGAATCCGCAGCGGAAGAGGTAAGTCAAGACGCTATGGATAATTTCGTGTCTTTGAAAAAAGGTGATTCCGTTAAAGGTACGATCGTCAAAATCGAAGATAACCAAGCTTATGTAAGCCTTGGATATAAATATGACGGTGTCATTCCAATTCGTGAGCTTTCTCCGGTCCAAATTGAAAATGCAACAGATGCAGTTCAAATCGGTCAAGAGGTTGAGCTTAAAGTCGTAAGCATTAACGATGATAAGGAGAGCCTTGTTCTTTCGAAGCGTCTCGTTGACGGCGAGAAAGCATGGGATGTATTGGAGCAGCGCTTCGAAAGCGGTGAAGTATTCGAGGTTGCAGTTGCAGACGTCGTGAAAGGCGGTCTCGTTGCTGACGTTGGCGTGCGCGGATTCATTCCTGCTTCTATGGTTGAGCGTCACTTTGTGGAAGA
This sequence comes from Paenibacillus praedii, assembly GCF_049725345.1. Taxonomy (NCBI): domain Bacteria; kingdom Bacillati; phylum Bacillota; class Bacilli; order Caryophanales; family Paenibacillaceae; genus Paenibacillus; species Paenibacillus praedii. The sequence goes on along the minus strand of NZ_JBMWAM010000002.1, from coordinate 138,171 downwards.
TTTTTCTGATTACAAAGGCCGTACGCTACGTGTGAAAGTGAAAGAAATCGATCGCGAGAACAATAAAGTGATTCTTTCCCAAAAAGAAGTGCTGGATTCCGAATTCGAGCAAAACAAGCAGCAGGTTATGGCTTCCTTGGAGCCAGGTCAAGAGCTTGATGGTACCGTTCAACGTTTGACACCATTTGGTGCTTTCGTTGATATCGGCGGCATTGACGGTCTTGTACACGTCTCAGAGCTTTCCTGGGAGCATGTCGCGCATCCGAAGGATGTTGTAACTGAAGGCCAATCCGTTCGTGTAAAAGTGCTTAAAGTGGATCCGGCAGCTGGGAAAATCAGTCTAAGCATTAAGGCTGCACAGCCTGGCCCTTGGGATACGGCAAGCAATCAATTTGCAACAGGTGATATTGTAACAGGTACAGTTCGTCGCCTTGTTCCATTCGGCGCTTTTGTTGAAATCGCTCCAGGCGTTGAAGGACTTGTTCATATTTCTCAAATTGCACATCGTCATATCGGCACGCCTAACGAAGTGCTGAAGGAGGGGCAAGAGGTGCAAGCGAAGGTGCTTGACTTCAATCCTTCCGAGAAGCGCGTTAGCCTGAGCATCAAAGAAACTGAGGAAGCGCCTGAGCAGCCAACTCCAAGCGCACGTCCTGATCGTGCGCCGCGCGCTCCTAAGGTTGAGAAAATCGACAACCCTAACGTAAGCCTTAGCAATGAAAGCATGAGCTATTCCCTTGCAGAGCGCTTCGGCGACAAACTTAAAAACCTGAAATAAGCAGCTATTTTTAAATGAAGGAGCTATTCCTGCGGCAATCGCAGGAATAGCTCCTTTTTTTTGGTGCATAATAGGGGGACAAGAGGTGATTCCACTGAATCCAGGTTATGTTTCCCTAGGTATTGTGCTTATCGTGCTTATTCTAGCAGCCACCGGCTGGAGGCCATATTTGGCGCCCGACACGGATAGTCGTAAAATGGCGATTGTTGTGCTTTTACTTGCAGCAGTTATTCCGACTTCACTGTGGTTGTCCCTTGTCATTTTTAATCTGCAGCTTCACGTTCATGCGAGCGCATGTATAGTTATAATTGCGGCTTTCCTCATTTATTTAGATCCTGAAGAGGTGGGCTATAAAGTGTATTTGGTGCTCTCAGCGCTTTTGATTGCCACCATTTGGGGATTTACTCGAATGCTCTATAGTTATGACCCTGTATTTTTTTGGCTAAGTCCAAGCTGGGATTCTCCTATAGCTGGAGGTTTGTTGTGCAGTGCCTTCTCCTCACAGGTAAAGCATCAATTCGGCATGCTCGTTTGGGGAGCGGTATTTGGTGAAGTGCTGCATGCTGCATTGATGTCCGGCACAAATGTACCGTTCATAGGCTCATTAGCGTGGTGGGATAGCTTTTTGATTGCTATTGTAACTGCAAGGATATGTAGTATGATGCTCCTGCTTATGCGTCTTGGGATATCCAAGCTAAGTCTCATCCTATGGCGTGTAAAAGGAGGCCGATCCTCGTAATGCAGTATTTTCTTATCGATAATAAGTATTTAGTCGGGGTTTTGCTTGGCATTATGTTAGGTGTCCTATCGAGGTTGCTTATGCTAAGGACGGATTATAGACAATATCCGACGCATACGCATGGTCGCATCATACATATTTCGTTGGCCGTCATTGCTGCATCGCTGGGGGCTGTAGCCGTACCGGCGTTATTCAATAAGGACTATACGGCGATTACGTTTCTCACCTTAGCGGCATCACAATTTCGAGACGTTCGAAAAATGGAGCGGGAGACGTTGACCAAGATAGATGAATTAGAGCTGGTAGGACGAGGCTCAACCTACATCGAGGATATCGCTATGATGTTTGAGGGACGCAATTACTTGGTTATCATGACAGCTATGCTGACCAGTCTTTTTTCCATTTTATTAAACATCTGGTTCGGGATATTAGCGGGCGGGTTATCGCTGCTGGTTGTCGAAAAACTGAAATCCGGCAAATCTTTGTCGCATATTGCAGATGTTCAATCCGCCAAAGTTCGCGTTGACGGCCCCGATCTGTTTGTTGGAAATATTTATATTATGAATGTCGGATTGAAAGTGAATCAAGACATTATAGAGGAAAGAGGAATGGGTTTTATTTTGACTCCATTTAACTCTAATGGCAAAGCAACGCTTAGCAATCTTGGGCAGCGACAGGCCATACTTTACGATATTGCCACCATACTGGGATTTTATCGGGATTCTGGCGAGCCTATGCTTATTCCAATGGCGAAGCTGGATATAAAGGATGGAAGGCTGGCCGTATTTTTATTGCCGCAGGAGCTGGATGCGAGCAAAGGCAAGGAAATTATTTTACGGGTGCCAATATTGGAATCTGCTGTTCGCATGCCAACGGAAGCCTCGGTAAATAAGAAGGAGGCTGGCGAAAATGGCTAAAATCGTAGCAGTAGTAGCTTTGAAGGCAGAGAAGGCTCACGGCGGTGCTCCTGTATTTATCGAGGAGAGTAAGGAAATGCTGGAACAAACAGCTTTTCTGCTCGAAAAAATATTAGATGCCAGCGCCCATGATTTGAAAAATGGGACGATTATTTTGGTTGACCACCGATAACATGAAAAGTTAGCCAAGAACGCACTTTTTTGCTATGATGGTTATCGTGAGTATTTTTGAAGGAGTGGAAAACTAATTATGGCAAGACCCGTTATTGCTATCGTCGGGCGTCCGAATGTGGGTAAGTCTACCATTTTCAATCGCGTTATCGGCGACCGCCTGGCAATTGTTGAGGATAAACCGGGTGTCACACGTGACCGGCTTTATGGCACTGGAGAATGGAATGGTAAGCCGTTCAGTATTATTGACACGGGCGGCATTGAAATTGATGGTGAAGATGAAATTATGAAGTCAGTCCGTATGCAAGCCGAACTGGCCATTGAAGAAGCGGATGTTATTATTTTTATGGTCGATGCGAAATCAGGCTTGACGCATGCGGATGATGAAGTAGCTCAAATGCTCTTTCGTTCGCGCAAGCCTGTCGTTGTGGCCGTCAACAAAGTGGATAATGAGAACCGCATGGATGAGGTTTATGAATTTTACGGACTGGGCTTTGGTACGCCGATTGCAATATCAGGATCGCACGGGCTTGGAATCGGAGATTTGCTGGATGCGGCGGTTGAGCTGCTGCCGGAGCAGACAGAGGACGGCTATGACGAGGATGTTATTCGCGTAGCATTGATCGGCAGGCCGAATGTTGGCAAGTCTTCCCTTGTAAATGCCCTGCTTGGAGAGGATCGCGTCATTGTCAGTAATGTCGCGGGAACGACCAGAGACGCCATTGATACGCCATTCGAGCGGGACGGACAGCGCTATGTTCTCATTGATACCGCAGGTATGCGCAAACGCGGTAAAGTGTACGAGTCAACTGAGAAATACAGCGTCATGCGTGCTATGAAGGCCATCGAGCGGGCAGACGTAGTACTTGTTCTGATAAATGGCGAAGAGGGTATTATTGAACAGGACAAGCATATTGCCGGATATGCCCATGAAGCAGGCAAAGCGTCTATCTTTGTCGTTAACAAATGGGATGTAGTAGAAAAGGATGAAAAGACGATGCAGCAATTTACGCAAAGCATTCGTGATCATTTCTTATTTATGTCCTACGCTCCAATCGTCTATCTATCCGCATTGACGAAACAGCGCTTACAAAAGCTGCTGCCTGTTGTTAACCATGTATCGGAGCAGCATGCGATGCGGATCCAAACTCATTTGTTGAATGATGTTATTTCCGATGCGGTTGCGATTAACCCGCCTCCATCTGACAAAGGGAAGCGACTGCGCATTAATTATGTGACTCAGGTTGCAACCAAACCTCCGACGATTGTCGTATTCGTTAACGATCCGGAAATTATGCATTTTTCGTATGAGCGTTACTTGGAAAATAAGATTCGAGCAGCTTTTGACTTTGAAGGAACACCAATACGAATTTTCTCGCGTCGTAAGTCCGTGGAAGATTAGGGGAGAAGAAGTTTGCTATACGGGGTAATCGCGGTTGCTTTAAGTTATTTATTAGGTTCTGTATCATTCAGTATTGTGATTGCCAAGTGGGTGAAGGGCATTGATATTCGTCAGCATGGCAGCGGTAACGCCGGAGCGACGAATACGCTGCGTGTTCTTGGCAAAGGTCCGGGCATCCTCGTGTTTGTACTGGATATTGCAAAGGGAGTCGCTGCTGTCTGGATCGGGCATGGCTTGAGTGACAATTCATGGATTCCTGTTTTATGCGGATTGGCAGCGATAGTTGGTCATAACTGGCCGATATGGTTTCGCTTTAAAGGCGGCAAAGGCATTGCCACCACTGTTGGCGTGATTGCTACGCTTGCCTTTGTTCCGGCGTTGTGTGCAGGCATCGTTGCAATTGCAACCATTGCATTGACCAGATATGTTTCATTAGGGTCGTTATTATTTGCGGCCTTGACGCCATTATTTATTGCCATTTTTTATTTTTCCTTGCCTCTGTTAAGCGTTAGTTTGCTCATTTGTATATTCGCATTCGTCCGTCACCAATCTAATATTGTAAAGTTGCTTAAAGGGACGGAAAACAAGCTGGGTGCAAAGAAGGGATCGTGAGCCGTGCATGACAAATCATAATCCATCCGCTATAAAGCGGGCAGCAGTGCTTGTAGCAGGCAGTTGGGGTACCGCGCTCGCCTCCGTCCTCGCGAACAACGGCTATCAGGTTATGCTTTGGACACGAAATACCGAGCAAGCGGAAGGCATTAATCGCAATCAAGAAAATAAAAAATTTCTGCCTGACGTCAAGCTGCCAGCTGGGATCGAGGCTACAACGGATCTGAAACAGGCGCTGCAGGATGTGGAGCTTGCTCTGTTCGTTGCCCCTTCCGGGGCGATGAGAGAGGTAGCAAAGCAAGCTGCGCCCTACTTGTCACCCGGTACTTTAGTTGTTCATGCGACGAAAGGGTTTGAGACGGATACGCTAAAACGAATGACAACCGTCCTTTCGGAGGAGCTTGGTCGGAGAGATGAGCAGCTAGTCGTGCTTTCAGGTCCTAGCCATGCGGAAGAGGTTATTCGGAAGCAGCCGACAACGGTAGTCGTCGCATCTTCGAATATACATGCAGCCGAGCAAGCTCAGGATGCGCTGATGAACACTCACTTTCGCGTATATACGAATCCGGATGTTGTTGGGGTTGAGGTTGCTGGAGCAATCAAGAACATTATTGCGCTGGGTGCAGGCTTAACGGATGGATTAGGCTTTGGCGATAATGCGAAAGCAGCTCTTTTGACGCGAGGATTGGCGGAAATTGGACGGCTTGGGACAGCGATGGGCGCAAATCCGCTAACCTTTGCCGGGCTAGCGGGCGTAGGCGACCTTGTAGTCACATGCACGAGCAAGCACAGCCGAAACTGGCGGGCAGGCTACATGTTAGCTGACGGTACACCGCTGGATGAGGTTCTGGCGCGTATGGGCATGGTTGTTGAAGGAGTAAAAACGACAAGAGCTGCTTATGAGCTTGCGAAGCAATATAAGGTAGAAATGCCTATCACCTTTCAGCTGTACGAGGTGTTGTTTGCGAGCAAGGAGCCAAGAACAGCCGTTGAGCATTTGATGGGCAGATTACGCACTCATGAAATCGAAGAACTGGTGTAGGCGGGAGCGCCTACACCAATCCTATACCCATCTCATATGATGCAAAGAGCAATATTTCAGTGCATCCTGGAGGTGTAGGGTATGACAAAAGATTTTTCCAAAGACGTTCTGAACGCGATAAACAAAAAAACCGGCAAAGGAATAACCGAAAATTCGATCAAAAAAATTGCCAGCGGCGTCACAGCCGAGACCATGCAGGATGAGGCTGAGCTGCGTAAGCTCATCAAGCAGGTTTCAGATATGGCGAAGGTAAAGGTTACGGAATCAACGGTGAATGATATCGTGAAGGCTGTCAAAGCAAGCGGCATGAGCATGTCTAACATGGAAGCCTTAATGAAAATGATGATGAAGAAATAAAGCTCTGCGGCAAAAGCGGAGGTTCGTTCCGGAATTTTTTTTCGGTGCAGAATCTTGTCTGCTTTTGTCCTTTTTTTTCTCCGATGTTATAATAATGGAGTATTCATATTGATATAGATTAGGAGAATGGAATAACTATGGATCCAATGACTAAAATGTGGGTCTCGCTTATCGGAATAGGGATGATGGCGATCGCGGCTCTATTAATAACATTTGCTCGTTTGAAAACGAAGGGCATTATAAAGTTTGTTCTATCATTGGTTGCATTTGTGCTTCTCATTATTGGTTTTTTATGCGGGTTGATATCGATCGTTTAGGCGACAAAATTTAATATGCGTACATACTGCATGGCTAACAGCATAATGAAAGGGAGACTTTGAAATAAAATGATTGAATTAAAGGGAAGAACAAAAACAGCAATCGTAGAGGCGGAAGCTGGCTTATCGCTGCTGGATCTTGCACTGAAGCATGATGTGGATTGGGGCTTCTCCTGCGCTCGCGGCACCTGCGCACGTTGTCGCTGCATTGTCACGGAGGGCGGAGATCAGCTTGAAGGGATAACGGACGAGGAGTGGGACCGCCTTGAGCCAGAGGAGTTCGAGGAAGGCTACCGGCTTGGCTGCCAGGCAATTATCAAAGATGCGGGGGCTAAAATTGCAGCAGCTAATAAACCTTACTTCTAAGAAAGAGGACGTGCCGGCGATGACTGGAAACGAAATTATTCATACTGCGCTGGCCACTGTTGTACAAGCGACAAAAGCAAAACAAGAAAGTTGGATTGTTGGCGGGAGTGTCGGCTTAATGCTGAGGGGACTTCCGCTTGCGGCAAAGCCGCGGGATTTGGATATCTATTGTGATCTGGAGGATGTTCAAAATATATATGACTCGCTCAAGCTGTATGCCATTGATGAACCGGCAATCAGCGTGACCAGCATGTATCGCTCCTGTCTGTGTCACTTTATCATTGATGATGTTCAGGTCGAATTAGTTGGAGGGTTTCAGGTATCTGCTTTAGGCTGCCGCTACGTGACAGCCGTACGAAAGCTTCTGCTGCCGTATGGAGCGCGAATTCAAATCCGTAAAGATCTGGATGTCTGTATCGTGCCACTTGCTCACGAGCTTTGCTTCAATATGCTTCGGGGCAGGAGCGATCGCGTACAGCTTATCGCAGCTGCGATTGCGGCCAATCCCAGCTTGCATGAAGGGGCGCTTCAAGCGATTGAATTAAGCAGCCACTTTACCGATGAGGCTAAGAAAGAGCTGCATGGTCTGATCACAGCAGGAGAGGAAGGTGGCATGCTATGAATGGTGAGGTCACCTTCTGGCCATCCGGCAAAGTGGTTAAGGTGAAGCCGGGCACGACGCTGCTAGAGGCCGCCAGACTCGCTAATCTGCCGATCAAAACGCGCTGCGGGGGGAAGGCTGCTTGTTTTATGTGTAAGGTGATGGTCCGACCGGGAGGTGAGCTACAGCCGATCTCCGATAATGAACGCAGGAAGCTGTCTGGTTTGGATGGCGACCAAATCCGTTTAGCCTGTCAAGCGAAAGTGGAAGGTAAAGTAGAGGTAGACATCCCGCTTGATCCGCTTCGCGCCGCAGTCGCAAGGCAGCTCGCCAGACAGGCAGAGGAAAACGATGATTTGTGGTAAGCAGATGCTTACGAAGCAAGTTTGCTTTACAAACCTTTCAGGAGGATTAAAAATGAAATTTGTTTATAGACAAGGGCTGCGGAGAAGCATATGCAGCTCTGCGGCTTTAATCGCTTTGTTATTTGCGCTTTCTACTTTGACAGGGTGCTTATACCCAGATAGCGAGCTGAGACAAAATCAAGCCGCTCCTAAAGAAGCTGTACGCAATGTGCAAGGTGCTATTGATCAATATAAGAGCGATACGGGAATGCTGCCGATGAAAAACAGTACAGTAGACACGCCGCTTTATGAAAAGTTTTATGTCGATTTTGATATACTTGGCCGTTCAGGCTATTTGAGCACGATTCCTGCCGCAGCATTCGAGAATGGCGGAAACTTTCATTTTTTAATTATAGACGAGGATACCAAGCCTAGAATTAAGCTGCTCGATATTGTTACCTTTCAGAAAATAAATGATGTTCAAAGCTGGGTAAGAACCCATGTACAGAGCGGCGGCGATCTTCCTAAAGGGGAGAAAATGTATCCTGGCTTTTATCATATTGATTACAAGAGCATGAACAAGAAAGCTCCGACGATAATAAGTATATTTTCCGGACAGACCCTACAAGCTATTCTCGATGATAATGGGGTTGTTTATGCCGATTATGGCATTGATATTATGCAGTTTGTCAACAAAAGCGGCAAGTCTGGCTTCGAGCCTGCGCTTGATCTGCGGTCACTGCTCGTTGACAGCTCCGATTTTGTACCCGTAAAGGCTCCGGTATACCATTGGATTAACAACGAGCCTCAGGCTGTACAGCCGTAGCGCAATATGAAATGCTTCACTTCTACATGGATCTCCAAGGCGATTTGTCTTGGGGGTTTTTTTGCTTTCAAATGTCATAGTTATGTGGATCGGGTCATATAACTCAATCTTGGAAGGGTTGATTGTTGTTGCTCAAAAAAAGATTTCGCAGAAGGAATCGTCATAATCGGGAAGCTTGCACATAAGATGTTACTAGTCCAAAAAGCATGTACGAGTTGCGTCGCTGGCCTGCCCTATTGACCGGTGGATGGCGGCGAACCGGAAATTCAATTGGGAGGGGATATTCAGTGGAGAAAGTGGACATTTTCAAGGACATAGCCGAACGAACCGGCGGGGATATTTACCTCGGGGTTGTCGGGGCGGTCCGGACGGGCAAATCAACATTTATTAAACGGTTTATGGAGACCGTTGTGCTTCCGAACATCACGAACGAATCAGACCGTATCAGAGCTGTAGACGAACTTCCTCAAAGCGCCGCAGGCAAAACGATTATGACAACGGAGCCCAAATTTGTTCCTAATCAAGCGGTTAAGCTTAAGGTTACCGAAGGACTCGAGGTAAACGTAAGACTGGTCGATTGCGTTGGCTATGCCGTAGAAGGCGCCAAGGGCTATGAGGATGAAAATGGACCGCGTATGATCACGACGCCATGGTTCGAAGAACCGATTCCTTTTCAGGAGGCCGCCGAAATTGGAACGCGCAAAGTCATCCAGGAGCATTCCACATTAGGTGTTGTTGTGACAACGGATGGCACGATAGCCGAAATTCCGAGAAGCTCGTATGTGGTAGCTGAGGAGCGGGTCGTTAATGAGCTTAAGGAAGTCGGAAAGCCGTTCGTGCTCATTATTAACTCAACAAGACCAAAAAGCGAAGAAGCGCTGCAGCTTCGGAGTGAGCTTCAAGCAAAGTACGATATTCCGGTTATGACGCTCAGCGCTGCAACAATGGGCGAGGAGGATGTGATTTCCGTTCTCCGTGAGGTGCTGTACGAATTCCCGGTACATGAGGTAAATGTGAATTTGCCGAGCTGGGTTATGGTGCTTAACGATAATCACTGGCTGCGGAGCAATTATGAGAGCTCTGTTCGCGATACGGTGAAGGATATTCGCAGGCTGAGAGACGTCGACCGCGTTGTCACTCAATTTATGGACTACGACTTCATTGCCAAGGCAGGACTAAGCGGGATGAATATGGGGCAGGGTGTTGCAGAAATCGATTTATACGCCCCTGATGAGCTGTACGACCGGATTCTGATGGAGGTTGTAGGCGTTGAGATACGGGGTAAAGATCATTTGTTGCAGCTAATGCAGGATTTCTCTCATGCCAAACGGGAGTATGACCGCTTCGCAGAGGCGCTGGAGATGGTCAAAACAACAGGCTACGGCATTGCTGCACCTTCGCTCGCTGAAATGGCGCTTGATGAGCCTGAGCTCATTCGTCAGGGATCGCGCTTCGGGGTTAGGCTAAAGGCGACAGCGCCGTCCATTCATATGATCCGAGTCGATGTGGAATCGGAATTTGCTCCAATTATCGGCACGGAGAAACAGAGTGAAGAGCTGGTCAGATACTTAATGCAAGATTTTGAGAATGATCCCATTAAAATTTGGGAGTCTGATATATTCGGTCGTTCCCTGCACTCGATCGTTCGTGAGGGCATACAGGGAAAAATCGCAATGATGCCGGACAATGCGCGCTACAAGCTCCAGGAAACGCTCGGACGAATTATCAATGAGGGCTCCGGCGGCCTGATTGCGATCATTTTGTAGCTAAAGCAAAGCATATACGAATAAACCGCTTCGAATATCGAGGCGGTTTTATTTGTATTGCCGGAAAATCGTGTTAGTACTTGAAATTGGCAATCGGCTGTATTACTATAGGTTTGTTCGATCAAAAGGTATATTTTTGAAGATTTCAGTTAATAAGAGGGATAAGATGAGTCTTCATGTGCTTACGAAGTAAGTTTTGCTACGCAAAAATTTTAAGGAGGTGAAACAATGAACAAAACAGATTTGATTGCTAAAGTAGCTGAATTGTCTGATCTTTCTAAGAAGGATGCGACCAAAGCGGTGGATGCCGTTTTTGATGCGATTTCCGATGCGCTGCAAAACGGAGACAAAGTGCAATTGGTTGGTTTTGGTAACTTCGAAGGTGCGGGCTGTTTCCGTATAACTGCCACTGCGGCATAATCGCAGAGACAGGAAAACGGAGGGCAAAGATTTAAGCCCAACTGTATGACTAATTTGTTCGGTGTAATTCCGAGTCGCTTCCAGAGCCTACAAAGGAAGCGTGTCTGAGACTCCTGCATGCGGTGGAGTGGTGGTACACAAACCCGTATGAAGCCAGGTAAAGTCGTAAGTTGACCCATGACGGTTCTCGTCTGTAAAGGTGCATGGGAAGATACTGCGGGACTCTAAGATTAAGCATGGCTAGGAGACTAATCCTTGTCTGACGCGTCGTTATTACCGCCTCCCGACAAACCGTTGGTAGGGATACCCAAGGAAATGAACCACTTCTTTCTTCGATGGTTGTGGTGATCCACGTCTCAACATGACGATGGATAATCAGGCACAGTTAGAAGGCTCTAAACCTGATTCAGATTTCCCGGCGTAAAGAGGAAGCCTAAACTTAATCACTAGGATAAGTCATACGGAACAGTCGAGAGCGAGTAATCAGAGGAGGCATGCCACTGCCGGAGAGCCTGATGAAAGCAGTCAGCAGACCCATAGTAATGATGACGGAATGCCGCTAACATCCCAAAGGTAACGATGGGAGAGGATAAAAACATTCCTGAGTGAAGGGGTCTAGTCGGATAAGAACATTGACGAAAAGCCAAGTGCGTCTAAACGAGGCAAGTCCGAGTCAATCAGCTAACCTGTCAAACTACTTTTAAGGTGGGATGACATGGGGTTCAAAGGACGCACAAATCGCAGGTGAATCCGATCTGGTTGAATTCCAAGATAAGGTATATGAGGTTTCGAAAGAAAACAAACCCATCTACAATCTTGTGGACTTCATGAAGTCTGATGCAGTCATTGACAAAGCCATCCACAACATCAAGTCGAATCATGGCTCGAAAGCGGCAGGAGCTGATGGGTAAACCATTAACGACTAATTGCAGATGGATACGTTAGAACTGCTCGACTTAATCAAAGATCAGATTGACAACTACAATCCGCAGGCAGTTCTTCGGAGATACATTCCGAACAGTAACGGTAAGCTTAGACCGTTAGGGATTCCAATCATAGTTGACCGGATAATTCAAGAGATTGCTCGAATGGGATTAGAACCATATGCCGAGACCAAATTTTTGGAATACAGCTATGGATTCAGACCTTACCGCAGCACAGAGCATGCAATAGCCAGATTAGTTCAATGTATCAACCATAAGTACTACACAGCTATTGAGGGCGATATCAAGGGCTGCTTTGATAATATCAACCACAATAAACTCATTGAACTCCTTTGGAATATGGGCATCAAGAATAAAAGATTCCTTATGCTTATTAAAAAGATGCTCAAAGCCAAAATCTCTGATGATGGTGCCACGCACAAGAAATGGTCGCACCATCGTCGAAAAGGATTACCGATTACTGAAGAAAAAGTCAGTCGCCAAACATGAACCCGTTCATCTAATTAGATACGCGGAGGATTGGATTATCATGTGCCATGATGCAGCATATGCCGAAAAACTGTTGAATTAGATTGAGAAGTATCTCTCTCACCAGCTAGATTTAGATCTTTCAAGAGGGAAAACTCTAATCACGGACTGTCAAAAGCATCCGATAAAATTCCTCGGGTTCCACATATATGCGCAAAAGAAGAGGTTAGATGAGATCATTGTTGCCAAGGTCATCCCCGATATGGACAGAGTAAAGCCTAAACTGAGGGAGATCTGCGACGATATCAATCAACTTCGACGGCACAAGAACCTCTCGGACAGATTGGAAAAGATCGAGCTAATTAACTCGAAAGTAATTGGGGGTAACGAACGACTATAGTATCGGGATCTCTAAGGCTTTATTTCCAAGATGGACAATGCGATGGTTCGCTCGATGATCGGCACCTTCAGAAAACTATACGGAAGCAACTACACAAAGCATGTCGTGCAACTCAAAGATCTTTCAAATCGGGTCGTTAGACACGAAGGGTATACGATGAAAACCTATGCAGAGTTCTTCAACGAATCTTGCAAGGTTGGATTTACAAGAGCCTCGTGTACAAAGGTTCAATATGCCAGAATATACGATCCCAAGTGGAAGCCGTATACGAAGGATGGAAGAGCTTTGTGGCGTGAAGCAAACCAGAAACTCAGGAAGCTTCATTTGGATGACATTTGGACGAATGATGATATGCTTGGAATTTACGCTAGGAACAATAACTACCGTCATAATTTCGAGTATTACATGAACCGACCTTATGCCATTAAGCGCGATAAAGTGAAATGTGTGTGTTGCAAAAATTTGTTTACCCTCACAACGTGGAGGTACATCATCGCAAGCCGTACCTTTCAATTGACAAGGTAAACAAGGTCCCGAATCTGGTTACCTTATGCCCAAACTGTCATAATCAGCTCCATTGTGGTGTACAGACAATGGATAGGAAAATTCGGACGACGCTTTTAAAGCTCCAAGAGGAGCTACTAAAAGGATAGGTAGTTGTTGGCGAGGCAAAGTAGTCCCAACTCTTAAGCTCGGGTGACTGAGCCCGTAGAGAGCCTCTTAGAGGCATCTTATTCGATGGAACGCCGTATGCGGTGAAAGCCGCACGTACGGTGTGGGATGGGGGAAAACTCGGAGGTCATACCGAAGAGTTACCTATCATCATTTCGTGAGCGTCAGGCCCGTAAAGGCCGCAACCCGCAAACGGGGGAAGAAATCGAAATCGCAGCTAGCAAAACACCTGCTTTTAAACCAGGAAAATCACTTAAGGACCTTGTATCCAATTAGGTATTCGTATACAAGCGACGCTCGAGCGGAATGCCGTTCGAGCGTTTTTTAGTGATTTAGGTGAGTTCAGACATTGCACAAATGATCGACTTCCACTATAATTCACATGGACGGTTTGGAATATCGGATGCGGAGGGATAACGATGGAGCCTACTCATGGCGAGTATATAATTGTCAAAGCAAAGGACCAGGGTGTACAAGTCATCGGTTTGACACGCGGACAAGATACGAAGTTTCATCACACGGAGAAGCTGGACAAAAATGAAATATTAATTTGTCAATTTACTGACCACACGTCGGCGATTAAAATTCGCGGCAAAGCTGTAGTTATGACGAAATACGGCACGATGGAAACGGATCAATAGCACGAAGGCGCAGAGCAGGCGAAGCCTGCTTTTTCTATGCCCTGCATGCTCTTTCGAATAATCAACCTTCTGCGCTCGTACAATGGTGTATATGCTATTTTTACAATGAGAAACATTAGGATAGAGCGCAGAATAATAGATTTTTGGAGGTGCAGGGTGAAAATCATAAAACCATGGATGACCGCTTGGGCTGCTGTGCTTGCGGTGCTCTTATTACTAAGCTGGCTGCCGGATAAATCCAGGCAGCATCCCTCCAATGGGAGCGAGGTTGCTGTTTTTCAGACTACGCCTGCCGTTCGTGTTACCAATAATAATTTAGTGGATGTCCTCATCGCGGCAAAATTGAATGAGCGTCTAAATAAAGCAGAGTGGGGGAGCGGCGTTTTGTCCGTTGAAATAATGGTAAATGCAGCAAATGGACGTCCCTCCGCATGGTTTCAGGATGTTCAAAAGCTCGTTCGCACTTCTTTCCTGCAACTGCAAAACGTAAAGCGTGTGCTGATCAGAATTGTAGATGAGGAGCCGGAGGGCAGCTCGCTGCTGGCAGCCGTTGACGTCAGAAAATCGGACAGTTGGCTGCTTCAGGATATGGATGCTCTAGTCCACGCAGATCCGGTGCATGATGTGCTTTGGCGTGAAAGGCTGAGAGTCAGCTTCACTTCGGCATGGGAGGAACGCTTCGGTCCCGTTTCGGGTTTCTCGGCCAACCAAGCGGATAACGAGAGCCCTTGAACGGTGGATGTTGCAAAATGTTGAACAACAGATGGAATCGTATGCTCTTTAGAAAAAGTTATGCTATAATAGTTTAGATTATTGAGCGGCGATTTGCGCTTCTCTGTTCGGAGGCTTACCCCATGAAACCATATCGTATTACTGAAATCACTCAAAAGTACACCAAGTATGACATGATTCAAACACATACAGAGCTTCCGGAGCTTTCGGATTCAAGACTACGCGCTCTATATGCGTTTCTAGACCAACAGCCTTCAGTCTCAAAACATAGCGAGCTTTTTACGGTTGTAACTTCTCTTGTACAGCTTGGCATGGATACGCATGATCTGATAGACACAGACGAGGAGAAGCGAACTGAGCCTGAAATGCGTTCAAGGCAGCTTAAGGTTCTTGCTGGCGACTATTTTAGTGCAAGGTTTTATCAATTGCTGGCACAAGCCGGTCAAATTGACATGGTATCCAAGATTAGCAGTGCTGTAAGTGAGGTTAACCGGCTGAAAGTGAACCTATATGTGCGCATGAGACAGCTGAAAGTAACAGCTGAAGATTATCTGAACGCGGTCGTTCAGTTGAAAAGCACGTTGTTTCAGCTTTTTTCCGGCGTTTTAGAGGGCACATTATCACGTGCTTGGTTAGAAGTTCTAATTGACATCAGCCGCTGCGAGGTCGTACTCGAAGAGCTTGAGCGGAGCGAGAGCCCCTCTAGATTCGATAAGAGCTGGGCTTACTGGCATGTCATGCAAGAAGGAACAGAGGAGGAGCGGGAGCGGTTGTCCCTGCATCCTAACGAGCCTGCATTTATTGCAGGATTAGTGGAAAAATATGATGTGCGCAGTCAGCTTTCTAACAAGCTGAAGCAGTCTGCTGAGGCAGTAAAAGAAATCGCAGGCAAGCTGGAATCGGACAAGTTACTCGGTGAAATGATTCAAATCGTCGATGCGCTATTAAACAAACGAACCGATTATATACCTGCATTCAACGAGACGAGGTGACTTGAAAACGATGGATACGAACTCTAAAAGTCATGTCCATGGCGTGTTTGAACGTATTGCGCCAAAATATGATTTTATGAATGATCTAATCAGCTTTCGCAGACATAAAGCATGGCGTAAATTCACGATGAAGAAGATGGACGTTCAGCCAGGGCAAACCGCGATCGATCTTTGCTGCGGCACCTGTGACTGGACGATCGCACTCGCTGATGCCAGTGTGACAGGGAAAATCATCGGTCTGGATTTTAGTCAGAACATGCTCGATGTCGGTGCGGTCAAATTAGACAAGCTGGGCTTAAGCAAGCAAATAACACTCGTACAAGGCAATGCAATGAGCCTGCCCTTCGAGGATAACTCCTTTGACTACGCTACGATAGGCTTCGGTCTTCGTAATGTTCCGGACTACCTGCAGGTGCTGAAAGAAATGAGGCGTGTTGTCAAGCCGGGCGGACAAATCGTTTGCTTAGAGGTGTCGAAGCCGACCTGGCAGCCGTTTAAGGGCATGTATAATTTGTATTTCGGGCGTATTTTGCCACTTATGGGGAAAATTGTTGCGAAGCGCTTTGATGAATACAAGTGGCTGCCTGAATCGCTCAAAATGTTCCCTGGTCGTGCGGAGCTGGCAAAACTATTTGAAGAGGCCGGGTTGACGCAGGTGAAAGCTTATCCTCTGACTGGCGGAGTAGCGGCGCTGCATATGGGAACAAAGGAGAAGGAACAGCAATGATTCGCAAATTAGGCATTATTCTTGAAATGATTAAATTTGAACATACTGTTTTTGCATTGCCATTCGCTTTTATGGGCGCAATATTAGGCGCTGTGGTGATGGAGCAGCGACTTCCTTCTTGGGCAGAAATCGGCTGGATTACGCTAGCTATGTTCGGTGCCCGCAGCGCAGCCATGAGCTTAAATCGTTTGATAGATAAAGCGATTGATTTGCGCAATCCGCGCACGGAGAAGCGGGCGCTTCCAGCCGGCTTGCTGAAATCGGCGGAGGTTCTGCTTTTTATTATTGTTTCATTTGCGCTTATGTTTGTAGCAACCGTTAATTTGGCGCCAATTGCCCTTAAGCTTATGCCAATCGCAGTTGTATTTCTCGTATTGTATTCGTACACGAAGCGCTTTACATGGCTTTGTCATATTTTTCTTGGTTTTACTATTGCTCTGTCGCCGCTTGGCGGCTGGGTGGCGGTTACAGGCGGCTTTGATCTGGCAGCGTGGCTGTTATACGTTACAGTAGCTCTTTGGATTGCTGGGTTTGATATTATTTATGCGACGCAGGATTACGAGTATGATCGAAATGCAGGCTTGTATTCGATACCTGCACGATTTGGCATTGCTGGCGCTCTTTGGATCGCGCGATCTCTGCATTTGCTGACGGCAATCGGCTTTATCGCTTTATTTTGGATAACAGAGCTGGGCTGGATGTATTTGCTTGGAACGATCATTTCAATTGGACTACTGTTCTATCAGCACCGTCTTGTGCGACCCAACGATTTGTCTCGCGTTCAAACCGCATTTTTCGGTATGAACGGCACGTTAAGCGTCTTGTTATTCTTATTTACCATCGTTGATCTTCTGGTTCTGCGTCAATGGTAGAAAGGATGATGAATGTGAATGAAGTAAGCTGGCAGCGCCGCTGGGTTGTAGGGATTACGGGTGCCAGCGGCTCTATTTATGGCATTCGACTTATCGAAGAGCTGCTGCGCCTGGACTGCCAGGTTCATCTCATCATTACAGAAGCAGGCTGGCGTGTATTGAAGGAAGAGATGGGCTGGGAAACTTCACGGAGGGCAGCTGCGCTAGAGCAGCGTTTTGGAGAGGCAGTACAAAATGGCAGACTCGTTTTTCACCCGAATGCAGACATTGGCGCAACGATTGCCAGCGGCTCCTTCCGGGTTCAAGGTATGGTTATCATGCCCTGTTCAATGGGGACACTGTCGTCCATTGCCCATGGCAGCTCAAATAATTTAATGGCACGAGCGGCAGATGTTATGATGAAGGAGAACAGAACTCTGCTCCTCGTGCCTAGAGAAACACCGCTGCATGCGATACATTTGGAAAATATGCTGACTTTAGCTCGTTTAGGCGTAAGGATGATTCCTGCTATGCCGGCTTTTTATTACAAGCCGCAATCGATGGCAGAGATGATTGATTTCATGGTTGGCAAAGTGCTGGATAATATGAATATTGAACATGATTTGTACAGAAGATGGGGAGATGAGCAGAATGGGCCTAAATCGCCCGATCACCATCGGTAGAATTGATTATGCGAATGCATGGCCGCTTTTTCACAAATTCGAAGCGCATGCAGCTTTAAATAGCTATGAAGTGATACCGCGTGTACCTTCTGAATTAAACCGATTGCTTCAAACCGGAGCGCTCGACGTGTCGGCGATATCCTCGTTCTCCTACGGACAAAATGCTAACGATTATTTATTACTGCCTCATCTGTCTGTAGGCTCAGTCGGACCTGTGAAATCGATACTCTTGTTCATGAAAGAACCGATTGATCGTAAGAGACCCGAGAAAATTGCGGTCACGACAACCTCCGCAACCTCAATTAATTTACTGAAAATAATTATGAAGATGTATTACGAGTGCAGCCCGCAGTATGTGGAGGCCGCACCCGTGCTCGAGAGCATGCTGGAATCGACTGATGCAGCTTTAATTATAGGTGATCCTGCCATTGAAGCCTCCTGGAAAGAGCATGGTCTCCATGTTCTGGATCTCGGACAATTGTGGAATGAATGGACTGGACTCGGTATGACCTACGCTGTTGTCGCGGCAAGAAAGGAATTCGCCAAAGCAGCGCCGGATCTTATGCAAGCCGTTTATCAAGCATTTATTGCGAGCAAGCAGTATAATAAACAGCATCTTGATCCGCTTATTGCCTATGCTTGTTCACGTCTTGGCGGGGAGTCCATGTATTGGAATATGTACTTTCATTCGCTTCAATACGATTTTGGGAGCAAGCTGCAAGAAGGACTTAAGTTATATTTCCGCTATTCAAAGCAGCTTGGTCTGCTTGCGAATGATGTGGAGCTTACTTTTTTTGAAGACCAATCTGCCCAATAGGTGAAAGAATGAAACTACTAGACTTGTATGCAAAGATGAAAGGCGATCTTAATCAAATAGAGGATGAGCTTGAGCGCAGCGTGTCTGATGACCATGTGCTTCTGAGCGATGCTTCCTTGCATTTGCTCAAAGCGGGAGGCAAAAGGATTAGACCCGTATTCGTATTGCTCGCGGGGAAATTCGGCGATTACCGGCTTGATGTCATGAAGCGGATCGCCGTTCCTCTGGAGCTTATCCATATGGCTTCCCTCGTGCATGACGATGTTATCGATGATGCAGAGACGCGGCGAGGCCAGCTTACCGTTAAAGCCAAATGGGATAACAGAATTGCCATGTATACCGGCGATTATATTCATGGCAAAGCATTAACGATAGCTGCACAGCTTCCGAACCCGCAGATCCATCAAATTTTATCCAATGCGCTCGTTCAAATGTGTATCGGCGAGATGGAGCAAATTCGCGATTTTTTCAATACGGATCAGACGATTCGCAATTACCTGCTTCGTATTCGGCGCAAAACGGCATTATTAATCGCGATAAGCTGTCAGCTTGGCGCTGTTGGAGCGAATACGGATCGCAAGATAGCGAATCAGCTATACCGATTTGGATACAATGTGGGTATGGCTTTTCAAATCCGTGACGATTTGCTAGACCTGTACGGAACAGAAAAACAAATCGGCAAACCGCCAGGCTCCGATATGAGGCAAGGGAACATTACGCTGCCGGTTATTTTGGCACTTAGGGACATGAGAATAAGAGAACCGCTGCTGAGAGAGATTGCTGTTATTCGAGAGCATGGAGGTCAAAAGGATGCCGGCTGCGCGATCGAGATGATACGTAAAAGCGAGGGCGGCGACCTTGCAGATCAGCTCGCGAACCGTTACATAAAAAAAGCGCTGCAAGCATTAGAGAGTTTGCCAAATGTGTCGGCGAAAAAGAACTTGACTGATATTGCTCACTTTGTTGGAAAACGTAATTATTAATTCATTGAACTGGAAAGGAATGGTTGACGATGGAGAGAACGTTTTTAATGATTAAGCCTGATGGCGTGCAGCGCGGCTTAATCGGGGAAATCGTATCAAGGTTTGAACGAAAGGGACTGCAGCTGTCTGCAGCCAAATTTATGATCATCAGCCAAGAGCTTGCGGAAATACACTATGCAGAGCATAAGGGTAAAGGCTTTTATGAGCCGCTGCTTACTTTTATTACGTCGGGCCCAGTATTTGCCATGGTATGGCAGGGTGACAATGTGATTGCCCTTTCACGTGCATTAATCGGGAAAACAGATGCGCTGGATGCTCTTCCTGGCACGATTCGTTCTGATTTTGCCGTACATACGAATTTCAACTTAATTCATGGTTCAGATTCTATCGCTAATGCGGAAAGAGAAATTGGCATTTTCTTCTCTCCTTCGGAACTGGTAAGCTATGAACATACTATTCAACGGTGGGTTTGATCTGCGAATCTGTTAACGATGGAGGCATCTATGCTGGAGGATCGTGATTTTACACAATTTATTATACGGATAAAGCAGAAGACCGATATTGATTTGTCGCAGTATAAGGAAGCTCAAATGAAGCGCAGGCTTACGACTTTACGGATGAAGCATGGCTTTCAGACGTTCGAGGAGTATTGGAAGGCGATAGAGCAGAATCGGAGCATGATGAATGAATTTCTCGATCGCATGACGATCAACGTTTCTGAATTTTATCGGAATCCTTCCAGGTGGGAAGTGCTTCAAAACCGTTTTTTACCGGAGATGCTAAAAAAGGAGAATCGGCTTAAGGTATGGAGCGCGGCCTGTTCAACCGGGGAGGAGCCCTATACGCTTGCGATGATTCTTTCTGAACTGGGAGTTTTACAGCGTACCGCTTTGCATGCGACAGATTTGGATTCGAATGTGCTGCAGAAGGCGAAGGAGGGCA
This sequence comes from Paenibacillus praedii, assembly GCF_049725345.1. NCBI lineage: Bacteria > Bacillati > Bacillota > Bacilli > Caryophanales > Paenibacillaceae > Paenibacillus > Paenibacillus praedii. Next base: position 117,661 of record NZ_JBMWAM010000002.1, on the reverse strand, counting down.
ATTACTTGGAGCGCTCCTTGCGTGACGTTCCAGTTGACTGCCGCCAGAAGTATTTCAAGCAGGACGATGGCGCTTTTCTTGTATCCGAGCAGTTAAAGCAGCATATTCAGTTTAAACAGCAAAATTTGCTTCATGATCCTTTTGACCATTCATTTGATTTGATTGTATGTCGGAATGTTATGATCTATTTTACTGAGGAAGCGAAAAATCTGCTGTATCACAAATTTGCTAAAGCGCTTAAGCCGAGCGGTCTGCTGTTTGTTGGCAGCACGGAGCAAATCTTCTCACCATCGCAATATGGCTTTGAGACGGCGGATACATTCTTTTATCGCCGTGCTGAAGGGTAATGTATACCTCCTTCCATCTTCTCCAATACTAATCTTATCCAAAGGATTTGGAGGATGAAGCGGGAATGGATAAGCGGAAGGTAATAGCCGCCTATAGGCGGGGATTTATTACGATACAGGAATGCGCACAAATTATTGGCGTTGACAGTGGACAAATGGCGAGACTCGTAAATGATTCGCTGTTGCTGAATGATGGGCTGGCTCATCGTGAAAAACGACCGATTAACAGCGTATAGGCGCACGACGATTAGACGGGCTTGTTTGTCTTCTTAGAAGGCAAGCAAGCCTTTTGTCATTGCTGCTCTGCCCGTTTTCACGAGGTCCGTATTCTTGTCAAACCTGTATTGCTGTACTATAATGAGCAAAGATGTTTAGTGCAGTAAAGCACAGCAGGCGCTTAGATGCTTGCTTTGAAGGAGGAGCTTTCGTTGAGTTTAAGGTATTTGACAGCGGGGGAAACCCACGGACCCCAATTAACAGCTATTATCGAAGGTTTGCCTAGCAATCTTACGCTCGATTTCGAGGAATTGAATTTTCAACTGCATCGCCGCCAGAAGGGCCATGGCCGTGGACGCCGGATGCAAATTGAGAAGGATACGGCAAACATTGTAGGCGGTGTGCGTCACGGCAAAACGACTGGAGCTCCAGTCGCGGTTGTCGTAGCGAACAATGACTGGAAGCATTGGACAACGGTAATGAACATTGAACCGATTGAAGGCAGCGATGAAGAGAAGCGACGTGTTCATCGCCCGCGTCCTGGTCACGCGGATTTGAACGGAGGCTTGAAATATAACCTGAAGGATTTGCGTAATGTGCTCGAACGCTCCAGTGCCCGTGAGACGGCAGCGCGTGTAGCGGTGGGAGCTATTGCCCGTCAGCTGCTTGCAGAGTTCGGAATCAAGGTAGCAGGACAGGTTATTCGCATCGGTGAAATCGAAGCGCCTGCCAATCAGCTTCCTGTAGACGAGCTGATCCGCTTGACGGAGGAATCGTCGGTTCGTGTAGTTGATAAGGAAACGGAAGACAAGATGACGGCTTATATTGATCAAATTAAAGCCGAGGGCGATTCCATCGGCGGCATCGTGGAATGCATTATTGAAGGCGCTCCGGTTGGATTGGGCAGCCATGTGCAATGGGATCGAAAGCTTGATGGGCGAATCGCGCAAGCCGTTATGTCCATTAATGCCTTCAAAGGCTGCGAAATCGGAATTGGCTTTGAAGCGGCTAAGCTTCGCGGATCTCAGGTACATGATGAAATTATGTATGATGCTAAGCGCGGATATCATCGGGCAACGAACCGTCTAGGCGGCTTCGAAGGCGGAATGACAAATGGAGAGCAAATTGTTGTGCGCGGCGTAATGAAGCCGATACCGACGCTTTATAAGCCGCTTCGCAGCGTCGATATCGATACGAAGGAGCCCTTCACGGCTCAAGTAGAGCGTTCCGACAGCTGCGCCGTTCCTGCAGCGAGTGTAGTGATGGAGCATGTTGTGGCCTGGGAAGTAGCCAAGGCGTTTCTTGAGAAGTTCGGCGGCGATTCCATTGAAGAAATTCGCGCGAATTTGAACAGCTATCAAGAGCAGCTGGAACGGTACTAAGCATGCGTGAGCTTACAGTTGAATTAGGTGACCGCTCTTATCCCATCTATATCGGGGAGGGCCTCCTGCAGGAGGCCTCCTCTTATTTCGAGAAGCACGGCATTAGCAAAAAATCTCCCCTTATGATCATTACAGACATTCATGTAGCGAAGCTTCATTTGCAAGCGCTTGAAACGGAGCTGGCCGAGGGAGGCTTCAAGACGGTTAGCGCTGTCGTGCCGTCAGGAGAAAGCTCGAAATCGCTTGTGATGCTTGAGAGCCTTGTCACGAAAGCGCTGGAAGCCGGTCTTGATCGCAAGTCTGCGATTATAGCGCTTGGCGGCGGGGTCGTAGGCGATCTTGCAGGCTTCGTTGCAGCTTCTTACATGCGGGGGATTAAGTTTGTCCAGGTTCCAACAACTATTTTGGCTCATGATAGCAGCGTGGGCGGAAAAGTAGCGGTGAATCATCCGCTTGCCAAAAATATAATTGGCGCATTCCATCAGCCTGAGCTCGTATTGTATGATTTACAAACCCTTCAATCTCTGCCTCCCCGTGAAGTGAAGGCCGGATTGTCCGAGGTTGTAAAACACGGGTTGATATGGGACAGCGCATTTGTCGATTGGTGCGATGAGAATGCTGAGAAGCTGCTGGCGCTTGATCCAGAAGCGCTGGGCTATGCGCTTTACAAAGGCTGCAGCGTGAAGGCGGCAGTCGTGTCGCAGGATGAGCGGGAAAATGACCTTCGTGCGATTTTGAATCTAGGCCATACGATAGGTCATGCTTTGGAAGCCGTTGCCGGCTATAACGAGCTGCTGCACGGCGAAGCGATTTCGATCGGCATGATCGGCTCGGCTAAGCTGGGATTGCGTTATGGTGCACCTGAAGAAGTGTACACGGTAACAAAGAAGGTGCTTTCGAAGAGTGGTCTACCTATACGGCTGCCTGGGCATTTTGACGTGGACGCGATTATGGATGCGATGATGCACGACAAGAAATTTACGGAGGGCACCATGGTTTTCGTCGTCCCGACAGCAGTAGGCAAAGTGGAAATCATGCCGAATGTTCCGGTGCAGTGGGTAAGAGAGATCGTAGAGCAATTGAAACAGGAGGGCGAACTGTAATGAGTGTTAGAGGTATTCGTGGTGCGATTACCGTTGATGTCAACGAGGAGCAGTCAATCCTAAACGCAACGATCGAAATGCTTCATGAAATTGTTGCGCAAAATGAAATTGTGCCAGATGACATTTGCAGCGTGTTCGTGACAGTGACGAACGATCTAGATGAGACGTTCCCCGCTCGTGCGATTCGCCAAATGAAGGGCTGGGAGCTGGTGCCGCTGATGTGCGCGCTGGAGGTTCCTGTCAAAGGCAGTCTGGAGCGCTGTATCCGTTTAATGGTGCTGATTAATACTGACAAGACACAAGCGGAAGTTCGCCATGTCTATTTAAACGGAGCACAAGCTCTTCGTCCTGATTTATCCAAGGTCTAATCTTATTCATTTCGTATGGTATGTCTCACTTCGTAAATTTATCAAGGTTGACGCACGGCCGTTCGGTGTTGTATATTGAATAACGTAAGTGAGAGTAGATGAGCAGTTTTTGAGCAGAGCCTAGATGAGTCGAGATTAGCTGAGAGAAGCAGAGTAGAGTAGTTGCCATTATGGATAGGAAAGAGCTGAGTTTTCTTTCGTGTGTATCACAGAGAGGACAAAAGTGCTGTTTCGCCGTATTCGCGATTATATCTTTTTCCGCTTACACACTTTCGTCATCATCTAAACGAACGCTCCTGCTCAGGCAGGAGCTTTTTTTGTTTTAAAGATTAACACATTAATGAAAATTTCAGGGAGGTTGTTCGAAATGTCAAACGAGCTGCAGCATGTTACACGTCTTGCCGGTCAATACAATTTAATTCCTATCGTTCGTTATATGATGGCCGACACGGAAACGCCAATTCGGCTGTTTCAGCATTTTGCCAAGGAGAAGCATGCATTTTTGCTGGAAAGCGTAGAGGGCGGCGCGAAATGGGCTCGTTATTCATTTATCGGAACAGATCCCTTTATGATGCTTTATGGAAAAAATGGGGAAATGGTGCTTGAGCATAACGGTGAGAAGCATACGCTGAACGACAAACCGATCGAGCTGCTTAAAGCGCATTTACGTTCCTTCCGCAGCCCGTCGCTGCCGGAGCTGCCCCCATTCACAGGCGGAGCGATCGGATTTTTCGGCTATGATCTGCTGCAGTATTACGAGAAGCTTCCAGCTCACAGAGTGGATGATTTGAATATGAACGATATGCAGTTCATGTTCTGCGATCAAGTCATCGTGTTCGACCATTTCAAGCAGCAGCTGCAAATTGTCGGAAATGTTCATATTGCAGACGGTGCAACAGATGCTGAAATAGCGAAAGCCTATGCTGCTGCAGCGGATAAGATTGAAGCTACAATCGAGCGTCTGCAGCATCCCGTATCGATACCGGTTACGTCAGGCCCGTCCATTAAGGTGGATCATGAGCTTGGCGATATTCAATCGAATGTAACGAAGGAGCAGTTCATCTCAAACGTTGAACAAGCGAAGCAGTATATTCGGGCAGGCGATATTTTCCAGGTTGTATTGTCCCAACGCTTTAGCATTGAAACGGATATTGATCCGCTGCATGTGTATCGCGTCCTTCGGACGATGAATCCTTCTCCGTATATGTACTATTTGAAAATGGGAGAAGAGGTTATTGTCGGTACTTCGCCAGAGGCACTCGTTAAGGTGGACGGAGATCGCGTGGAGACCAGACCGATAGCAGGCACAAGGCCTCGCGGGAAAACGCCGGAAGAGGATAAAGCACTGGAGCTCGAGCTGCTTACGGACGAGAAGGAGCGTGCCGAGCATCTGATGCTTGTTGATCTCGGACGTAATGATATCGGCCGCGTATCAGAGTTTGGCACGGTGAAATGTGATTCCTTTATGGAAATCGAACGATACTCGCATGTTATGCATATCGTCTCGAATGTATCCGGGAAGCTGTCCAAAGACAAGGATTTCTTTGATGCCTTCATATCTTGTTTGCCGGCAGGAACCGTTTCCGGCGCTCCGAAGCTAAGAGCGATGGAAATTATTGCGGAGCTGGAAAATGAGGCGCGTGGTGCTTACGCAGGGGCGATCGGATATTTAGGCTTCGGAGGCTCGATGGACACCTGCATTACGATCCGGACGATTATTTTCAAGCAGGGCAAAGCCTATGTCCAAGCCGGAGCCGGGATTGTATGGGATTCGGTGCCGGAAAGCGAATATATGGAAACCGTGAATAAAGCCAAGGGCATGCTGAAGGCCATCCGAACCGCTGAAGCGATTTTTGCGAAGCCGGTGGAACGTGCGGACACCTTCAATTCCATTAATATGGATTACTACGTCAACGCGGGAGAGGGGCTTGGTCAGTAATGCAAGCGACCGAAATGATCACGATGCAGCAAGCGCTTGGTCAGCTAATTGGCGGTTCAGACTTGACTAGAGAGCAAGCGAAGGCCGTCATGAACATCATGATGAGCGGTGAAGCGACAGCTGCGCAAATTGCTGGCGTTATTACGGCGATGCGGATGAAGGGCGAGACGAAGGACGAGATTACAGGCTTTGCGGAAGTGATGCGCGAACATTCGAGCCATGTCGTAACGGAACAGGAGGGGCTGCTGGATACCTGCGGGACAGGCGGTTCAGGCATTCATAAATTCAATATTTCTACGGCTTCCTCGATCATTGCCGCCGCCGCAGGCATTCGTGTCGCGAAGCACGGCAACCGGGCGATGTCTGGCAAAGCAGGAAGCGCAGATGTGCTTGAAGCGCTTGGCGTTCAGATTACGATCACCCCAGAGCAAGCGGCGCAATGCCTGAACGATATCGGCATTTGCTTCATGTTCGCACAGCTGTATCATCCATCGCTGCGCCACGCGGCAGCGCCTAGGCGCGAGCTTGGCGTGCGGACGATATTTAACATGCTTGGTCCGCTAACCAATCCTGCAGGCGCAGACCGTCAGCTTCTTGGCCTCTATGATCGTTCACGCACCTCAACGGTAGCGGAAGTGCTGGGTGAGCTAGGTTTGAAGCGAGCGATGGTCGTTAGCAGTCATGACGGGTTAGACGAGATCAGCATATCGGCGGCGACACAAATCTCGGAGCTTCGGGATGGTGAAGTAATAACCTATGAAATTACGCCTGAGGAGCTCGGGCTGGCACGCTCGCCAATTTCTGAGGTGATGGGTGGTGAGCCTGCCGTGAATGCCGCTTTAATTCGTGCAATTTTTGCTGGCGAGCAGCGCGGTGCTTACAGGGATATCGTGCTGGCTAATGCTGGCGCATGCATCTATGTAGGCGGCGCCGCAGCATCGATTCGTGATGGTGCCCGGTTGGCAGCAGAGGTTATTGACTCTGGCAAGGCAGAGCAAAAGCTGATAAGTCTTATTCAAACGACGGGAGAGTTGGCACATGTTTCTGGATAAAATTGTAGCAACCAAACGCGTGGAAGTTGAGGAGCTTGCAGCTCATTTTAATCATGCAGAGGCTGAGAAAAAAATTGCTGAGCTGGAGTCTTGCCGCGGCTTTGAACGGGCTTTATCTTCAGCAGTCCGTCATCGCAGCATGGGGCTTATCGCTGAGGTGAAGAAGGCCTCGCCTTCCAAAGGGTTAATTCGCCCGGATTTTGAACCAACAAGGCTGGCTGCAGCCTATGAAGCAGCTGGAGCGGATTGTATATCGGTATTAACAGACCGTGATTATTTTCAAGGCTCCAATGCTTTTTTGAGCGCGGTACACGACACGGTAAAGGTACCGCTGCTCCGCAAAGATTTTACGATTGATTACCGTCAAATTTATGAGGCCCGCCTAATCGGCGCTGACGCGATTTTGCTGATTGCAGCGATCTTAACTCAAGCGCAGCTTGGGGAGTTTCATGATATCGCAAAATCGATTGGCATGGATGTTCTCGTAGAGGTGCACAATCGAGAGGAATTAGAGGGAGTCCTGGAGCTTGGGAAAGCAACCCTCATCGGCATTAACAATCGCGATTTGAAATCCTTCGTCACGGATCTGAAAACAACCGAAGCGCTTATTAGCCTGATGCCGAAGGATGTAACGATTATAAGCGAAAGCGGCATTGCCGGTAAGCCGGACATGGACTACCTGCAGTCGATAGGCGCGCATGGCGTGTTGATCGGCGAGCATTTTATGCGTCGTGACGATGTTAGCGGAGCGGTAAACGATCTAATGGGCGCGGTGACTGTTCGATGATGCAGCCGCCGCGCATCAAAATATGCGGACTAAGAGACGTTTCTACGATCGAAGCGATGAACGATTTGCCGATACATGAAATCGGTTTTGTATTCGCTCCGAGCAAGCGGCAGGTAGACAAGTCGACCGCTGCACAATTAATTGAGGCCGCTCACCGCTTAAAGTCAGCGGGAGGCAGTAGGCCGCAAACCGTGGGTGTGTTCGTTAATGAAGATTTTGATGCCATCGAAGCGATTTTAAAGGCAGCGCCCCTTGATGTCGTACAACTGCATGGCAGCGAATCCGCTTCGTTTTGCAGCGAAGTACGCAAACGGCTGGGCGTGAACGTGTGGAAAGTGTTTTCGATTAAAAAGGATGTTGAGCTCAGTCAGTTTGAAAATGCGTTCGAGCAGCTTTCTCCCTATAAGGAGGCTGTTGATGCTGTATTGATCGATGCGCCTGGCGGCGGAACCGGCGAGACCTTTAATTGGCAGGCGATTGAAGCCTACAAGAAGGCAGTGGACCAATTGGATCTAACGTTATATGTGGCTGGCGGTTTGCATGAAGGCAATGTACAGGAGCTGCTGCGAACCTATGCGCCTGACGGTATTGATGTATCCAGCGGAGTGGAGACGGATGGACGTAAGGATATCGATAAAATCCGATTATTTGTGAGAAGGGTGATGGAAGCATGACACAAGTACCAGACCAGAATGGCCGCTTCGGCAAGTTCGGCGGACGCTACGTTCCAGAAACGCTGATGAATGCCTTGCTTGAGCTGGAGGAGGCGTATCAGCATTATTCCAAGGATCCTGCATTTCAGGATGAGGTACGCTACTTGCTGCATAAATATTCAGGAAGACCAACCTCGCTCTATTATGCCGAGCGTCTCACTCAGCATCTTGGGGGAGCGAAAATATACTTAAAGCGCGAGGATCTGAATCATACGGGCGCGCATAAAATTAACAATACGATTGGTCAAGGCGTGCTCGCTAAGCGAATGGGCAAATCCAAAATTATAGCCGAAACCGGCGCGGGACAGCATGGGGTCGCATCAGCAACGATAGCAGCCCTGCTTGGTTTGGAATGCAAAGTATTTATGGGCGAAGAGGATATGAAGCGTCAGCAGCTTAACGTATTTCGGATGCAGCTTCTAGGCTCTGAGGTTGTTCCCGTGACATCCGGAACGCGCACGCTGAAGGATGCCTGCAATGAAACGCTTCGTTACTGGGTAAGCCATGTAGACGATACGTATTATATTCTGGGCTCCGTTACCGGACCTCATCCTTATCCGATGATGGTTCGTGATTTCCAACGTATTATTGGAGACGAGGCCCGTCAGCAAATTTTGACGGATGAAGGCAGATTGCCGGATTACGTCGTTGCGGCAGTAGGCGGGGGAAGCAATGCAATGGGCATTTTCTATCCATTCGTTGAAGATGAGAGTGTACGTTTACTAGGTGTAGAGGCTGCCGGACGAGGGATAGAAACCATCGAGCATGCTGCGACCATGACCATGGGGCGTCATGGCGTTTTCCAAGGCTCGATGAGCTATGTGCTGCAGGACGAGCATGGCCAGGTTCAGCCTGCCCATTCCATCTCAGCAGGCTTGGATTATCCGGGTATCGGTCCGGAGCATGCTTATTTGAAGGATAGCGGCCGTGCGGAGTACGTGCCTGTAACCGATGCGGAGGCACTAGAGGCGCTGCAGCTGCTTTCACGTACGGAAGGCATTATTCCAGCGCTGGAATCTGCTCATGCTATTGCGCAAACGATGAAGCTTGCTCCAACACTGGATAAAGATAAAGTAATCGTTGTTAGCCTGTCAGGCCGCGGGGATAAAGACGTAGAAGCGATTATGAGTTATTTGGGAGGCAGTGTAAATGAATCTCATTGATAAAGTATTCGCAGATTTGAAGGCGCAAGGCCGGACAGCGCTCATTCCGTTCGTAACGATGGGTGATCCTGATCTATTGACGTCCGTTGAAATCATTAAGACATTAGAGCAAGCAGGGGCGGATATGATTGAGCTTGGTGTTCCGTATTCCGATCCGCTCGCGGACGGGCCTGTCATCCAGCGCGCTTCCGAGCGTGCGCTGACGAATCACATTACACTTAAGGATTGTATCCATGTAGCTGAGCAAGCTCGCGAGGCGGGCGTGAAGCTGCCGTTTATTTTGTTTACTTATTACAATCCTGTGTTCCAATTTGGGCTGAATGCCTTCTTCGAGCTCGTGAAGAGCAAAGGCATCAGCGGTCTCATTATTCCAGATTTGCCAATGGAAGAGGATGAAGAGGTTAGACAGCTAGCGGAAGCGGCTGATGTCCATCTCATTCCGCTTGTCGCGCCTACCTCGAAAGACCGTGTCGTACGAATTTCGCGGAAGGCGAAGGGTTTTGTGTATTGCGTCTCTTCGCTAGGAGTTACTGGGGTAAGAGCAGATTTTCATACGGGCATTGACGATTTTCTTGCAACCGTACGCGAAGCGACGGATTTGCCAATTGCTGTCGGTTTCGGTATTTCCAGCCGTGAGCAGGTCAAGCGATTTGAAAACCAGTGCGATGGCGTCATTGTAGGCAGCGCGATCGTACGTACGATAGAAGACGCAATCCCATTCCTTCGCGATGATAGCAAGCGGGAAGCGGGTCTAAAGCAAATTGGCGATTTTGTCGCGCAGCTCAAAGGATAGCAGTTGGTCTCACATGACATAAGGGCAGGCGTATTGGTTCAAGCAGACCATGGGCCTGCCCCTTCTTTGCTTAAAAACACTTTAAAACCGCAAACAGATATGAGACAATGTATGACATGTAAGAAGGCCAGTTAACTATATAAAAGAGGTGAACGGCTCATGCAGCCAAAAAGTAATATCGTCCACCTTCCTGTCTATCAGCCTGGGAAACCGGTTGAAGACGTTAAGAGGGAGTTAGGTTTAACCGAAGTGATTAAGCTTGCTTCAAACGAGAATCCGTTCGGCAGCTCCGAAAAGGCCAAAGCGGCAGTAATGGAAGAGATAAACAATTTTAATATTTATCCGGATGGGGCGAGCGTTGAGCTTACAGCCGCACTAGCGGCAGAGCTCGGTGTTGAAACGAACCAAATTATTTTCGGTACGGGCTCCAGTGATATTATCCTTATGCTTGCCAGGGCGTTTCTCGTCCCGGGTGATGAGACGATCATGGCGGACGAAACCTTTTCCCAATATAAACATAACGCGGAAATCGAAAATGCGCGTATTATCGAGGTGCCATTATTAGAAGGTAAGCATGATTTGCCCGCTATGCTGGCTAAAGTGAATAATCGCACAAAAATAATATGGATATGTAATCCAAATAACCCGACAGGCACCATTGTAACACTGCCGGAGCTATCTGCATTCCTTGAGCAGGTGCCGAGCGACGTACTCGTTGTACTGGATGAAGCCTACGGCGAATATATCGAGGATCCAGCGTTTCCGAACGGCGTGAAATTGATTAGCGAGTTCCGAAATCTGATCGTGCTGCGCACATTCTCGAAAATTTATGGTTTAGCTGCGCTGCGGATCGGCTACGGTATCGGGCATCCAGACGTTATTCGGTTTACTAACCAAGTTCGTGAGCCGTTTAATACGTCCAGAGTGGCGCAAGCAGCAGCGAAGGCTGCATTAGCGGATAAGGCCTTTATTACATACTGCCGCGAGCAAAACAAGCAAGGAATCGTTTATCTTTGCGAGCAGTTTGATCGATTAGGTCTACCTTACTTACCTGCATATGGAAATTTTGTAATGGTCGACGTAAAACGTCCATCGCCTGAGGTGTTCGACGCGTTGTTGCGCAGAGGCATCATTTCCAGATCCCGCTGGACCTATTACCCGAACCATATTCGGATATCGGTAGGTACGATGGAGCAGAATGAGAAATTTATTGCAGCGTTAGAACAAGTGTTGCAGGAAGAGACGGTGCAAGGATAAAGCTATGACAACAGTTGCGATTTTTGGAGTTGGACTGATTGGAGGTTCCATAGCCTTATGCCTAAAAGGAAAGCCAGGTATAACGGTTATCGGGCATTCGAATCGTCCTTCTCAAGTAGAGAAATACTTACAAAGAGGCGTTGTCGATTATGCGACGACGTCGATGCAGGAGGCCGCGGAGCAGGCTGATTTTATTTTCATCTGCGTGCCTGTCGGTAATTTAGAGGAATATATTAATAAGCTAAGTACCTTTCAATTGAAGCCAGGCTGCATTATTACGGATGCAGGCAGCACCAAAGCTTCCGTTATGGAGTGCGCCAGAAAGCTAGATTTCGGCAGTGTGATTTTTATCGGAGGACATCCCATGGCAGGCTCGGAACGCTCAGGGGTGGAGGCGGCATCCTCGCATCTATATGAGAACGCCTATTATGTTCTGACGCCCGATGATCATACGCCGGAGGAAGCCGTTGAACGTCTAGTTGAGCTTCTGAGCCATACGAAGGCGAATATGGTTCGGGTGGATGCGCAGGAGCATGATGAAATCGTTGGTGCGATTAGTCATTTGCCGCATATGATTGCGGTATCTTTAGTAAATCAAGTCAGAGGCTACAATGAGCATAACCACCTATATGAATCATTGGCGGCAGGCGGCTTCCGTGACATCACACGCATCGCATCAGGCGATCCGATTGTATGGCGTGATATTCTCATTAATAACAGAGACATACTCCTTCGTTTGCTAAAGGATTGGCGTGCGGAAACGGATAAATTCGTTACTATGCTGGAGAGTGCAGATGGTGACGCAATCGCCGAAGCTTTCCGCGAAGCCGGTCAATTTCGCAGTAAAATGCCGGAGCGCCGCAAAGGCATGATTCATTCGACCTTTGATTGCTATGTTGATGTGCCCGATCATCCTGGTATTATCGGTAAAATAACGAGCGAGCTTGGTAATAGTCTTATTAATCTGAGCAATATTCAAATTATTGAGAGCAGGGAGGACGTGCCGGGTATTCTTAGGCTGTCTTTCCGGAGTCAGGAATATTTGGATCAGGCGATTAAACTGCTCACCGCTAATGGATATGACGTACACCTCTAAGGGTGTACGTCATTTTATCGAAAAAACGCTTACAAAATTGTTCTAATAAAAATGAAAACGCTTATTGACAATTTGGAAGCGTATACATATAATAAAAGTACAGTATGGTTTCTCTCCACTCCTATCCAAATCCTTCGCACTTTGTGCGAACCACCTTTATAGGTGGTTTTTTTTTGTCCATTTTATGGATACGGTGAAATATGCGTCAGTTGTAATCAAATTGCATATTATCCTTTTGTCGAATACGGCAGGAATTTGGACTTGTAACACGAATTGTATGTATACTCGTATTTTTTGAATTTTTTATGATAAAGACCGCAACTTTTCGCTCCTGGAACGGTACAAATGAAGAGACGTTCCCGGGGATAATCCGCAGGTGGAGGAGGTTCGCCTGTCATGACTGATTCCCAATTAATACGTGAAATAAAGGATGGCAATGTCGAGCTGTACTCCGAGCTTATGCGGCGCTATCAACGTAAAATATTAGCCTTTATCTATCATATGCTGAAGAGTGCCAAGCTGGAGCTGCTGGCCGAGGACTTGTGCTCAGAAACCTTTTACAAAGCCTATCGCAGCCTTCATTCGTTTCGCGAATTGGACGCTTCTTTTTCGACATGGCTATATACCATTGCACGCAATACAGTTTTAAGCGAGCTTCGGAAACAAAAATCAGCGCATGTGTCGCTTGATGAATCAACCTTTGAGCCGGTCGCGGCGTTTGATGCCGCCCCTGAGCAGCATGTGCTCCGCAATGAACGTATGGCAATGGTTCGTGAAGCGATAAACAACTTACCAGAGAAGCAACGCTCAGCACTTATTCTTCGGGAATATGACCAGCTGGACTATCAAGAAATCGCAAATATTTTAGGGCAAACGGTTAGTTCCGTTAAATCACTGCTATTCCGAGCGAGAGCAAGCGTCAAAGCGCAGCTGGAGCCATATTTCGGACAGTCGCCGTTGATGGAAGAATACGAAGGGATGAAAACGCGATGAATTGCAATGATGTGCAAGACAAATTCGGCGACTACTGGGAATTATCAGAGCAGGATGAGGATCGCAAAGCGATAGATCTTCATCTGCTTGAATGCAAAGCATGTACAGAGCAATTTCGGATTTGGGAGGAAAGCGAGGATTTGATACGTTTTTTTTCTGAAGAAGAAGAGTTGATCGGTCCGACGGAGCATGTCAATCGCAATGTAATGGAACGTATCTATGCGGAGCAATCATGGCTGATGCCGGTTCCGCACAAAAGTTACCAATTCTCGAAATCCTTCCGCCGAAATTTTGCGCTTATCGTTGCTGCATGTATGGCCATGTTTGCCAGTGCTTTTTTTGTATTTATATTCGACAGCCAAGAGGATGCGGCACAAGCTCAAATTGCTGAGCTGACGGGCTTAATGGATACAGCTAACGCCTCTGGGGATGGACTTACGGTCAGTGCAGGCTTTTATGCGGAAATTCCGGTTGCCAGCATCAGCGATCCTTTCGTGTTAAAGGTAGTTCCTGCCTTTCCGCAATATTATGTTGCCTTATCGCTGCTTGGCATCATTATGACATTGCTGATATTGAATTGGTTGTCTAGAACACGAAGCTAATAAGAGGTTTAATGAAGCTCCTGCGGGAGCTTTTGTTATATAGAAAAGGGGCTGTGAGCAGATATGTTGATTGGTTGGGTTCGTCACGGGAAGACGGATTGGAATGCCGAGGGGAAAATACAAGGCCAAACCGATATTCCCTTGAATGCCGAGGGTGTCCGTCAGGCGAATGCGCTTGCCGAACGTTTATACAAGGAGGAACGAATCTGGGACGCGGTAATTTCCAGTGATTTACAGCGTGCTTACGCTACCGCAGAGATTATAGCGGAAAAGCTTGAAATTCCATTGCTGGAAGGCGATAAACGGCTGCGTGAAAGATACTTTGGCGAGGTTGAAGGGACGTTGGAGCAGGAACGTCTATTGCGCTGGGGGAAGGATTGGCGAAATACCGCTAGCGGCGTAGAGACTGATGTAGACGTAACGAGACGTGGACTAAACGCTCTGAAGCAGTGGCAGCTAGAGCACAAGGAACGCAGACTGCTTGTTGTATCGCATGGAAGCTTTCTTGCTCAAATATTTTCTGCGCTATGCTCGCAGCTTGAGGATCAGCATTTAAATAATCTTTCTTATTCTATATTAGAGTTCAGAGAGGAAATGTGGCATCCGCAGCTCTATAACTGCACCAAACATCTCCTTCCATAATCCATAACAAGCGGCATTCTTCACTAGCGTAGTGGAGGATGTTTTTTTTATGCAAAATCGAACGAGGATCAGGTTATAAATATGAAGAAATTTTCCCATAATGGTATAAACAACGACGAACTGTCGGACACCATAGAGATGAAGCATTAACGTTCTATCCAAAGGCTGCCTCAGAAAGGAGAGAGCTATGAATTTATCGGACATGCTTGGCTATGCGGATATACAGCAGCTTAGCCGAATTGCAGACGTTTACCGCTGCGAGTGCAACGGGAACTCGAAGAACGAGTTGATTCAATCTATTCTCTCTACCGTTAGTCGGAATGATGTTTTTGAAGAGCAAATAAGCAGCATGAAGCTGGAGGATCTGCGATTTCTAAACTCATTGCTGTTCGAGGCTCGTAATTCCTTCAGCTTGGAGGATCTGATCGCCAGGGTACAGCATAGTCGATTTGGTGAAGCGGCTGAAAAAAAAGAGGAAGCGCCGCTCAATAAATCAAAAAGAAGCAAAAAGAAAGTGGAGGCTTCCGATAAACCTTTAACTCCGAGAGAAATGATTTCCAAATTCAAGCATCAGGGCTGGTTGTTTAACGGTTTTAGC
Organism: Paenibacillus praedii; assembly: GCF_049725345.1. Classification (NCBI taxonomy): domain Bacteria; kingdom Bacillati; phylum Bacillota; class Bacilli; order Caryophanales; family Paenibacillaceae; genus Paenibacillus; species Paenibacillus praedii. The sequence goes on along the minus strand of NZ_JBMWAM010000002.1, from coordinate 102,610 downwards.
GGACCGAACAGATACTTGTTTCAAGTGCCGAATGACTTGAAGTCCCGCTTTCGAGATACGCTTAAAAAGAAATTTGCAGCCGAGCTCGTCTATACGGATGAACCGCCTGCTTACCGGGATGAGCAGCTATTGCTGCATGACGATATCAAGCAGGTGCTTCATTTTGTTTATCAGAATGAAATACAGCTAACGGCTGACGGCTCGATGTACAAAAGATCTCTTATTCAATTGCTTGAACGACTAGGCGTGAGGGAAGAACCGCCGATCAAAGTGGCATGGCGTTTCGGATACGGCAAACACTTTAATCATTATCCAAATCGGTTTTCGTTTGTTTATGATTTCTGCGTTCACAGTAAATACCTTTCCGAGAGTCAAACGGTTTTGAAGGTAACTGCGGCTGGAGAGGAGCGGCTGGCTGAATGCCATGCTGGCGAGCTGGAGAAGCTTTATCGGTACTGGCTCAAACTTTACAAAGGGCCGATTACGAATCTGCTGTCACTCGTTCATTGGATCGATGCTTTGGCGGAGAAATGGGTGACGCTTGATTCGTTAAGAAGAGTGCTCACCCCCTTCATCAAGCCCTACTACTATGATGACGCGAACGCGATTTTGGAGCAGAGAATTTTGACGATGATGGTTCATTTAGGTCTGCTTCGCCTTGGCGAGCATCCCAGCTACGGCGCTGTTGTAAGGATGACGAAAGCGGGCAGGGCGATCGTTGCGGGCGTGAGCCTTGAGGAGGCTGGGGAAGCCGCGCTGCATTAGCCTCTGCCTTCAAGCTTGGTTCGTGGCTAAATATGAGATAAAGTATAGGGATAGCGCTATACGATCTTATATTTCGAGAGTCAGGGAGCGAATGTACTGTGCAATTACCTTTTAAGGGCATCATGCCCGTTGTTCACGAGGATGTCTACATAGCAGAAGGCGCAAAATTGGTTGGTGACGTGTCCATTGCATCAAAGAGCACGGTTTGGTTTAACGCTGTTTTGCGCGGAGACCTTGCACCGATTGTCATCGGGCATAGCAGCAATATTCAAGATGGGGTTATAGGTCATGTGAATACGAGTCAGCCGCTGCTTGTCGAGGAAGAGGTTTCTATTGGTCATGGAGCGATCATCCATGGCTGCAGGATAGGCAAGGGCACATTAATTGGAATGGGGGCAATTGTACTTAACGGCGCAGACATTGGTGAATATGCTTTAATAGGAGCCGGTTCAATTGTTACAGAGAATAAAAAAATACCACCCTATACTCTATCTATCGGTTCACCTGCCAAAGTCGTAAGAGAATTAACAGATGACGATTTACAGCGAATGAAAAGAACGATGGAGAGCTACGTGACGAAAGGTATAGAATATAGGATCTCTTAACGCCGGTTTGGAGGTGTATCCTATGGATAAAATGAAAGTAACGTATGAAGCAATGCTAGGACTGGCTGCGGAGCTTGTGTTAGATGATGCAGTGCTTAAGTTTCAGACCAAGCAAATTCATGCCGCAATTGATGAGGCGCTGGCCGCAGGCGACGAGGATACTTTTTACCGGCTTGCGAAGCAATTAAATGAGTTGCAGAGATAGCGTTAACAGCTTTCCTATAAAATAGTCTGACTTTAAAAAAAGCTTGCTTGCAAGAGTGGATGGCAGCATCCGACACCGCAGCAAAGCTTTTTTTCATATGCAATTGGCAAGCGAGAGGATTGGGGGTAACATAAAGAGAGCTAATTTGTCATTAAAGTAAGGAGTGGAATCAGTAAAATGAAATTCAGTGAAATTGAACGTGAGCAGTGGGAGGAGCTTCAGCCGTATTTGGATACCTGCCTGCTTCCAATAACCGGGATGTCAGGCATGGAGAAGCCCTACGAAGCAACGGAATGGCTGGAGCGCTTGCGTGATATGATGGACCTCATCGAAATTCCCTTCAAAGGAAGAGTTGTAACGTATCCGGCATGGCATTATGTATCCGACAACAGTGAGCTCATAGGCATGCTGAATAAATGGTGCGCTTCTATGAAAACGGTTGGCTTTCGATATATCATTGTCGTCACAGCGAATAATGATATTCGGATAGATGATCCAGCTGTCGATTTATTATTGATGCCGAATAAGGATGGCGGACTTCCGTCTCAGGCTGATATCTCTAGCGAAATTCGTAATTTATGGAGTGGACATGCTACATAATCAAACCGTTTTGTCGTATAATATAATCAAATTGTGGGGAAAACAAATGCCAGTGAAGGTCAAATGTGACAAAATGATAACAAATTATTGAACGGCAATTTGATAAGTATGCAAATATCCAGCCATATTCTTGACGCTCCCAAGCACCTAGGCTATTATAAGTTATGTCCTAGTTCGTCATGTGTTTTTGCCATGTGGCAAGACGCGAGATATGGTTGGCAAAGGGGGTTAGAACAGAAGATGAGTAACCATGAACAACACGAGACCGCGCATCGACCGGTTCAGCGCAAAGAAATGTCCCGGCGTCAATTTTTGTCATATACGCTTGGCGGCACGACTGCCTTTATGGCGGCCGGCGCGGTACTGCCAATGGTCCGTTTTGCAGTGGACCCGCTCTTGGTGAAGAAGGGCGAAGGCACTTACGTAAAAGTTGTAGAAGAGAGCAAGATTACGAATGAACCGCAAGAATTTAAATTTACAATTCATCAGAAAGATGGTTGGTACGAAAGCAATCCACAGCTCGCTGCATGGATTTCCAAGGATGCGAACGGCACGATATTCGCTCTTTCACCTGTTTGTAAGCATTTAGGCTGTACAATCGGCTGGAATGTGAAGGGGCAAAACGAATATGATTGCCCTTGTCACGACGCGCGTTACACGAAAGACGGGAAGAACATTACCGTTGCCCCAACACCTTTGGATGAATATGAAGTGAAGCTTCAGGATGGATTCGTGTATCTGGGCGCGGTTATGCCAAACACGAGAATGAGCTAAGGAGGGCGTATATCAGATGTTTAAAAGTGTGTACAACTGGATTGACGAACGTCTTGACATTACGCCGCTTTGGAGAGATGTGGCTGACCACGAGGTGCCCGAGCACGTTAACCCGGCACATCATTTCTCTGCGTTTGTATATTGTTTTGGCGGCTTAACTTTCTTCATCACAGTCATCCAAATTTTGTCCGGTATGTTCTTGACGATGTATTACGTGCCAGACATTATTAATGCTTATGCAAGTGTTGACTACTTGCAGCATGAGGTTGCTTTCGGACAAATCGTTCGAGGCATGCACCACTTTGGGGCAAGCCTTGTAATCGTCATGATGTTCCTACATACCCTGCGTGTATTCTTTACCGGTTCCTACAAGGCCCCACGCGAAATGAACTGGGTAGTCGGAATGCTGATTTTCTTCATTATGCTTGGCCTTGGTTTCACGGGTTACCTATTGCCATGGGATAACAAAGCTTACTACGCGACTAAAGTTGGTGTCGAAATTGCAGCATCCGTACCAGTATTGGGACCGTATATCGCTGACTTCCTGTACGGCGGCGATATCGTAGGCGCACAAACGCTGACTCGCTTCTTCGCGATCCATGTATTTTTCTTGCCTGGCGCTTTGATTGCGATGCTGGCTGCGCACTTTATCATGATTCGGAAGCAAGGTATTTCAGGACCACTTTAAGCGAAGGAGGGCTTACTTATGGCGCATGGTCATAATTCGAACGAGAAGGTTGTCTTTGTCGGCGACTCGCGTGTGAAGAAGAGCAACCATCCAAACATTCCGCCCGACTATACGTCGTTCCCAGGCAAATCGGAAGCTTTTATACCGAACTTTCTGCTTAAGGAATGGATGGTCGGCTGTGTCGTATTGGTTGGTTTCCTCGTCTGGGTTATTGCAGAGCCAGCTCCGCTAGGCTATCCTGCTGATCCAACGAATGCTGCTTTCATACCGATGCCAGACTGGTATTTCTTGTTTCTGTATCAATTTTTGAAATATCCATATGTATCGCAGGATTATATTCTGCTTGGAACACTAGGCATTCCTGGCGTCATGTTCGGCGCGCTGATGCTGGCACCATTCCTGGATACAGGGAAAGAACGCCGCTTCTACCGTCGTCCAATCGCTTCTTCATTAATGGCTCTTTCGCTAGTTGCTTGCGTATATTTAACTGTTGTATCTTGGGATCACTACCAGCACATGCTGGAGGTGAATGGTCAAGTGCCTGAGCATCATGAGCGTGAAGAGAAAGCGCGTGAAGCGGCCATGGCTGGACAAGAACGGCCAAATCCTATGGAGAAGCCGCCGGAGGCTGCTTTGGTGGATGCGAATGATCCAGCAATGGACATCGCGAAGCAAGCACAATGTGTTGGCTGCCATGCAGCTGATCTTAAGGGACAAGGCAGTATTCCTGGGCTGGTAGGCGTAGGTGATCGTTTGACTAAGGAAGAAATCGCCGATGTCATTACCAATGGTCGAGGCGGAATGCCGGCACAAGGCGATAATGTAACGCCAGAAGAGATTGAACAGCTAGCGACTTGGCTATCCAAGCAGAAGGCTGCTGCTGAATAAATTAGTGTCGTACCAAAAACCTGATCGTATTCATACGGTCAGGTTTTTTTGAATCCTACTCCAAAGGAGCTGTGATTGCAGATGCTTACTTTTTTTTGGAGCCGAGAATTTTTACTTAATCGTTCTTTTCTTTGGCTCCTTTTCCTCGTTAATCTGGCGGGGACGATATATGGATACATATGGTACGAATATCAATTGATCGATACGTATATTAATCATCCGCTTTGGCGTATCGTTTTTGTACCCGATTCTCCTACAGCGAGCTTGTTTTTTACATTAGCGCTGTTATATTTACTATTTCCCCCACGCCAATCGAATCGAATTGCTGTGATCGGGCGCAGCGTGCTGGAGGCATTGGCTGTGGTTTGTTCAGTGAAATACGGAATATGGGCAGTAGCCATGATTGCAGCTGGTGCCTGGCAGGGCGATGAATTGAATTGGAAGCATTACATGCTGATTGCCTCTCATTTGGGCATGGCATTTGAAGCGCTGTTGTACTTCCGATTTATGAAGGCGGGTCCCATTGCATTGGCTGTCGCTGCCTGCTGGCTGCTGTTGAACGATACGGTTGATTACACATTCGGCGTATTCCCTACGCTCGCAAGAGAGCTGTATAATGATCTGCCCGCTGTGCGTGGATTCACGTATGGATTATCCTTGTTCAGCCTTGCGGCAGCTTTATGGGTATGGCGATTTAGAAAAAAAGTATAATGCTGGACATCCCCTCATAGAGTAATCTATGGGGGGATGTCCGTGAGGATACGTTTTATGTTTCCAATGGTTATATGTATCGTCATGACGATCGGATCGGTAGGAACAGTCTGGGCTAGTCATTTATCACATGGGTCATCTATGCTCGTACTCGCATCCGATCCATACAAGAAATTAATTCGATTGGATGAAATTGCAAGCTCATTATATATCGCAGCTTATACGAACAACCGCCAGTCGGGCTACAACCAAGTTCAACAGCTGCAGGGGATGCTGGATGCGGGGTTGAGCTTTTTACCAGGTTATCATGAAGGCTGGGCGTTACTTGAAGGTGATGCGCAGTTCATTCGCGAAACGCTGCTAAGCGGGACAACGCGAACAGGCTGGCTGTTAGAGGCTGCCCGAATTAGACTAGCTACGGATGCGCTCATCCGTCAGGAGCATGCGCTCTGGCTGCAATATGAGCGACTTATGCAGGATGATATGTTGCGAGTTCAAAGGGCGTGGAAGCGCCCGACAGGAGATGGAGCGGTAGCCGCCAGAGCTGCAATGAATAGTCTTCAGGAGCATCATGAACGGATTGCGCCTACGTTAGCATTATTGTATGGAAGTCATTATAGTGAAGAAATGAAGGAACGTATTCGGTATACGAATCAGTTATTAGAAGCAACAACAGTCAGTGCAGCGAATGAAGCGATGGTCAATCATTCTCTAAAAGCTTTGAATGAGTCTATTACACGTTTATTTGATCAGAATGGCCGTAGGGAGGCGCTTCCTGCCATAGCTCCATTTGCCGCTGCTAATCCGGTAAAGTGGACGTTGTTTCTGGGGGCTGTCATATCAGCCGTGCTCGCTTATTCCGGATGGCGAAAATATAAGGCTGATCCATTTGGGGTCAAGCCTCTCGCATGATATGACCTTATTCCTCTTTAAAACCTTCTCCAAGCACATCGTGAACTTCATTGATCACGATAAATGCCCGGGGGTCGATTTTGCGGACTATCGTTTTCAAACGGCGAATTTCTTGCCTGTGAACGACGCAATAAACGACCTCTTTTTGCTGTCCGGAAAATGCCCCTTTTGCCGGTATGAGCGTAACGCCGCGATCAAGCTCCTTTGTAATCGACTGCGACATGAGTTCTCCTTGATCAGTTATAATGGAGAAAGCCTTAGCGGCATAGGCGCCGTCCTGTATGAAATCAATTAGTTTGGATGCAATAAAAACGGTGACAAGCGTGTATAGCACCTTTTCGATCGGAATGTAAAATAATGAAATCCCGATGATGACCGCATCCAACGTTAAAATAATTTGTCCCATGCTGATGCCTCTGGAGCGGGCGACAATTCGAGCTATAATATCTACTCCGCCAGTCGTCCCGCCGAAGCGGAAAACAATGCCAAGCCCCGTTCCTAGTGTTACGCCGGCATATAGAGCGACAAGCATGTAATCATGCGAGCTTTGGAAAGGAACAAGCAGGTCCCGGTCAATAAGTCCTTCCAAGAGGGCAAGGAAGCCCGATAGAGAAATAACGCCAAGTAATGTATAAATCATCTGGCTGCGGCCAAGCGCCTTCCAGCCTAAGAAGAATAGGGGAATGTTAAGTACAAGCGTCGTCAAGGAAAGCGGTAAGCCTGCTGCATAATTGAGGAGCACTGCGATTCCCGTTACTCCTCCCTCCATCAGTTGATTGGGAATGACAAAGTAGTGCAATCCAAACGCATAAATTGCGGTTCCAATAAGAATAGGGATAATAATACGGATTTGTTTTAGCATGATTGACATTGAACAGCACTCCTTGCTGCAAATTATGTTTCGTATTCATTTGTAGTATGGCACAATAATGGGATTCGAAAAACATTGATTTTAAATGGGCGTTTACGTTAACATATAAAATGTATAGCTATCGACAGAAAGGAACATTAGTGATGTCGGAAAAATCATTATCAGATATTCAGCGGGAAGTGGATGACTACATATCTCAATTTAAAGAAGGCTACTTCAGTCCGCTAGCGTTGATGGCTAGAATGTCAGAGGAGGTCGGCGAGCTTGCAAGGGAAGTAAATCACTTCTACGGCGAGAAGCCGAAAAAAGCCGATGAAGAAGAAAACTCCGTCGAAATGGAGCTTGGCGATATTTTATTTATTCTTTCCTGCTTCGCTAACTCGCTTCAAATCGATCTGACGGAAGCGCATAATAAAGTGATGCATAAATTTACGACCCGCGATGCGAATCGCTGGACGAAGAAATCAACCGAACTGTAAACAAGCTCCTTACATATGCTGTACCATCAACCTGTGTACAAGGAGGATGGGCAGATGGATGGGGAGAGCTGCATCAAGAAAGCTTACGAGTTCATCTTTAACAGTGACTTTGAGCAAGCCATATATTGGTTCGAGCAGGCGATCGCTGCCGAGCCTGAAAATGCATCATTTTATCATAAATGTGCGGTGTCCTGCGCGCGGAGCGGAAAGTGGACGAAAGCGAAGCAATACGCCGAGTCAGCAGTAAGTCTCGAACCAGAGTACCCTGAATATGTATACCATTTGCAGACAGTTGAAGCGAATCTTCTATTAGCAGAAGCCGATCTTCTGCTTGCTGAAGAGTCTCCAGAGCTTATCAAGGCTGTTGACCTTTTAAAGCAAGCGGCAGTGCTTGATCCGCTCTGCTTTGAAGCCTATTATCGGATCGGAGTTGTGTATGCGGCTCTTGATCAGTTAGATGAGGCGGTTATCCATGCAAAGGAAGCGGTTCGGCTTAATCCCACTCATTCGGCGGCGCGTCGTCTATTCTCGGAAGTGAACCGGAAGCTGCGTCTCCGCACATATGCAAGAAAAAGAAAAAGGAACAGGTGATTAGTATGTCAAATCAAAAAATAAGAGTAGCAGTCGCAGGCGCAAGCGGAAGAATGGGCCGCGAGGTTGTGAAAATGGTGCTGGAGGATGAGACGCTCCAACTCGTCGCGGCGGCTGCTCCTTCAGCAGGCCCTGTTGATGCCGGCGTCTTCGCAGGGAACGTAAGCTCAGGTGTTATTGTAAGCGCGACGCTGGAGGAAGCATTAGACGGATCAAACGCGGACGTGCTTGTGGATTTTACAGTGCCGCAGGTCGCATACACAAATACGAAAACAGCCATAGCCTATGGTGTGCGGCCTATTATCGGAACAACTGGATTTACGCCTGAACAAATCGAGGAGCTGGACGAGCTTTGCCAGGAGAAGGGAATCGGCGGTCTAATTGCCCCTAATTTCTCTATTGGCGCGATTTTGATGATGAAATTTGCTGCAGAAGCTTCTAAGTACTTACCGCATGTAGAAATAATTGAGTATCATGGTGATCAGAAGCTTGATGCCCCTTCAGGGACGTCGATCAAGACGGCAGAGCTTATAGCTCAAGTCCGTCAAGAGCTGCGCCAGGGCAACCCAAAGGAAGAAGAAGTCATTGAAGGCGCTCGCGGAGGCTATTATAATGGATTCCGCATACATAGCGTAAGGCTCCCAGGTGTTTTTGCCCAGCAGGAGGTCATATTCGGCGGACATGGACAAACGCTTAAAATTCGTCATGATTCCTACGATCGAGCAGGCTATATGCCCGGTGTTAACGTTGCAGTCAAGAAGGTTATGACATACAGCGGCTTGATTTATGGTTTTGAACATATAATGGATTAATTCATTTTGGCAGCGGAAGAGGGGAAAGGCATGTTAAATATTGCATTTATCGCACATGATCGCAAAAAAGAGGAAATCGTAAATTTTGTTATCGCTTATGAAAAAGTATTTGTTCCGCATAAGCTTTTTTCGACAGGTACGACTGGAACTCGCATAATGGAGCAAACAAAGCTTAGTATCAACCGCTTTATGTCCGGACCGCTTGGCGGCGATCAACAGATCGGCGCGATGGTGGCAACGAATGAAATGGATTTGATTATTTTCCTTCGTGATCCATTGATGGCGCAGCCTCATGAGCCTGACATTATCGCATTGCTTCGCCTTTGCGATGTGCAGGGGATTCCGGTTGCGACGAATGTGGCAACGGCTGAATTGCTAGTTAAGGCGCTTGAGCGCGGGGACTTTGCGTGGCGTGAGCTCGTTCATAAATATAAGCCTGGTATTGAAGGATGACGGAATCACTAGATATTCTCGTATTTGGCGCTCATGCTGATGATGCGGAAATCGGTATGGGCGGTACGATCGCTAAGCATGTACAGGCTGGTTACAAGGTAGGCGTGTGCGATTTAACACAAGCGGAGATGTCTTCGAATGGTACAGTAGATTTGCGGATGCAGGAGGCTGCAACCGCATCGGCTGTTCTTGGGTTACACAAGAGAACCAATCTAGGGCTTCCTGATCGCGGTCTTGAACCATCCAAGGAGCATATTGAGCGTATTGTTGCAGAAATAAGATCCTTCAGGCCGCGTGTGGTGTTCGCACCCTACTGGGTGGATCGTCATCCGGATCATAACGCTTGCAGCCGACTTGTTGAGGAAGCAGTATTTAATGCAAAGCTTCGCCGTTATATGCCGGAGCTTCCATCCTTGCAAGTCGAACGGCTTATTTATTATTATATAAATGATGTCGACCAAGTATCGCTGGTCGTTGATATCAGCGATTATTATGAAACGAAGCGCAATGCGCTTCTGGCTTACCGGTCTCAATTCGAAGCTGCAGCTGCTGGCGCTGATCGTGTAGCCACACCGCTGACGAGTCGTTATATCGAACGTGTGGAAGCACGTGATTCGCTGCTCGGACAAGCTCGCGGTTGGGCTTATGCCGAGGGCTTTGCTTTGAAGCAGCCGCATGCCGTACAATTATTTTGACAAATCGTACAGCTCCTGTTGAATATAATAGGCTTACGTAACGAACACAGGAGGTGCAACAACGATGGCGAGAAAATTAAAAATCGGAATAACCTGTTATCCTACCCTGGGTGGATCAGGTGTCGTTGCTACCGAGCTTGGAAAGCTGCTCGCGGAACGCGGGCATGAAATTCATTTCATTACTCACAGTATTCCATTCCGGCTCGGTAAATTTAATAAAAACATTTTTTTTCATGAGGTTGAAGTAAATGATTACTATGTGTTTCGTTACCCTCCTTATGATTTAGCATTAGCAAGTAAGATGGCGCAGGTAGCGAAGATGCAGCAGCTTGATCTGCTGCATGTTCATTATGCGGTGCCGCATGCGGTTTGTGCTTATTTGGCTAAGCAAATGACTGGTGACGGACTAAAGACGGTTACGACGCTCCATGGCACCGATATAACGGTGCTTGCTCAGGATGAGTCATTAAAGGATTTGATCCGATTGGCGATCCATCAAAGCGATGCAGTCACAGCCGTGTCAAATGACTTGATTAATGAAACGAGACAACTTCTCGATATTACGACACCTATCGATTTAACTTATAATTTTGTTGACAAGCGTGTATATTATCCGCGTGATGTCGTATCCTTACGTTCGGATTTCGCTGCCCCGAACGAGAAAATTTTAATGCACATATCGAATTTTCGACCGGTCAAAAGAGTTGGGGATGTCGTTGACATCTTCGCTCGGGTATCTGAGAAGGTGCCATCCAAGCTGCTATTAGTGGGAGAAGGGCCGGAGCTATCCAAAATCCAGTGCCGTATACGTCAGCTTGGGCTGGAGGACCGTGTGCATTTTCTGGGAAAACAAGAGGATGTTTCACAAGTCATTTCGATGGCTGACGTGCTGCTGCTTCCCTCGGAGAAGGAAAGCTTCGGTTTAGTAGCGCTCGAAGCGATGGCGTGTGGAGTACCTACGGTAGGTTCTGAAGCTGGAGGCATTCCTGAGCTGATTACACACGGCGAAACCGGCTACTTATCACCCATTGGCGATGTTGAAGCAATGGCCGCAAATACAGAACGTCTTCTTACAGATGAGAGACTGCATGAACAATTCAGGCAGGCCTGTCTGTATAGAGCCAGAAATGAATTTTGCAACGATGTCATTACAACGCAATACGAACAAATTTATTATCGCGTGTTAGGCATAGAAGCCGATCTTCCAGTCGCTGTATGCAGTGAATAGCGATTATGCCGGTTGTGAAGGACGGTGTTCAATATGCGCTTGTCATTGCCAGAGTCAATTATAACCGCATTGCCCATCGTAAAACGGCTTCGAGAGCACCATTTCGAAGCCGTATTCGTTGGCGGCTGTGTTAGAGATACGGTTCTTGGTCTGCCGATCAAAGATGTTGATATTGCAACGTCTGCGAAGCCTGAGCAGGTGATGCAGCTGTTTGAACGTTGTATACCGACGGGATTACAGCATGGAACAATCACGGTGTTGGCTGAGGGTATTAGCTATGAAGTGACAACCTTTAGGCTGGAATCCCAATACGAGGGACATCGAAAGCCAGAGTACGTTGAATATATTAATAGTCTTGATGGCGATCTGCTTCGAAGAGATTTTACGATGAATGCAATGGCTTTGACAGAGGATGGCGAGTTGCTGGATCCTTTTGGCGGCTTGCAGGATGTAAAGCATGGTCTTCTTAGATGTGTCTGTGAAGCGGATGCCCGTTTCCAGGAGGATGCGCTTCGCATGCTCCGTGCCGTTCGATTTATGAGTACATACCAGTTAAGACCCGCTCATCAAACGTGGAAAGCACTTGTTCGACATCGTTCTTTATTGCGATTTATCGCGATGGAGCGTGTACGGGATGAGCTTGATAAGATGCTAAGCGGGTCATGTCCGCAAAGAGCGCTCCATTTTGTTGCGGCAAGCGGACTGCTTCATCATTTGAAGGAGCCTTTTCCTAAATTACTGGTGCATACGATCGACGAAGCTTTGCAATCCAGTGATGCTGTTTTGCTATTCCATGACCTGCAGCACCTGTCTGTGAATGAATTGCGCTGGGCCGCAATTGGTATTGGATTGAGGCTTCCTATAATGGCTGCCGAGCAAGCGCTGAACACGCTCCGATTTTCCAAACAGCGTTCCAGGATCATTTTGACAGTGATTTCCATTCACTATGAAATGTTAAAGGTTACAAGCCTAAACTCACAAGCGGCTGTGCGAAAAGGATGGCTTGAAGTCGTTCTTCGGAATGGTGTTGATTCAGCAAGGGATTGGCTAACAACCGTAAATGTCATGAAAACATCCTCTCCAGCCGCTCTAAATAAGCATGTAACGCATTTGGAACAATGGCTGGATGAACTTCCGATTTCAGCATTAAAACAGCTCAGCGTGAGCGGCAGTGAGCTTGTTAGGCATTTGCAGCGGGAAGCGGGACCATGGATAAGTGAAATGCTGAATAAGCTGCTGCTTCAGGTTGCTATTGGAGCTTTGGATAATGACAAGCCTGAACTGCTTAAGCAGGCAGTAATATGGGATAAAAAGGATAACGATGATGAAAAATGAATCTTTGCTGCAATTGTTTGAAGTCAGTCCTGGTGAATATGTATCCGGAGAGAGCATCAGCCAGAAGCTGGGCGTGAGCCGCACGGCAATTTGGAAGCAGATTCGAAAGCTTGAAGCTGCCGGCTATCAGTTTGAAGCGTCTAGACGACTGGGCTATCGACTGATTAGCATACCGGACAAGCTATCCGTCGCTGAATTAAGCAGCAGGCTGAGCTCTGCTGTATTCGGCAAGACGCTGCAGCTGTTCGATTCTGTTGAATCCACGCAAAATCTTGCCAGGACTGCTGCGGAAGAAGGCGCTGCAGAGGGGACTTTGTTTATCGCGGAGCAGCAGGTAAGCGGTCGTGGACGCATGGGACGAGGCTGGATCTCACCGCGCGGCAAAGGGATCTGGATGAGTATGGTTCTGCGTCCGTCCGTACCTATTCATTTTGCCCCGCAGCTTACGCTCTTGACGGCAGTTGCGCTGTGCAGAAGTTTAAAGCGGATAACGGATTTGCCAATCGGTATTAAATGGCCCAATGACCTTCTGATTAACGGGAAGAAAATCAGCGGTATTTTATTAGAATCGGCAGCCGAGGATGAGCGTCTGCGTTACGTCATCGCGGGTATAGGAATTAGCGTTAATTTGGAGGAAGCTGACTATCCGGAGGAGCTTTTGACAAAAGCGACTTCACTGCTTGTCGCAGCCGGACAGAAATGGGATCGAACGGAGATCATCGCTCATTTTCTTAAGGAATGGGAGCAGCTCTATACACTTTACCAGGAGCAGGGCTTCAGTCCGATTATTACCCTGTGGGAGGCATTATCGGTATCGCTTGGTGTTCAAGTTCGGCTGATTACGCCTCAAGGCGACATCGTTGGCATTCCTATTGGACTTGATGAAAGCGGCGCGATTCGAGTAGAGCTGGCGGACGGTTCTATCAAGACAGTATTTTCGGCTGAAATGGGAGAGCCGCTGTAAGTTGACATCTTTCATTTACGTCTTGCGAAATATTTGATAAAATACAACTATCAGGCGGTATTCTCCGGAAGCTGCACTGATGAACCGCAATAAGATACAAATGGTTGGAAATGCACACTCTGCTCTGAGCCGTAGGGACCGAGACAGAAGGAAGCACTACAAGCAATCGTTTCCTTTTCAGTTTGGGGACCTTTTTAGCAACGGCTAAAAGGTTTTTTTGTGTTTATCCTAACATTGAACGGGGGATGAAGCTGATGAGGAAACGACTGACAATTACGAATATGAAGAAGATGAAGCAGGAACGCAATGCGATTTCCGTATTAACAGCGTATGATTATCCTTCAGCTAAGCTTGCTGAAGAAGCAGGTATCGACGTTATACTTGTCGGAGATTCACTAGGGAACGTCGTGCTCGGCTACGATACGACGATTCCTGTCACAATCGACGATATCGTTTACCATACAAGAGCAGTTGCCAGAGGTGCACAGCATACTTTTATTGTGGCGGATATGCCGTTTATGACCTACGGTGTCGGACGCGAAACGACGCTTCGCAATGCGGCAAAAATTATGCAGGAAGGCGGAGCGCAAGCAGTTAAGCTAGAAGGGGGCACCGATATTGCCTCTGACGTGGCGGCGCTGGTTAAAGCTGGTATCCCCGTTATGGGACATATCGGACTGACACCGCAATCGGTTCATCAACTTGGCGGTTATAAGGTGCAAGGCAAGCTGGATAAGGAAGCGGAGCGGCTAATCAATGACGCAAAGGCGTTAGAGGAAGCAGGAGCCTTTAGTATTGTGCTTGAGCTTGTCACTGAGCCGCTGGCAGCGTTAATAAGCGAGTCATTATCTATCCCTGTTATTGGGATTGGTGCTGGACGAGGCTGCGATGGTCAGGTACTGGTGTACCATGATATATTGCAATACGCCTCGCCATATTTCGAGAAAAAATTCGTCAAAACCTACGCGGATATTGGCACGACCATTCGCGGTGCGATTCAATCGTACGTAGAAGATGTTAAGACGGGCGCATTCCCGCAGGAGCAGCATGTGTTCTCGGGACAGCCTGCGAACATTGGCCCGCTTTACGGCGGTGCCGATCAAAGCAAGCAGCCCAACAAAGATAAGTTAGATGGTCCGAGCAAGAAAGGGGTCTCACAGCCATGATCATATGCCGCACCAAAGATGAGCTAAAGCAGCAGCTTGCTGAATGGCGTAAGAAAGGCCTAAGCATCGGTTTTGTACCTACAATGGGCTTCCTTCATGAAGGTCATGCCAGTCTTATGCGAAAATCTAAATCTGATGGCGATGATGTGACGGTGCTCAGTATTTTTGTTAATCCACTTCAGTTCGGACCAAACGAGGATTTGGACCGTTATCCCCGGGATGAAGAGAGGGATCTGGCTCTCGCGAAGGAATGCGGTATTGATATTGTATTTCTTCCCACGGTTCAGGAAATGTATCCTGAGAAGCCGCTGACAAGCGTCATTGTAAATCAAATCACAAATCGTCTGTGCGGTGCGTCTAGACCAGGACATTTTAACGGTGTAGGTACAGTTGTAAGCAAGCTGTTCAATCTGGTTCGGCCAGACCGGGCTTATTTCGGTATGAAGGATGCGCAGCAGGTAGCAGTCATCCAACAAATGGTCTACGATCTTAATATTCCAGTTGAAGTTATTCCATGTCCGATCGTCAGGGAGCCTGATGGTCTTGCGTTAAGCTCGAGAAATGTGTATTTAAATGCAGAGCAGCGGCAGCAAGCTGTTGTATTGTCACAAACGCTGCAGCATGCATCTGAATGGCTTCAAGAGTCAGAGCTGACGGTGGAGCAATTAACAGAAAGAGTAAAGCAGCAGATCAGTAAAGCAAGCGAGGCTCTAGTGGACTACGTTGAACTATTATATTATCCAACGCTTCAGGCGCCAGTCGCCAATGCGGCCGTTCAAACCTTAAAAAAGCCGTTAATTTTGGCTCTCGCTGTAAAGTTTGGAACGACGCGTTTAATAGATAACCGATTATTCGAAGCGATGGAGGTGTGAATGAGCATGTTTAGAACGATGATGAAATCCAAGCTGCACCGAGCTACCGTAACGGAAGCCAACCTGAATTATGTCGGAAGCATTACTATTGATGAGAATTTGATGGATGCGGCTAATATTTGGGAAAATGAAAAGGTGCAGATTGTAAATAATAATAATGGCGCGCGCTTTGAGACCTATGTCATTACAGGACAGCGCGGCTCAGGCGTCATTTGCCTTAATGGCGCGGCAGCGCGGCTAGTGCATCCTGGCGATCAGGTCATTATTATTTCTTATGCGATGATGACGGATGCGGAGGCACGCGATCATAAACCGGTCATAACGATTCTAGACAATGAGAACCGCCCGGTTCAAGTGCTGAATGAGGAGCTGCACGCAACAATCCTGTAACTGCTTGAATAATAAGCCTAGTCCCTGCTTTATGTAACGGCTGGCATGCTGAATGAAAAGCTGATCGAAAACAAAAAATGAACATTACACTCCTTAATTCTTTGGCGAAGGCGGGATGAGTTATGTTCCAGCATATGTTTGCTTCAATGAATGACATGCTCGATCAGATTATGAATCATTACAGCAGTGCAAACACACAGGAGAAGCAGCAATACGAAAAGCAGTTGAAGGAGCTAAAAAAGGTAAGTGACAGCATGATTGAGCAGTGGATTGTGTTCGAGGAGAAATTCGCTGATTTCAAGGAACAGCTAATGGTTAATCAAGCAGATGCCATATCCGACGCGGAGAAAATCTATGATCAGCCATCTATATTTGTCAGCGGGTCTTCGACAAATCATGCTGCAGACCTGGAAATTCCGGAAGAAGCGGCGCCCATTATTTCTAAAGGCCAAGGCTATTATAAACTATTTATGTTTCCTCAGGCTGCCATCCAGTTTCAAAGCGCCATTAGACAATCGCCGGATTGCAATTTGGCAAGGCTTTTCTTAGCGATGTCTCATATGCATCTTCAAAACTGGAATGAGGCGGAGCGGCACTTTCAGCTGCTCGTTGCATTATCGGAATTTCCTAAATGGCTGGCAATGGGTTATAATGCGCTTGGATGTATACAGGCGGTGTATATGAACCTTGCACAAGCAGAGCAATTATTTAAAAAAGCTCATGACGTATGCCCCAGCTTCAAGGACCCGCTTAATAATTTGCGATCATGCCAAGAAACACCAGAGCAATTATCGTTATATTTCGGAAGCACGGAGCTGTGCTGTTTGTGAGAGGATCGGGGAATGAATGAAATTTGCAGTATTGGACTTAGAAACGACGGGTCATAGCTCGGACGACGATATTTTGCAGGTCGGGCTTGTCATCGTTTCTGATGAGCTCGAAATTATAGATACGTTTAGCTCCTTCGTTCGGCCCAATATCCCAATACCGGCTTTTATTACACAATTGACGGGTATTGAAGAACAAGATGTATCGGATGCTCCTGAGCTTAGTGAGGTTCTAGCTAAGCTCATTCCGTTACTGAAGGATGCTGTGCTTGTCGCGCATAACGTTGGCTTTGACGCTGGTTTTCTCAATCAAGCGCTCAACCGCAGCGGCCACCAGATGTTTTCGGGGCGTAAGCTGGATACGATTGAGCTGCTGCGTATCTTATATCCTACGATCACGACCTATCAGCTTGGAGCTGTTTCCGAGCTGTTCGGTATTGCTCATGATCAGCATCATCGGGCAGACAGTGACGCTATGGCAACAGCACTTATCCTTATTGAATCCATCCAGAAGCTACGCAAATTGCCGCTGCTTACATTGCAGCGGCTATCCGCGCTTATGGATGACGGCGGCGATTTCAGCTGGTTCATCAAAGAAACACAGCAGCGCATGGAATATAGGAACGTGTTCGAATCAAACGAATACGATTACTTTAATCAGTTCGCATTAAAGGTGAGAGAATGGTCGGAGGAAGAGCCGCCAAGATTGGGAAGCGGCGATGATGAGCCTTTGAATGCTGTGTCCTTTGAGCAATATTTGGCGGATGTCAGACAGCGTTTTGAACATAAGTTTGAAAATTTTGAGGAGCGGGAAGCGCAAACAGCGATGTTCCAAGAGGTGTACGATGCGCTAAACAGCAATCAGCATTTGCTGATCGAGGCAGGTACGGGGACAGGAAAGTCGCTCGGCTATCTCATTCCGGCTTTGTATTACGGGATTCAGAATCAAAAAAAAGTAGTTGTGAGCACACATACCATTAACCTGCAGGAGCAGCTAAGACAACGAGATTTGCCACTTCTGGCAGAGGTGCTTCCATTTGAATTCAAAGCCTCTATCTTTAAAGGCCGCGGGAATTATTTATGCTTGCGGAAATTCACTGGCAAAGTGAATACAAAGGATCTCGTGTCGCCTATTGAAGATACGGTAACCGCTGCGCAAATGATTGTATGGCTTGGAGAGACCGAGACGGGTGATCAGGAGGAGCTTAATTTCGGTAACAAGGGGGCCGATTTTTGGTCATCTGTAGCAAGCGATACCGACTCCTGCTTAAATCGTGCTTGTCCATGGTTCAAGCGGTGCTATTATCACCGCGCGAAGCATGAAGCCAACATTGCCGATGTTACCATCACAAATCACTCTATGCTATTTACGGATATCCAAGCTGATCATCGGCTGCTCCCAGCCTATACACATCTAATTATTGATGAGGCGCATCATGTGGAGGAGGTCGCAGGCAAGCACCTCGGTATGCAGATCAATTACTTCTCGCTGACGCAAGCTGTTATTCGGCTGTATAAGGATGCCCGATCGGGCTTACTTCCTGCTCTGAGACAGAAGCTTATGTATGAGGACGATGCTCATCAAGCTGCGTGGCTGGAGACGATTGATACCGTCATTCCGATCTTTCAAGAGGTGAAGGAGCATTGGGATAAGCTGTTTGAGATGTTTTACAGCTTCACATCGACCTCTTCCGAAGGGGCAATAGATAACGCGCAAACGATTTGTCGTTTGAAAAAAGATCAGCTGCCTAACGGCTGGGACGATGCTGTCAACGTAGAAGAGAACATTTATACGGAGCTAAATCGTGTAGTTCGGACGGTAGAGAAAATGATGACCGATATTAAGGACCGTATAGATGAATCTCCAATTCAAGCGATTGTTACCGATCTTAATGGGGCAATCCGTGATCTGTCGCGTATGAAGGACGAACTCCGCACGTTTACAAGGCTGGAGCTCTCCGATTCCGTCTTCTGGATTGAGGCAAGCAGTGCCTATCGCTTTCGCTCCGTTCAGTTGTATGGCGTCCCTGTAGATGTCAGCGCGCAGCTGCAGAAGTATTTTTTCGATGTCAAAGAAAGCATTGTATTGACGTCCGCCACCTTATCGGTTCAGAAATCATTTCAATATGCGGCAGAGCAGCTTGGCCTAGCAGGGTATGAAGAGCAAGGGAGACTGAAAACCGTTCAGCTCCCTTCGCCATTCAATTATCGGGAGCAGGCGCTTGTTGTCATACCGCGTAATTTCCCTGTGCTTAAGGGCTCCACGGTCGATCAGACTTATTTAGAGATGCTCGTGAAATCATTAGCGGATACGGCAAAAGAAACGAGAGGCAGAATGCTTGTTCTGTTCACCTCCTATCGGATGCTTAAGCAGGTGTATGAGCCGTTAAAGGAATTGTTGACGGAGGCAGGCATTCAGGTGCTGGGACAAGGAATAGACAGCGGCAATCGGACGAAGCTGACAAGACGCTTTCGTCAAGCTCCAGAGTCTGTTCTGCTTGGTACAAGCAGCTTCTGGGAGGGCGTGGATATACCGGGTGAAGCATTAATAGCCTTGGCAATCGTTCGATTGCCCTTTCAACCGCCGAATCACCCGCTCGCAGAAGCAAAGGCTGAAATGCTGCAGCGGCAAAAGCAAAATCCTTTTATGAAGCTTTCCATTCCACAAGCGGTTATCCGATTTAAACAGGGCTTTGGCCGACTTGTACGAACGGCGCAGGACAAAGGTATCGTCATTATTTATGATACGAGAATAATTGATGCTTATTACGGCAAGCACTTCTTATATTCATTGCCAGGTCCTAAAATTGAAACGATGCATACGGATCAAATGGTCGTACGGATGCGGGAATGGCTGTCGGAGGAAAAGCGGGAGGACGGCGAGCTCGCTATTCATGCAAAAGCAGACTCGGAGGAGGAGAAACGATGAGGCAAACGAAAATATCGGAGGCTGTTGTAAGACGGCTTCCGATCTATCTCCAAGTATTAAACGAGATGCACAATCGTGAAATTCAAACGGTTTCTTCGCAAGAGCTGGGCTTGAAGCTGGATCTAAATCCCGCGCAAATAAGAAAGGATCTTGCTTATTTCGGTGAGTTTGGACGAAAAGGCGTAGGGTATGATGTTATTTATTTAATCGAGAAAATCCGCCAGATTCTTAAAGTGGATCAGACGATCAAGGTAGCGCTGGTGGGGGCAGGTAATCTTGGACACGCTTTATGCAATTATAATAAATACTCCAAGGATAATATGCAGATTACGGCTGTATTCGATATTCATCCAAGTAAAATTGGATCTGATATTAACAATTTAAAGGTGCTGCCGCTTAGCGAGCTTTCCAATACGGTTGCCGAGCAAAAAATTAGAATCGGAATTATTACTGTGCCTGCCCTGGAAGCGCAAAATGTCGCTAACCAGTTTGTAGAAGCCGGCATTGAGGGTATATTGAATTTCGCGCCTGCTATTTTAAGAGTGCCGGACGCCATTCGTATACAAAATGCTGATTTCACCAAAGAGCTGCTAAGCTTAGCTTATTATCTTGACCGAGAAGGAGACGCGCAAAATGAGTCAGATTTGGATTAAGAATGGTTTATTTATTACGATGGATGAAGAATCGCCATCATTTAAGGGACATATGGTCGTAACGAATGACCGAATTACATACCTGGGTGAGGCGGAGCCGCAGCAGCTATCCGAGGAAGTGCAAAAGGTTGACGGATCCAAGCTTGCGTTTATGCCAGGCTTAATTAATACACATGGACATGCTGCGATGAGTCTGCTGCGCGGCTATTCCGATGATCAGAAACTTCAGGTTTGGCTGGAGCAAAAAATGTGGCCGATGGAAGGCAAATATGTGGATCAGGATACGAGAGCGGGCAGCGCCCTTGCGATTGTGGAAATGCTCCGATCCGGTACAACAACATTCGTTGATATGTATGACCGTATGGATCAGGTAGCACAAATGGTTGAGCAAGGAGGCATCCGCGGGATTTTGACAAGAGGAGTGATTGGTCTTTGTTCTCCTGCAGAGCAGGAGTCTAAGCTAGCAGAAGCTATAGCGTTCGCTCGCGACTGGAATGGCAAAGCGGATGGACGAATTTCAACGATGATTTCGCCTCACGCACCTTACACTTGTCCGCCTGCCTATATTGATCGTTTTGTTCAAGCTGCTCATGATTACAACTTGCCGCTGCATACCCATATGTCAGAGACAATTGCAGAGGTCGAGCAAAATGTTCGGGACTATGGGGTTAGACCTGTAGAGCATTTGGACCGTCTTGGGTTTTTCTCACGTCCTGCGCTTGTCGCTCACGCTGTTCATCTGAATGATTCCGAAATAGAGCTGTTAGCAGCAAAAAACGTCTCAGTGTCGCATAATCCGGTAAGTAATCTTAAGCTGGCAAGCGGCATTGCACGCGTTCCGGATCTGCTTCGTGCCGGTGTTACAGTGTCACTTGGAACGGATAGCGTTGCGAGCAATAATAATTTGGATTTATTCGAGGAAATTCGTTTCGCCGCCTTGCTGCATAAGGGCGTTTCTGGTGATCCGACAGCGATCCCGGCACATGAAGCATTAAAGCTGGCAACGGTTGATGGGGCGAAAGCAATCTGGCAGCAGGACCAAATTGGGGTGCTGCGTGAAGGCATGAAGGCTGATTTCATTGGCATTGACCTTGAACAGCCGCATTTTTATCCGAAGACAGATATCGTTTCTCACCTTGTTTATTCAGGATCAGGCCGCGATGTTAAGCATGTCTGGGTTGACGGCCGTCACGTTTTACGGGACGGTGAGTGCACGCTGCTGGATGAAGAGAAAATCCGCTTTGAGGCGCAAGCAAGCTTTGAGCGCTTACTGAAAGCCTAATGCGAGGCGCCACGAAGAAACGTAAGCCTGTCAAGACGCCGCAGCGATGGCTTTTCTTACTCACTGGATTCATCCTTCTATTCATCATTGCCTTCGGACTCTATTTTCGAGAGATCCAAACGCCAAAATGGTCTGCAGACTATAATGCTGAGGCAAGAGCGATTGAAGCAGCCAAGCTTGCCAGCGTTGAAACTGTTTATTCGCATACGTGGCACAAGAAAAGCTGGATCGTATCAGGTACGGATGAAGAAAATAATAAAGTTTATGTATGGGTAACCGACGACAAAGATCCAGTGGTTATTCAGGCAGCGGATAGCATCGCGTACGAAGAGCTGAAAAATGTCTTTCTAGCCGAAAAACCAGATGCGAGCATCAAGCGAGTACAGCCAGGTCTATTCGATGATAAACCAGTTTGGGAAATTTTTTATAGCATGGGCAGCAGTCCGGAGCGTTATTATTACGAATTTTATACCTTTGACAGCGGTGCCTTCATTGATGAGTATTCGCTGCCTGCCAAAACGGAGCCATAAGGCTCCGTTTCCTGTTTTTACAACGTCATTTCTACCGAGAGATGTGATATACTTTCATATAGCAAGATTGATATATAAATTATATATACTCATTAAGCGGGAGGAGAGTTGTAATGATAAAACCGCGTTTAGTTCCTATACTTTTGACTGCTGCAATTACAGCATCCGTACTGTTTGGTGGCTGGGCTATTTACAATCAAGTAGCAGTAGCGGCGCCAATCGGAAAGGTTGTAGCTCATATAAATGGAGTTGTTTCCTCCTCGAAGCCCGTTATGACTCGCGATCAGGTAACGCTTGATCTTGTCTTAAAGCCAGAGGCGAATATACGTGAAATCTATCAAGAAATTGCCCAAAACGGCAAGGATGTCTTCGGTGATCGCAAGCTTGCCATTAACATTCAAACGAATTCGGATACGCAGTTGGAGGAGTTCTGGTCAGAGTCCTTATTCCGAGTTGCCGAGGCTATGGAGACAAAGGCTTATTCAGATATCCCTCATGCGATGAAGGATGCTGCAAAAACTCATGCAAATGTAACAGTTACAACGGATATGGATGATACAAATGTATATATTACGATGAAAAACGCGGACGCTGTAAAATACGTTGTGCTTCCACGTACGCCTTCTCAGTTGGAGGCTTGGTAATATGCGTAAATATTTGCCTGAAATAGCTATAGGCTTAGTCCCTGTGCTCCTTATCTTTTTTATTTATATAGGACAAAATATTATGCCGTTGCTGCTTATGGGCGTATTAGGCTTTTTGGTTTTTTATGCTGCACGCGGCAGAGGCAAGCTAACAGCCTTATCCAGCCAGCAGCGCCGCCCAAAGGTTAATGCGGCGCCATTAACCTTTGAACAAATCGGGGGCCAGGAGCGGGCAAAGCAGGAGCTAGTCGAGGCGCTCGATTTTCTCGTCCGTCAGGAGCAGATTGCGAAGCTCGGTATTCGACCGCTTAAAGGCATTTTGCTTGCGGGTCCTCCGGGTACAGGAAAAACCTTGCTCGCGAAAGCAGCAGCGAACTATACAGATTCGATATATTTGGCCGCATCAGGCAGTGAGTTCGTGGAAATGTATGTCGGCGTAGGGGCTGGGCGGGTTCGTGATCTATTCAAGGAAGCAAGAACGAAAGCGAACAAAGCCGGCAAGAGCAGCGCTGTCATTTTCATTGATGAAATAGAAGTGATAGGCGGCAAAAGAGATGGCGGCCAGCATCGCGAGTACGATCAAACGTTGAATCAGCTGCTGACGGAAATGGACGGCATCCATGCCAATGAGTCGCCGCGCATTCTGCTCATTGCTGCTACGAACCGCAAGGAAATGCTGGACAGCGCCTTGCTTCGTCCGGGCCGATTCGACCGCCATATCGGGGTAGAGCTGCCGGATAAGAAAGGCAGATTGCATATTCTAAACATACATGCCCAAAATAAGCCATTAGCAGACGAAGTGGATTTGGAGCGCATAGCAACGGAAGCGTTTGGCTTCTCTGGTGCACAGCTCGAAAGCGTCATGAATGAAGCGGCGATTTATGCGTTGCGTGAAAATAGCGGGAAAATTGCCGAAGGTCATCTGTCCATGGCGATTGATAAGGTGCTGATGGGTGAAAAGACGGATCGAGAGGCAACGAAGGAAGAGCGTGAGCGAATCGCGCTTCATGAGCTCGGCCATGCGATCATGGCCGAAATCGTTCGTCCAGGCAGCGTATCTCAGGTAGCTTTGTCACCGCGTGGGCAAGCGCTCGGCTACGTTCGTCACAATCCGCAGCAGGAGCAATATTTATATACAAAGCCTTTTCTTAATGGTCAAATTATGATTGCGCTTGGCGGAGCAGCTGCCGAGGAAATTTTTTACGGCGAAAGAAGCACGGGCTCGCGCGGTGATTTCGAGCAGGCGATGAGCATCGTGAAAACATTAGTTGAATCCGGCTTGACCGACCTTGGTATTATTGAATCGTCAATGATGACAAAGGAGGCGTGGGCGGCGATAAACCGCACCATACTCGATGAGCTTATGGCACAGACGAAGCGGCTGTTGGAAATGAAGCGAGATGTGTTTACACAGTCGCTGCAGACGCTGATTCGTGAAGAAACATTAAGCGGCGATGAGTTCAGGAGCTTATTAAAGCTTTACACGGCTGCATAAAACGTTTACAATATTACAATTTGAAGGCGGAGTGTCTGTCCGCCTTCTTTTTTTGATGAAATTCGTTATAATAGGATTGAACTATTCGGGCGGAGAATGATTCTTAATAGGGCATGTGTCTTCATTCCAACATACTAAAAGGAGCTTATTACATTGAATATAAAAACAGTCGGTGTGGTCGGAGTAGGAACAATGGGGCAAGGCATTGCAGAAATGCTGGCCTCCAAAGGACTAGACGTTATTATCATCGAGCGTTCAGAGGAACGCCTCGCTTACGGCAAACAAATGATTGAGATCAGCTTAGACAAGCAAATTGAGAAGTGGGCGTTGACGAAGGCGGAGAAGAAGCTTGTCATGAATAGAATTCATCCGACACTCAGCTATGATAGACTTGCCGAATGCGAGCTTGTGATCGAGACTGTTACAGAGGATTTGAACAGCAAGAAGGAAATTTTCAATAAAATAGATCAAATCATTGGATCAGATGTCATCCTCGCAAGCAATACCTCTACTCTCAGCTTAACGGAGCTGGCAAGCGTAACCGCACATCCTGACCGCGTGATCGGCATGCATTTTATTTATCCTGTATTTAAAATCGATCTGGTCGAAATCGTTCGCGGACTTAAAACGTCAGAGGAAACCTTCACGAGAACGAAACATTTTGTGGAAGAGGTCATTAACAAAAAAGGGGTTATGGTATTTGAATCCCCAGGCTTTGTAACGACTCGTCTTATTTGCTTATTTATTAATGAAGCGCTGCATGTTCTTGAAGAAGGTGTCGCATCTGCTGAAGATATCGATAATGCCATGCGGATCGGCTACTCCTTTCAGCACGGGCCGTTCGAAATGTGCGACCGCTTCGGGCTTGATTCCGTATTGGCTGCGCTGGACCGTATGTTCCGTGAATATGGTGAGCTGAAGTACCGTCCATCGATTGTGCTTAAAAAGATGGTGCGCGCCGGTCATCTAGGCGTCAAATCAGGCGTCGGTTTTTTCAAATACGATATGGATGGAGATCGAATTTAATGAAGGTACTCGTTATAAATGCAGGAAGCTCTTCTTTGAAATATCAGCTGTATGACATGCAAAATGAATCGGTGCTTGCAAGCGGACGCGTAGAGCGAATCGGCATGGATTCCTCCATCGTGACGCATGAGCCGATCGACAAGCCAGAGGTGCGGCATGTAAGTGAAATATTGGATCATGTTACGGCTGTGAAGCGTGTCAATGACATGCTGCTTCATCCGGAATACGGCGCCATCAGCAAGCTGGAGGAAATTGAGGCCGTCGGTCATCGTGTCGTTCACGGGGGGGAGGCATTCAGCAGCTCAGTGCTCGTTACGCCGGAGGTAAAGCTTGAGATTCGCCGATTGTTTGATCTTGCTCCGCTGCATAATCCTGCTCATATGATGGGTATTAGCGCGGTTGAAACGAATATGCCGGATGTGCCGCAGGTTGTCGTATTCGATACGGCCTTCCATCAGACAATGCCAAAAACGTCATATTTGTACCCCATTCCCACCGTATTATACCGACGCCACAAAATTCGTCGCTATGGCTTCCACGGCACATCGCATGCCTATGTAAGCAGCATGGCGGCTCAATATTTGGAGAAACCGCTTGAATCGCTCAAAATGATCACTTGCCATATCGGAAACGGTGCAAGCTGCGCGGCAATATTGGATGGCAAATCTTTTGATACCAGTATGGGGATGACACCATTGGAAGGATTAATGATGGGTACCAGAAGCGGTGATCTCGATCCGGCTATCGTCCCTTTTGTCATGAACAAAGAGGAATTGACTTTGAATGAAGTAAATTCTATGCTTAACAAACATAGCGGGATGCTTGCAGTCTCGGGTATTAGCAGCGATATGCGAGAGGTAACGGAAGCGATGAATGAAGGAGACAAAAATGCAAAGCTTGCATTTGACATGTACATTTACCGTGTGAAAAAATATATTGGCGCTTATGCAGCTGCGATGAACGGTGTGGATACGCTTGTCTTTACGGCAGGGGTAGGAGAGAACTCGGTTGCACTGCGCAAAGCGGTCTGTGAAGGAATTTCCTTCTTGGGAATTGAGCTGGACGAAGAACGCAATGCGGAGCGCCGCAAGGATGCCAGAGAGATCTCAACGGATGCCTCCCGCGTTAAGGTTCTTGTTGTGCCTACCAACGAGGAGCTTCTTATTGCCAGAGATACCTATAACCTCGTTAAGCAATCCTAAAATAATAGTTGCAGATGATTCGGGGGGATGGCGAGCGGTGAACAACGAGATTTGGAAGGCATATACGCATGGCATGGCTGCAGCGCTTCAAGAGGGCGGTGTCCATGTGTCTGCAATGCTGCTGCGTACATACCGTCAGCTTGATTTGTCGGATTCAGAAGCTATGCTGCTGCTGCAAATCATGGTCTATATGGAAGCGGATTTGAATGATTTTCCGATGCTGGAGGAGCTGGCGGAGCGGATGGGATTATCCGTGAGGGATGTGGGCCAAATGCTTGCCAGACTGATGAAGGATGACTTCTTAACGATTGATGGCTATGTGGACAGTACGACCGGCATGCAATCGGAGCGTTATAATTGGAGCGGTTGGCTGTTTAAGGCGGCGCAGCTTACAGCTGAGCAGAAGCGGGAAACGAAGAAGGCAGAGCGTCAACCATCGAAGCCGCTTGCCGCTTCCTCTTCGTCGGATTTATTTAGTGTGTTCGAGCAGGAGTTTGGACGGCTGCTGTCGCCGATGGAGTGTGAGACGATTTCAATCTGGCTCGATCAGGACAAGTACACCGATGAGATCATCCGTTTTGCTCTCAAGGAAGCCGTATTTGCAGGAAAGCTGAGCTTGCGTTATATAGATCGGATTCTCTTTGAGTGGAGCCGGAATCGGATTACTAACGCAGACGAAGCACGCGCCCATGCGCAAAAATTTCGGGGTGGAAGAGGCTAAGCCGAAAGGCTTGGTCTTTTTTTGTAATCATATACCTCACCTTTCTGCGGTTAATTTATCACTTAATAAAAAGAGGTCAACCAGTAAATCTGGCTAACCTCATAATATGACGGGAAACGATAAAATCGTTGAACGCTACCGATTACCGCGCTGCAGCAGCTCTAAACGGTATACATACTCGAACATAAATTCGAATGCCTCTAGGTGACGCTTCGCTTCAAAGGCAGTGGCTCCCCAAGCGTAAATGCCGTGCTTGCGCAGCAGAATGCCTGGGATCTTCTGATCGATCCGCTCGGTAATTTCAGGCACGATAAAAGGGATGTGGGCAAAGTTGGACACGATAGGAATATCGATTTGAGCTTCCTCGTCCCAGATATTGAAGCCTTTAATGAGCTCAACGCCATCAACAGGCACCGCTTTGCGATCCCAGAAATATTCGGAAATAACACTGTTAAATACGGTATGCACGTGGAAAATGGCCCCTGCCCCCGTCAGCTTATAAATTTCACAGTGAATGAGCGTTTCAGCAGAAGGCTTTAAGCGAGTATTCTCACATGGCTTGCCATCTTGGTCAACGAATAGATAATCCTCCGGTGTATGAACCGTTTTATCTTTCCCGCTTGCCGTAATGGCAAATTGAAATTCCTCCGGCTTGTAATCGCCAACGCGAATCGACAGGTTGCCGCTTGTACCGGGAAACCAGCCGCGGGAGGCGAACAGCTCCTTCACATCGCGGAGCTCGGATAAAGCGCGCTGCTTATCCTCTAATGCGAGTTGTTGAAAGCTCATTTCGAAGTCGTCCTTTCCGTATTCATATGGTTAATAATATCGTGAAATGTTTCATATTCATGATGCGGCAGTCCAAGCTCCTTGCATTTCACGGTCAAATGTGAGCGGGAGTATACAACATCCGCAAGCTTTGCGCCCTCAAAATCAGTTACGCTGTCTCCGATGATGATGCGCTCGTATTGATCAGCGGGGAAACGGCGCATAATCGTTGTCTTGCACATGCCGCAATGATTGGCACAGTGCTCATCGCAAGGATTCGGCCATAAAATTTCGATGCGCTCGCCACTGAAGTCACTGCTGTTACAGTAAATATGATCGCTTGGAATACCGAATGGCTCCAAAATCGGATACACGAAGAAGTCAATGCCGCCGCTTGTTACGTAAAACTCGATTTGCTGTTCCTTGCAATAAGCGAGAAAATCGCTGAAGCCGTCCCGAATACGAGCATTGGAAATGCTAAAATCAATAACTTCCTTCTGCATCGAGGCTGGGAGAAGACGGAATAATTGCCCGACTCCGTCCTTTATGGATAGCTCCTGATCAATCGTTTGCTGGGCAATCTTCTCCCAGCCTTCAGGATTGAAATGTTTAATGATCGCAATGATATTATCGTTCACCGTAATCGTTCCGTCAAAATCGCAGAACACGATACGCTTCTTAGCTGTAGGCTTCTCATTCATTATTCTTTGATCCCCCATGCGTTAATGGCAGCCAGCAGCGGCTCGTTGCCTGCTTGCGTCGAAGCATCGCGCAGCGGTACACCGTTCATGGCAGCGGCAATCGCTTGACGGAACGCTTGTCCGCCCGCTGCGGTTCCCATTGGATGGCCATGTATGCCGCCGCCCGCATTGACGACAACGTCAGTTCCGAAATCTTTTAAAATAAGAGGAACGAGCCCTGGATGAATACCGGCCGATGGAACGGGAAGGCTTGTCCGCAGTCCGTGGAGCGGTGCAAACAAGGCATCCTTAACGGCTAAATTCTCTTCCTTCGGCATGACAACCGAACCATAGGGGGAAGGGAAGAGCACGAGATCCGCGCCGGCAAGACGCATGAGCTTGCCTAACAGCAGCGATGCGCTGATTCCATAATGCGGTGATGGATATATCGCTCCGGCCATAGCGGGATGTGCGGCTATCGGCACACTGATCGACTTGTCGCTGCTAAGCTCATGCAGCACATCGTAGCCGTAAGCGAGAACGTTGAACAATAAAGCATTGGCGCCAGCGCTTATCGCTTTACGTGCGTTTGCTGCCAGCTGTGAGGTAGGACCAGTCAAATTGACGGCATACAGCAGCTTTTGACCGGTTTCTGCTTCCGCACGGCGGGCGGCATCCATACAGGCTTCGACGCGTTTCTCAAGCGGCGTCAGCGGGTTCTCAAATAAAATTTCATCGTCCTTAATTAGATCTACGCCGCCAAGCGCCTGCTTGTAGAACTGGTCCTGCAGATTTGCAAGATCATGTCCCACGACCGATTTGAAAATACTCATCAGGAGCGGCCGGTCATGAACGCCGAGCAGCCCGCGAACGCCTTCCAGTCCAAATTTAGGGCCAGGAAATGCAGAAGCGAACGTATCGGAAACCGTAAGATCAAGCAGCTTGATCTTGCCGTCCATGGAGAGCTTACCGAATACGGTAACGAGCAGGGCAGGCAGGTCGCGGCTAAAGTTGATGTCCGGGTATGCGATTTGAATATCGGCATACCGCTCGCCAGGTGCGGCAGCAGCAGGCTCATGCACATTCACTGACAGCACCTTGCCGAGATGTTTCTCCATTTCCGCTTTTTGGGCTTCAGGAAGCTCTGTCCAGCTGCCTACGGTTAAGCCAACGGCGATCGAGAGCGCTTTTTTATTGAAATCGGCTTTATCGTCATACGAGCGATAGGTTGCAATACATACTCCATTCATTCCGATATGCTCCTTTCAATAGCAGCGCCAAGCTCACCTGCCCGTTCAGCGGAGCGGTGGACCGCTTTAATGATGGTTTCCGAGAAATGATGCTCGGCCATAACCTCAAGCGCGGCCTGTGTTGTGCCATTTGGGGATGTCACCTTGCGGCGCAGCTCAGCCGGTTCCTCTCCGGTTGAACGAACCATCTCTGCGGCGCCAAGCACGGTCTGAACGACCAGCTCCTTGGCTGCTTCCTGCGACAAGCCAAGCTCGCTTGCGGCACTCATCATCGCTTCCATAAAGTAATAGACATATGCGGGACCGCTGCCTGACACACCTGTCACGGCTTGCTGCAGCGACTCTTCAACAACTGCGTTAATGCCTACGGAGCTGAAGATCGTCTCCGCAAGCATCCGCTGCTGCGGGGTTACAGTCTCGGAATAACTGATGCCGGTCGCGCCGAGACCAATTGTGCTTGACGTATTCGGCATCGTTCTTACGATAGCCGCTTCCTCACCGAGCAGCTGACCGATTGACTTTATCGACAAGCCGGCAATGACCGAAATAATGAGTTGATTTGGTTTCATGTAAGGCTTAATGGCAGTAAGCGCTTCAGCAGCGTCCTTCGGCTTCATCGCTAAAAAAATAATATCCGCTTCGCGCAAGAAAGCTTCATTGCTTGAGCCCTGAACGACCGTTTGAACGCCATAACGCGTATGTAGCTCCGTCAGCCGCTCCTTATTTTGGCGGTTAAGCATAGATATCCGATGAGCATCAACCAGCTTCTCGTTAATGAGGCCTCTAGCTATTGCTTCAGCCATTGAGCCGGCCCCAAAAAAGCAAAGCTGCAAGTCAGCGATACCGGACTTCGTCAGTAAGGACATAGTAGATTACCTCCATTTAGTAAAATGTTGTTTTAAATAGCTGAGTGCCGGGGAGAGAGACTACCCCCGAATTTGTCCTGTGCCGTAAATACGGTATTTCGTTGATGTAAGGGCTGGCAGCCCCATCGGTCCGCGCGCGTGCAGCTTTTGTGTGCTTATGCCGATTTCCGCCCCGAAGCCGAACTCAAAGCCATCCGTGAAACGAGTCGATGCATTATGGTAAACAGCAGCCGCATCAACTTCTTGAATGAATCGTTCAGCGTTTCCGGCATCCTCGGTCACGATGCATTCGGAATGCTTTGTTCCAAAGCGGCGGATATGATCAAGGGCAGCATCCACATGCGGTACAATGCGGATATTCATAATGTAATCATTATATTCTGTGCTATAGTCTTCATCCGTAGCAAGCTTTGCGCCTGAAAGCAGGGCAGTCGTCCGCTCGCAGCCGCGAAGCTCAACTCCGGCTGTGATAAAGCGCTCTGCGAGAGAAATAAGACTTTTCTCAGCAAAATTTTCATGTACAAGCAGCGTTTCCATGGAATTACAAACGGATGGACGCTGTACCTTGGCGTTAAAGGCAATCTCTGCGGCCATATTGAAATCCGCGCTGGCATCTACGAAAGTATGGCAAATGCCAGCACCTGTTTCGATAACGGGAACGGTCGCATTTTCGACGACGTTGCGAATGAGCGAGGCGCCGCCGCGTGGGATGACGACATCAAGCAAACCGTTAAGCTTCAGCATTTCGTTAACCGATGCACGATCGGAATCTTCTATGAGCTGAATGGCATCGGCGGGCATAGCCGTAGCGTCAAGCGCCTTCTTCAGTACCTCCACGATTTTGCGGTTAGACTCGATCGCTGCGGAGCCGCCCCGAAGCACCACGCTGTTGCCAGTCTTCAAGCAGAGGCCGGCAGCATCGACGGTTACATTTGGACGCGCTTCATAGATCATGCCGATCACGCCGAGCGGAACTCTAACCTTCTCAACCTTCAGCCCGTTCGGACGGTCAAACTGCTCGAGAAGCTCGCCGACAGGATCAGGAAGCTCTACGATTTGGCGCAGACCTTCGGCGATAGCCGTAACACGGTCACCATTCAAAGCAAGACGGTCGAGCAGGGAGGGGCTTGTGCCTTGCTCTTTTCCGCGCTGCAAGTCGAGCTCATTTGCCGATATAATAGCAGCCTGCTCCGAAAGCAGAGCATCCGCCATTTGTATAAGCGCGCTGTTCTTCTGCTCCGTAGTCAGTCGATTCATTATTGCTGATGCTTGCTGAGCAAGCGTTGCTTTTTCTCTTACTTCACTCATAAGTAAAACCTCCTTCGTTATTTCAAGGTAATCCATTCGTCACGATGAATCACTTCGATGCGTGAGACCTCAACTCGGCGTCTGACTTCTTCAGTTGATAGACCGGCTGCCGCCTGAATTTGCCATGCCGCATAATTGACTACACCGCGGCCGAGCGTTTCACCTTGACGATTCATAACTTCGACGACATCGCCGGGATGGAATTCGCCTTGGATGCTCGTAACCCCGGCAGGGAGGAGGCTTTTGCCGCCTTCAAGCAAGGCGGCAACTGCTCCGTCATCAACCGTTATGCTGCCCTGTGGCAAAGAGTGAAAGCCCAGCCACTGCTTCTTCATAGGCAGGCTGTGCAGCTTCGTATCGAAGTAGGTGCCGCGTCCGTTTCCTTGAACGGCAAGCGTGAGGTCTCCATGCTGCTGAACCTTGCCGATGAACGCGTTCACGCCGCCGCGCATGGCAATGCGCGCCGCTTCGATTTTTGAGCGCATGCCGCCGGTGCCGACAGAAGAGCCGGCGCCGCCTGCCAGCTTCATAATGTCCTCTGAGATCTGAACGACGCGTTCGATTTTGACCGCCTGTGGATTTTTGCGCGGATCCTCTGTATATAAACCATCCATATCTGTAATGATAACGAGCTTGGCAGCCTTTGTCATTGCAGCAACGAGAGCCGATAAATGATCATTGTCCCCGAATTTAAGGACGAGCTCATCGGTAGACACAGTATCATTTTCATTAATAATCGGAATAATGCCAAGTCTTAGCAGCTCTTCGATGGTCATTAAAGCATTCTGGATTCGTCGCCGGTTAGAGAAATCTGCCCGGGTAAGCAAAATCTGTGCGGATACTATGCCATATTGGCTGAAGGCTTCTTGATATGCTTGCATGAGCAGCGCTTGACCTACAGCTGCAGCTGCTTGCTTCTCGTGCACGATCTTCGGCTTCGTTACATATCCAATCTGACGAAAGCCTGCAGCAACCGCGCCAGAGGTAACGAGCATAACACCATTACCGCCTTGATGAAGAGAGGCAAGTTCAGAAGCAAAGAACTCGATCCGCTCGCGGTTTAGGCCGCCTTCCTCAGAGGTAAGCGAGCTGCTGCCAATTTTTACAACGATACGCTCTGACATCTTTGATCCCATCCTATGCTTGTTTTGTGACGACAAAAAAGACCTCCGTCCATAAAGGACGAAAGTCTATACTTCCGCGGTACCACCTTTGTTGATGATCATCACGAAGACAATCATCCAGCTTAAGCCTATAACAGAAGGCACTGTCCGGCTCATCGCCGGCCGCTCGGAGGTAGGTTCAGCAAGCGGCCTTCGGTAAATTCTTACAGCCCATGGAATTTACTCTCTGATCGCGACCTGTCATGCTTACTAGTCCCGTCATCACGTTTCATGTTCATTTCCTATAAGCATATCATGATCCCAAATCTGTGTAAAGCAAGGCGGACATCTTGACCGCTTTAAAATAGATTCAGCTTGCCGATGCGCTCTACAGCTTCCTGAAGACGCGCTTCAGTCGTTAATAGACCGAGGCGGACAAAGCCTTCGCCATGTGTGCCGAAGCCTACCCCTGGAGCAACGACTACGTCTGCTTCCTGGAGCAGCAAATCAGCAAACGATTCAGAGGTATAGCCCGGCGCTACAGGCAGCCAGCAGAAGAAGGAGCCTCCGGGTCTCGCCGCTTTCCATCCGATCCGATCAAGCGCGCTGAACAATGCTTCACGTCTGCTCTCGTACATCGCATTCAGATCAGCGACACATTGCTGAGGCCCAGTTAAGGCTAAAGCCGCAGCTTCTTGAATGCCGCCGAACAGGCTGCAGTAATAATGATCCTGTATGAGATTGATAAGCTTCACGATCTGAGCATTGCCTATCGCAAAGCCGACGCGCCAGCCAGCCATATTATAGGTTTTGGAAAGGGTATAAAATTCAACGCCGACCTCCTTCGCGCCGGGCGTTTGAAGGAAGCTTATCGGCTTGCTTCCTTCAAACCCAATCGCGCCGTATGCGAAGTCGCTTGCTACAACAATACCGTGCTTTTCGGCAAATGCAACCGTCTCCGCATAAAATTCCGCATTCGCGACAGCGCCTGTAGGGTTGTTCGGATAGTTCATGAACATAAGCTTTGCGCGCTCGGCTATCTCAGGCGGAATGGCACCGTATTCCGGCAGGTAGCTGTTCTGCTCCGTTAACGGCATGAACGACATTTCCGCTCCGGCTAACGCCACACCTGACCAATAATCAGGGTAGCCTGGGTCAGGGACAAGGCAGATATCGCCGGGATTTAGCAAGCATTGGCTGATCTCAACGAGACCGGTTTTTCCGCCAAATAAAATAGCCACCTCTGTTGAAGGGTCTACATCTACGTCGTAATCTTCCTTATACCGCTTTGCTGCAGCCTCCTTAAGAAAGGCGTAGCCGCTGAAAGGAGGATATTTGTGATACAACGGATTAGCTGCAGCCTCCTGCAGCTTAGCAACAATATGGGGAGGGGTCGGCTGGTCCGGATTGCCTTGTCCCAAATTGATAACATCGCGACCCTTAGCTGCTTGCGCATTCGCTTTGGCTACGAGCTTGGCAAAAAATTGCGTCGGAAGTCCATTCATCCGATCCGCGGGTTGAATCGGGTGTTGACCGATTTGTGTTTCCATTTCTTCACGCTCCACATGACAATATCGCTATTTAGACAATAGCTTTAATGTAGCATGAATAAGTGTATAAGAGAAGCGACATCTCAGGAAGCGGGCAATCCTACCTTTTGCAGAAATGGCGTGATATCGGTTTTGAACAAAAATATAAATGGTTTCCGCTTCTCATCAAAAACGAGTAGCAGGGGCGGCTTCTCCTTGCAATAAAATAGGAACACATCGTCTGTCGTCACGGATATGTCATTTGCCTTCAACGTAACCGGCTTCTGAAGCGGAACTCTGAAGACGAAGCTGCAGCTTGGATCAGTTGTGATCTGAGGCGCTAGTCCCGTAATCGAATTTGTCCATGAAGTGGCAAAGGTTTGAAATTCCTTATCATTCGGGATCGTTTTCAAAACTTTTCCAGCAGCGACATCAAATACTTGAACAGGCTTTAGCCCCGTTTCTGAAACGGGCCTATTCATATTAGGATGGGCGGCGGCAGCTTGCGTATAAAGAAATAGCGAGCAGCAAGCTATAAGCAGAGAAATTAATTTTTTCGGAAGCATAACAGACATTCTCCTTTTTTATCGTATAGTGGTAAAGGCATCAATGTTAAGCTTCCCATCTTGACACAGAACCATGAGACGGTATCATTAGAAAAAAAGCTAATGCAGAAGGAGCGGAAATATGAGTAAAAAATTGCGGCTGGCTCTGCTGCAAATGCATATAGAGGCAGGAAATCCGGAGGCGAACTACACAAAGCTGGCTTCGATGCTGGAGGAAGCGGTAGGAGGAGCGCAAAAGCCGGATGTCATCATGTTCCCGGAAATGTGGAATACCGGCTATGCGTTAACGGAAATTCAGTCGATTGCTGATAAGGAAGGCGATCGTACTAAAACATTCCTGTCTGCTTTCAGCAAGAAGCATAAGGTTCATATTATTGGCGGATCGATCGCGGAGCTAAAGGAAGACAAGGTTCTTAATACGATTTATGCCTTTGATCGTGAAGGGAATGTAGCTGCCGATTACTCGAAGATTCACCTCTTCCGCTTAATGGACGAAGAGAAATATTTGGCGGCTGGCAATAAGCTTGGCAAGCTGGAAATGGAAGGAGAGCAAGCAGGAATGATGATCTGCTATGACATTCGCTTTCCAGAGCTGGCTCGAAGGCTGGCGCTGGAGGGGGCCAAGCTTCTGTTCGTGCCAGCAGAGTGGCCGAATCCGCGTCTGCATCACTGGAAAACCTTGCTCACGGCCCGCGCAATTGAAAACCAAATGTTTGTCATTGCCTGCAATCGCATGGGCGAGAGCGGTGAAACGAGCTTTTTCGGACATTCCATCGTGCTTGACCCTTGGGGAGAGATTATAGCCGAAGCGGGTGAAGAGGAAATGATTCTATACGCCGATATCGACTTATCGCTTGTCGATACGGTTCGTTCAAAAATTCCAGTGTTTGAGGATCGCAGACCAGCAATCTATCAAGCGTAATCAATGATAACTGCTTATGGTGCTGTTTAAGGTTCGAATGAAGGCGTCTGCTGCCTTGGAGAGATAACGCCCCTTGCGGCTCGCAATGACCAGCATCCGGGTAGGCTTTGAATTTAATGCTAAATAAGCTGGAGCAAAATCAGCGCCTTTGGCTCGCGTCAGCATTTGCGGGACAAAGGCGATTCCCATGCCTCCGGCAACTAGCGATTGAATAGTCTCCATATTGCTGCTTTCGAACACGATTCTAGGCGTGAAGCCAGCCTCCTCACACAGCTCTACTGTTATTTGACGGAAGCCTTGACCGCGCTTGAGACCGATGAACGGCTCCTCCTTGAGATCGGCGATATCGATTGATCCCTCGCGTCCTGCAAGCGGATGCTGCGGAGGAACGGCCAGGCAAATTTCTTCCTCTAATAAAGGCTCCCAAGCAAGCGAGCTGTCGATAAGCGGGAGAGAGAGGAGGCTTAAATCTGTACCTCCGCTAGCGGTAAGCTGCTCGAGCTTGGCCGTCGTATCCTCAACAAGCACGACTTCGATTTGCGGGAACTTCTCACCGAACACGGGCAGCACTAGCGGTAAAATATGCGAGCCGGTTATCGGAAGCGTGCCAACGACTAGACGACCGCGCCTCATTTGGGCCATGTCATCCATTTCCTGCTTCAACTGCTCCACTGCGTCAAGGATGGCTTGTGATTTGTTTACGAACACTTGACCGGCCTGCGTGAGCTCGACGGAATTTGTTGTACGCCTAAATAGCAGTACACCAATTTCTTGCTCCAGCTTGGATAGCTGCTGGCTTAGAGAGGGCTGTGCGATATGCAGCTTCTCCGCGGCGCGGGAAAAGTTTTTTTCCAAGGCGATCTGGATGACATAATTCAATTGCCTAAGTTCCATAGCGATAAGCTCCTTTATTGGCAACAAAAGTTTTAAAGCTTTCATTATAGTTATTACCTATAGTCGTTATAGATATTATATCTTGGATCAATGAAGAAAGAAATGCTATAGTAGGTTCAGTTAAGAAATGCAGAAGATTTCATGAAATGATGAGGTGAGCATAATGACGAAAAAGACAATGTTTGAGAAGATTTGGGATAATCACGTCATTCATCAAGAAGAAGGAAAGCCGAGCGTTATCTATATCGATCTTCAGCTCGTGCACGAGGTTACTTCGCCTCAAGCGTTCGAAGGATTGCGCCTATCCGGCCGCAAGGTTCGTCGTCCGGACCTGACGTTCGCAACGATGGATCACAACGTTCCGACGAAGGACCGTTTTAACATTACAGATCCGATCTCGAAGCAGCAGATCGATACATTAACGCAAAACTGTAAAGACTTCGGCGTAACGCTGTTTGATCTTGACAGCATCGACCAAGGTGTCGTTCACGTCATGGGACCAGAGCTTGGTCTTACGGCTCCGGGCAAAACGATCGTTTGCGGCGACAGCCACACGTCAACGCACGGCGCTTTCGGCGCATTGGCATTCGGTATCGGCACAAGCGAGGTTGAGCATGTTCTTGCTACGCAATGCTTGCAGCAGTCGAAAGCCAAAACAATGGAAGTCCGTTTTAATGGAAAGCGCAAGCCAGGCGTAACCGCAAAGGACTTGATCCTGGGCGTTATCGCGCAATATGGTACGGATTTCGCTACCGGCTATGTTATTGAATATACAGGTGATGCGATAACCAGTCTGACCATGGAAGAGCGTATGACCGTATGTAATATGTCGATAGAAGCGGGTGCGCGTGCAGGTCTGATTGCGCCGGATGAAACAACATTCAACTACCTTCGCGGTCGTCAATATGCGCCTGCAAACTACGACGAGGCTGTTGAAGCTTGGAAGCAGTTGACTACTGACGAAGGAGCGCAATACGATACGGTCGTTCATTTCGATGTAGATGCGCTTATCCCGCAAGTAACCTGGGGTACTAGCCCTGGTATGGGTACGAACATTACGGCATCCGTTCCATTCCCTGCGGATCTTCCGACAGAGAACGAGCGTAAAGCAGCGGAAGCAGCTCTTGACTATATGGATTTGAAGCCAGGTACGCCGATGACCGAAATCGCTATCGACTATGTATTTATCGGTTCTTGCACAAACGGCCGAATCGAAGATTTGCGCGCAGCCGCTGAAATTGCAAGAGGCTACAAAGTAAGCGACAGAGTTACAGCGATTGTCGTTCCGGGCTCGGGACGCGTTAAAATTCAAGCTGAGCAGGAAGGTCTCGACAAAATCTTCACAGAAGCAGGCTTCGAATGGCGCGATGCAGGCTGCTCGATGTGCCTTGCAATGAACCCGGACGTATTGAAGCCAGGCGAGCGCTGCGCATCAACCTCCAACCGTAACTTTGAAGGCCGTCAAGGCCGCGGCGGACGTACGCATCTTGTATCGCCTGCTATGGCTGCTGCCGCAGCGGTAAAAGGTCATTTCACAGATGTACGCGATTGGGAAATCAAAACCGAAGTGTTGAACTAATTGAACGCGAGAGAGGGGTATTAAAGATATGGACTCATTTAAACAGCTTACTGGCATCGTCGCCCCGGTCGACAGAGTCAATGTCGACACTGACGCGATTATTCCTAAGCAATTTTTGAAACGCATCGAGCGCAGCGGCTTCGGTCAATTTCTATTTTTCGAATGGCGCTTCCACGAAAACGGCGAAGTAAACGCTGATTTCGAGCCGAATAAACCGCGTTACGAAGGAGCTTCTGTTCTGATCTCCCGCGCGAACTTTGGCTGCGGCTCCTCGCGTGAGCATGCGCCTTGGGCAATTCTTGATTATGGCTATAAAGTAATCATTGCTCCGTCTTATGCGGACATTTTCTACAACAACTGCTTCAAGAACGGCATTTTGCCAATCAAGCTGAGTGAAGAGCAGGTCGAAGAGCTTTTCCAGCGCACAGCTAAGCATGAAGGCTACAAGCTGACGGTAGATTTGGAGAACAAACAGCTAAGTGACGAGCATGGTCTTACAATTTCATTTGATCTTGATGAGCACCGTCGTCAATTTTTGCTGCAAGGTCTTGATGATATCGGTTTGACCCTTCAGCATGAGGACAAAATCACTGCATATGAACAAAAACATGCTGCCCGCCTTGCATAATTAAACAAACAGAAGAGGACAAAACGATTGCAAAAGTCGTCTTGTCCTCTTTTTTCCTTTATACGCAACTTTTTCTGACAAGCTGCGTCTATATTTGCGTCTGTAATAGTCGAATGCACTCATTCGATGCGGGCAATTTCAGTCATCGAGGTGGGAAATGAAGAAATTTGTATCCATGTTGTTGTTTATGTCGGTTTTTTTCACGATGTTCGCCGCAGTAGGACAAGCTGCAGCGGTCGTCCCAAAGCTTTATTTGAATGGCCAGGTGTTGAAATCTGACATCGATCCGCAGATCGTGAATAATTTTACGGTTGTTCCTGTGCGGACGATATCCGAAGGGCTAGGCTATCAGATTACTTGGGACAACACGACCAAGACAGCGACGGTCCAGCATGGCGTCAATGTCATTAAGCTGAAGCTAAATGATCAAACCGCGCTAGTTAATGATCAGCCTGTTCAAATGGATACGCAAGCATCGATTGTGAAAGGGATTACGCTCATTCCGCTGCGCTTCATCGGCGAACAGTTCGGCTTGTATGTGGAGTATAAACAGGCCGAGAAAGAAGTACATATGTCGGCAAAGCCGACAGAACCCGAACAGCCGCCTGTATCCGTTGAACCGACAGGGAAAATTACCCAAGTTACGTTCGATGGGACTAGCAGATTGAAAATCAGCTATGAGGGTTATATGAAGCCCAACAAGCCGCTTATTTTGGACAATCCAAAACGGATCGTATTTGATTTTCCGAATGCGGGCTACTCCGATGATTTGTCCTCGCTGTTTTTGGGAGGAGAAGTCAAAAATGTATTGTTTGAAAACACCTGGCTGCAAAGCTTCAGGTACTCGCAATTCTCATCTGCTCCATTAACGGCACGTTTAGTGCTGGACGTGAATAAGGATACCGGCGTGGTCGTGACGGAAAATGCTTTTGAAATCCAATTCGATTTTATGCCTCAGGCTGATGTTCCGGTTGATCCTAATTTACCAGTTGATCCGCCAGTTGTTGTTGATCCGCCGGTTGTTATTCCGGAAGTTCCTGCTGGCGATGGCATTTACGATGTTGTAATCGATCCCGGCCATGGCGGAACAGACCCGGGCGCGAAGAGTGTCCTGAACAGATGGGAAAAGGAGTTTAATTTAAGCCTTGCTCTAAAAATGAAGAATCTGCTAGACAAAGAGTCAAAAATTAGAGTTCATCTTACGAGAACGGGCGACACCTATCCGTCCCTAGTGGATCGGGTTAAGTTTGCCGAAAGTCTGAAGGCGGACATGTTCATTTCTATTCATGCCAATAGCGCTGCGAGCACGGTCAGCGGGACAGAAACCTATTATTACCATGAAAACAGCAAGACATTGGCCGCAGTGATTCACAAGCGGCTCGTTGCCGGAACCGGTATTAAGGATCGTGGAGTGAAGAAAGTAGGTTACAAGGTTATTAAAGATACGACCATGCCTGCAATTTTATTAGAAGCCGGCTTTCTGTCAAACGCTTCGGATTCCAAAATCCTTTATGACGATGCTGCTCAAAACCGGATCGCTGCAGAGCTCACAGCCGGCATCAAGGAATATTTTAAAGTAAAATAAGAGGCAGGTGTTTAGTGTTATGAGAAGAATCAAAGCACGAAGGCTGCTTGCCGTTATGCTATTATCAGCGGCGCTTGCAGGCTGCGGTGCGCAGGATAAACCGGTAAATCAACCAGGCAGCGCTGTGCAGACGCCGGCGACAACGAGTACACCGTCACCGTCTTCCTCACCGGAGCCTACACCGGAAATTTTCAAGCGTGATGCAATCATTTATTTTTCCGACAATGAGTTAAATGAAATAGTAGAGAAACCTGTGACGCTGTCGTACGAGACAGAGGCTGAATTAGTCGAAGCGGCAGTTTTGGCCCTGCAGGAGGACGGCTTCGATGAGGCGATGTCCCTTTGGAAACCGATCGAAATCAAGTCTATTGAGCTGGAAGCTGACCTTGTCAGACTGAACGTTCACCTGCCTGATGAAGCTCGATTAGGAGCTCCTGGGGAACTGATGCTTATTAAAACATTACAGCAAACGTTGTTCCAATTTGATTTTGTGAATAAGATTGAGCTGCTTGTTGATGGAGAAGCAATTGAAAGCATGATGGGTCATGTTGAATTGGAGCACCCTTTCACGAGGGAATAAATCATATGATGGGAATGGTCTTAGCAGGCTTGTATTGTGCTAAGGCCATTCTAAACATTTAGGAGGATTACCGGACGATGCCATTACATTTTGCAGGAAAAAAAATCGTAATTGGAGCCATTGCTTTATCACTTGTTGCGGGAAGCGGAATGACGGTACCGACACATGTGCTTGCTGCGACGACGGCGATGTCTACACCATTTACCGATATTAGCCGCGGGCATTGGGCGGAGAAGCATGTTGCGAAGCTTGCTTTGCAAGGTATTATCACAGGCTATACGGCGGGAAATACATTTGTATTTAGACCGAGCGCGAATGTTTCTCAAGAAGAGGCGATTCTCATGGCACTTCGTTTCGCTGGGCTCTACAATCAGGTTAACCCCGATGTAATCGCCGCTTTTCCCGCTTCTTTTAAAGTAAGTAATTTTTTCAAGCCTTATGTACAATATGCATTATCCTCAGGACTGCTGGATGAGGAGGAGGAATATGCGCTTGCCGATAAGGCGGCGGATAAAAACTGGGGTACCCGTCCAGCCTCGCGGGAATGGGTCACGAAGCTGATGATTCGCGCAATTAATAAGGATGCCGAAGCGGTGCGATTGAAGTCTGCAGCCTCTGCTTTTTCTGATGACGCTCAAATTGACGCAAAGTATAGAGGATATGTGAATGCGGCAACACAGCTGGAGCTTGTCAAAGGAGTGACGCCAGTAAAGTTCGATCCTAAAGCGAATGTTACAAGAGCAAGTCTTGCTACGTTGTTTAGCCGTGCACAAAAGCAGTTCCCGGTTGAATACGAAGGACAAACGAGCGGGATTGTATCGAAGCTAACGGATACGTCCTTGACACTCTACCATGATAAAAAGGAAACTACATATACACTTGGTACAGATACACTCTATTATCACTATAATACAGAAACGCTAATTACACGTGAACAGCTGCTGGAATATGGCGATGTCACGGTGATCTCGAAGGATGGCAAGGCGCTTTACATTGAAGTGATGGGCGAGAAGCAGCATATTAAAACAGTAAGCGGCACAATGGATCGTGTCATTGCGGTTGATAAGAAAATGTATGTATGGATGAACGATGCGCCTGTAGAAATCTTTTACAGTGATTCCCTTGTTGTGGAGGACAATGAAGGGAAGCCTGCAACGTTAAATGAGATTAAGCGCGACAGCCAAATCAGCATCATTCAGGATACTTTCCGTGAAACGCCAATAGCCTTGAAGATAGTTACAGCACCACAATCTTCAGCTACGCAGGCGAGGGGAATGTTTGTAGGTTCGGATGGCAGGCTTATTACGATAAAAGAAAACTCGACTTTAGTCACTAAATTTTTAGCGGATTCCGCGACTGTTGAAATCGCTGGTATGAACGGTGCGACGACTGCAGACCTGCTTAAGGAAGCTGATGAGGTTGAGCTAACGTTGAATGCGAATGATGAAGTGATCAAGGTTAAAGTAGTTAATCGCAATGTTACGCAGGTTGTGGGGGCTCAGATCGCAAGCTTCGTTTATGACAAAAAACTGCTGACCATCGTTGATGCGAATGGCGTAAACGCAAAGGCCTTATATATTACGGATCAAACTAAAATCGAGTACAGCGGCAATCTGATTTCGCTCGCATCCGCAAATAGTCTATTGACGCAAAATCGTAAAATCGTTATCTCGTATACCGGAAGTTCGATTGTATCCATACAATTCGTAACAAAATATGTTGGGTCGCTCGTTTCAATGAATTCATCTGCGAATTTGATGACCGTCCGGCTCGATAATGGAACGAATGTGTCCGTACCATATAATAGTGCATACGTTGAGATTGCAGGGGCAACCAGCTCTTCCTTCAGTGATTTGAAAGTAGGGGATATGCTTACGCTGGAGCTGAATAACAATCAAGACCGGGTTGCGACAATTAAAGTTCACGGCAGCGCACAATATGAGGTGGTCTCCATCGATGCGCTTGGGAAGAAGCTGCGCGTCAAAAATGAGACTACCCCATTGTTCGACTTATCGGTAGTAAGCACGGAGCTGCTTAACGAGGCTGGGGCAGCGCTAACCATTGATCAAATCAAGCCTGGTCAAATGATCAACGCTTCCTATTTAGGCAGACAAGCCATGACCGTCAAAACGGTAAACGTCACCTACGGAAGAGTTCAAACCGTATCGGCAAACAGTGTGACGATCGTGAATATGACCGGTCAGCCTATCATCTATAATAATGTTGGCGGCTTCCTCGTAATAGAAGGCGCTGTCCAAGGCTCAGAAACGAGTATGCTGACCGCGGGCGATTATGTAGAGGTGCTAAAGTCGGACACGAACAAAACTCAGTTCACAGTAGCTGTTGGTGAGAACCGTGTATTTACAAGCTATAGCGCCTCAGCTGGCCAGGTGTGGACAGAGAAGGTAACGAGCAACGATAACCGTAATTATTTCAACGTGACGAGCAGCACAAAATATTATCAGGACGGGAATGCAGCGGTTGTAACGGATTTCAAACCAGGCGACAGCATCACCGTCTATGGTTTCAGAAACAATGCGCTGGCAATCGTCAAATCGTAAATTTACAGTCATTCAGAGGCATTTTAGCCCAAGATATTTATATTTTGTGAAAAAACTGCCCTTTGAGGCAGTTTTTTTATTGAATTTGGTTGTTTTCAGTTGCTAACCGTGTCAAATTTCGCTACACTTTGAACGATAGTGTTTGATTAGGGGAGAGGACGATGAGCGCGAAGCAGAAAATGCGTCATGTGCTGGATATTATAGCGGAAATGT
Source organism: Paenibacillus praedii (assembly GCF_049725345.1). Lineage (NCBI taxonomy): Bacteria > Bacillati > Bacillota > Bacilli > Caryophanales > Paenibacillaceae > Paenibacillus > Paenibacillus praedii. Next base: position 58,265 of record NZ_JBMWAM010000002.1, on the reverse strand, counting down.
TTCCGGATGCGCATTGTGAGCTGAATCACAGCAATCCGTTCGAACTGACGATCGCGGTGCTGCTTTCAGCGCAGTGCACAGATGAGACGGTGAATAAGGTAACGGCGTCTTTGTTTCAAAAATATAAGCGTCCGGAGCATTATTTGAGCGTTCCGCTTGAAGAGCTGGAGCAAGATATACGCCGCATCGGTTTGTTTCGCAGCAAAGCTTCCAATATTCAGAAGCTATGCCGCATAATCATTGATAGATATGATGGGGAAGTGCCTGCAAGCCATGAGGGACTGACAGAGCTGCCGGGAGTTGGCCGCAAAACAGCGAATGTCGTCATGTCAAACGCATTTGGTGTGCCGGCCATCGCAGTCGATACACATGTGGATCGTGTCTCGAAGCGTCTCGGCTTCGCGAAGCCGGAGGATTCTGTGCTTGAGGTCGAGAAGAAGCTGATGAAGCTCGTTCCGCGCGAGGAGTGGACGTTAACGCACCACAGACTCATCTTTTTTGGCCGCTATCATTGCAAGGCACAAAGCCCGCAGTGTCTTGTTTGTCCGCTGCTGGATGTATGCAAGGAAGGCAAGCAACGTATGAAGCCAGGCATAAAAACGAAAAATAAGACGATAAAACCGAAAATAGCGAGTGAAGGATGATGAAGATGAAATGCATTTCCGTGTACACAAACAATTTTGAACTTTTTTCCGATATTTACGAGCAGGTGCTTGAATCGCCGCCGCAGGAGAATGAAGATATTCTCGTAGAAGGCATTACCGTCAGCGGCTCAGGAGATGTTCCTGATCAGTACATCGAGCGCATGCGTTCGAAGCCAGAGGTTGTCGTTATGAGAGAGAAAGAACGTAATATTATGATCTTGCAGCACGGCAACGTGTTTGAAATTTGCTTCCCGTCTGAAGAAGAGGAAGCTGTGTAAGGAGCAATCTGATGACAGAGGCAACGGTGCAAGGCATAGCGGGAGCTATATACGAAGCAGCCGGCGCAATGGCAGCTGCTGGAGATACAAGACATGCAAAGCAAGCACAGGAGCTGGACAGTAAGCTGACCGATGGTCGGCTTACTGTCGCTTTCTGTGGACATTTTTCGGCTGGGAAATCGACGTTGATCAATCGGCTGTGCGGCTCGAAGCTGCTTCCCTCCAGTCCAATCCCGACAAGCGCCAATGTGGTCTCGATTCGCGGCGGTGACCGCGCCTATGCGGCTGTCGAGACAATTAAGGCGGGGATAACAGGAAAAGCAGAGGTGCCGATTGATGAGCTTGATCGGTATTGCGTAGACGGAGAGCAGTACACCTCAGTCTCCATTGTGTATCCAAGCGAGGTGCTGGGCGATCATACGGTGCTGCTCGATACGCCGGGTATTGACTCGACAGATGACGCGCACCGGATGGCAACGGAATCGGCGCTGCATTTGGCCGATGTTGTGTTTTATGTGATGGATTATAATCATGTGCAATCCGAAATCAATTTTGCGTTCGCGAAGCAGTTGAAGGACTGGGGGAAGCCCTTATACTTTATTGTCAATCAAATTGATAAACATCGCGAGCGCGAGCTTTCATTTGCGAGCTATCGCCAAAGTGTTGAAGAAGCGTTTCACGCATGGCATTTGGAGCCGGCGGGAATCGTTTATTTGTCGCTTCGCGAGCCGAGCCACCCGCACCAGGAATGGGAGAAGCTTCTGCTGCTGCTGGACCAGCTGCAGATGAAGCGCGAAGCGCTTTGCGCCTATAGCGTTGATGCGACACTAAGGCATTTGGTTGCGGAGCATCTGAAGTGGTCTGAGCAGCATGCGGAGGCTGAGCGTGAGCGATTGCTCGGAGAGGCTGGCGGAGAAGAAGCGGCAGCGCAGGTTAAGAACGAAATTGCTCGGCTAACCTCGCGCTTAATCGAGCTTGCGGACGATAATGAGGTCTATCGGGCTGAGCTGCGTAAGGAGCTCCAAACGATGCTGGATAATGCGAACATTACGCCTGCGGGCCTGCGCGATTTAGCGCAGACATTTCTGGAAAGCCGCAAGCCCGGCTTCAAGGCAGGCCTTCTCTTCGCTGCGTCAAAGACGGCTGCTGAGCAAGAGAAGCGGCTGCAGGCGTTCCGCGAGGAGCTGAACAGCCTGATCAGCGCTTCCATCGATTGGCATGTCAAGCAGCTGCTTCGAATGGCGGCGGATCGGATCGGTTATGATGCTGAGCGGCTTGAAGAGGCGCTGGCGAGTAAGCTTGGCTGGCTCCCGGAGCCGGAATGGCTCGTGGAGCGGGTGAAGGCTGGAGCCGTCATCGGGAATGAGTATACGATGACGTACAGCCGCGAGCTTGCCGCGGATGTGAAGGGGGTATATCGCCAGCGTGCGCTTGAGCTGATTGACGCGCTGGCGGATCATGCGGCGGCGGCGGGCAAAGCTGCCGCCGCTGTGGCACAGGCGCAGCTTGCGGCGTTACGCGCGCAGGCTGGCGCTATTGAGGCGCTGGCAGCGCTGGCGAAGCGCGCTGACGAGCATGCGGCCCGGCTGGCGGCACTGCTGCCGGAGCCATCGGCGAAGCCGGAATTGCCCGCGCCGAGCGAAGCTGGGGCGGAAGCGGCGCTTGAGGCGGAGCCGGGTGCAGCTGGCGACGGATCGGGCGCTGACGCAGCAGAGCAGTTCGCGGCTGCTGGCACGGACAGCTCAGCCAGCAGCCTTGCTGCGAGGGCTCCTGGCACGCAAGAAACAGGCGCTGGCTATGCTGGCGTACAGCAGCGAGCGGCTGCGGGCAGCCGCAGCGCCCTTGGCGGCGGAGCCGCACTCGCGCAGCAGCATAGCGCAGCTGAGCGCTTAACCAGCGCCGCCGAGCTGCTGGCGCCGCATGCGGCGCTGGCCGCGGCTGCGCAGGCGATGCGCGATAAGGCGAAGCGGCTGCAGAACAGCCGCTTCACCATCGCGTTGTTCGGCGCCTTCAGCGCCGGCAAATCATCGCTTGCGAACGCGCTGATCGGCGAGCCGCTGCTCCCGGTCTCGCCGAATCCGACGACTGCCGCGATTAATCGGCTCGTGCCCCCTACGACGGAGCACGGACATGGTACTGCGCGCATCGTCATGAAGACGCGCGCGGCCATCCTTGACGATGTGCGCTATTCGTTAGCGCTGCTTGGGGAGAACGCTGCAGAAGAGGCGCTTCCGGATGCCAAAGCCCTCATGCAGGCGATTGATCGTCTGTCCCCAGATTCCATCGGGGCCGGCGGCCGCCCGCACTACAGCTTCCTGCGCGCAGCGCGCGCAGGCTGGGCAGAGCATGAAGCGCTCCTAGGCCAGCACCTTTCAGTGGGGCAAGCTGACTACGAGCGTTATGTCGCGGAGGAATCCAAATCCTGCTTTGTCAGCGAGATCGAGCTGCACTATGACTGCGATTTAACTGCGCAGGGAATCGTGCTTGTCGATACGCCGGGTGCGGATTCTGTGAATGCAAGACATACGGGCGTTGCCTTTAACTATATCAAAAATGCGGACGCTGTTTTGTTCGTAACCTATTATAATCATGCCTTCTCCCAAGCCGATCGCCAGTTTCTGATGCAGCTTGGCCGGGTGAAGGATCAGTTCGAGCTCGACAAAATGTTTTTCCTTGTGAACGCTGCCGATTTGGCGGCCGATCAAGAGGAGCTGTCGGATGTGCTGAAGCATGTGGAAGCGAACCTGCTGCAGCATGCCATTCGGTCACCGCGTCTGTTCCCTGTGTCGAGTCTGCAGGCGCTCGACGGGAAGCTGGAAGGGGACGCTGAGCTGCTTGCGCAATCGGGCATTGAAGCGTTCGAGGAATCGTTCCTCTCGTTTGTACAGAACGATCTTGGCCGATTAGCCATCGATGCAGCAGAGCAGGATTTGCGGCGGGCGGCAGCTACGGTCTCCGGCTGGCTGAAGAGCGCAGAGGGTGATGCGCAGGCGCGTGAGGCAGAGCTTAATCAGCTTCAAATCGCTTTTGCGAGCGCGAAAGCGGACATTGCAGCGCTGCAAGCAGGCCACATGCCTGAGCAGCTCAAGCAGGAGCTGAGCGAGCTGCTTTATTATGTGGCGCAGCGGATACAGTACCGTTTCGGCGAATTTTACAACCTCGCCTTTAATCCGGCTTCACTGCAGGACGATGGCCGCGATTTGCGCAGAGCGCTATGGACGTCTTGGCTGGAGTTACAGCGGCTCGTTCAGCTTGAGCTTTCACAAGAGATGCTGGCGACGTCGCTGCGTATGGAGAGAGGCGTTCATTCCTCGCTGCATAAGCAGTACAAAAGCTATGCGGAGAGCTTTGAGCAGACTATTGCCGCTTATCAAGCAGTACCTTATGAGGTCGCCTCACTGCCGACACCGGAAGAGCCGACCGCTTGGGAGTCGACTGCTGTGGACGCGAAGCTGCTGTGGAGCCGATTTAAATCGCCGCGGCAATTTTTTGAAGGAGAGGGCAAAGCCTTGCTGCGCAAGGAGCTTGAAGCCTTGCTTGCACCTTCTCTGAACAGCTGGATAGCTGGGCAGACAGCGGACTGGACTATTTTGTACGAGGATATTTGGCGAACGGCTGCCGGTCATGCCGGCGATCGGCTGCTTGCTGATCTGCTGGCGTATGTAGAAGGTAAGCGAAGCTCGCTTGTAGGGGACGCCAATATGACGGAGCTTAAGCAGCTTTATGATCAATTGATTCATCTCTAATTGTTAATGGATACTGATCGTTTTATCGCATTTATAGCTCAATGCTTTTGCAGGTGCTTAATCACCTGCAAAAGCATTTTTTTATTTCTGTGTGTTTTTGTGCAAAAACTGAGCAATTGGCACATTTTTGTAATGATTTGAGACTATTTGAAAGGTTTAACGGCTCCTAATTTCCATATCGACACAATAAGCGTCTTCATCCACATATTCGCATAGTTATACTGTTTGCTACCATCTAACGATGCTGATAATATTCATTCAGGCTTATAAAATAGATACGGGGAGATGGATTTACTTGGACGTGTTAAGGCAGTTGAAAGCATTTTATTGGGAGGAACGAAAATTTTTGTTCTCCTCGATCTTGTGCTTAATGTGCGCGACAGCGCTCGGACTTGTCTATCCCAATTTACTGCGCTACTTGATTGATGATGTCATCGATCCACAGAAATTTGAACTGGTTCCGGCGCTTGCATTTACGGTTGTAGGAGTAGTCAGTTTTAAAGGCTTCATGCAGTTTTTACACGGTTTTTTCGGAGGACGGCTGGGCAACCGGGTTGCCTTTCATTTGCGTAATGCGCTATACGGGAAGCTGCAAACCTTGTCCTTTCAATACTATGACAAAGCAAAGACAGGCGATTTAATGTCCCGGCTTACTGCCGATCTCGAAGCAATCCGGAACTTTATCGGCTTCGGATTCGCGCAAATATTGAATATGGCGCTGATGGTCGTTTTCGGCGGCGCGATGATGCTCTCCATTCATTGGCAGCTCACGCTCATAACGCTTGTAACGATTCCGTTGCTGGGCTTCACAGCGATCCGCTTCGAACGTCATATCCATCCAGCCTTCCGTGAAATGCGTCAGGCGATGAGTAATTTGACGACGGCGGTGCAGGAGAATATTACTGGGGTACGCACGGTCAAATCCTTTGCCCGTGAGCCGCACGAAGTTACGAAATTTTCCGTGCGCAGCGAGGCCTACCAGACGAATCAGGTTGGAGCGGCAAAGATATGGGCAAAGTTTTTCCCTGTGATGGAGCTTGTCGCAAACTTAAGCGCTGTCATCCTTCTTGTAGCCGGCGGTATTCTTGTCATTAACGGTTCGCTTAAGCTCGGTGAATTCGTCGCCTTCTTCAGCTTGATCTGGTACATTATTGGCCCGATGTGGGGTCTAGGCTTCCATATTAATAACTACACGCAGTTCAAAGCCTCCGGTGAGAGGGTGCTCGGACTGCTGCACGAGCATGTTCATGTTAAAAATACGGAGCACGCGATTGAGGTTAGTAACGATTCAGTAAAAGGCCATGTGCGCTTTGACCATGTTACCTTCAGCTATCCGGACAAATCGCCAGCGGTAACCGATCTCGTTATTGATGCTCCTGCTGGCTCGGTTATCGGTTTTTTGGGTGCGACAGGCTCTGGAAAATCAACGATCATTCAGCTTCTCATGCGTGCCTATAATGTGAAGAAGGGAACAATCACACTCGATGGTATAGATATTCGCAATCTGGATGTGGAAAGTCTTCGCCGCTTGATTGCGCCGGTTTTCCAGGAAACATTCTTATTTTCTGCATCGATTCGCGATAACATTGCGTACGGGGTTCGGGATGTGACACCAGAGCAAATCGAATATGCGGCAAAGCTGGCAAAGGCGCATGACTTTATTATGGAGCTGCCGCTTGGGTACGATACGATTGTCGGTGAGCGGGGCATGGGGTTATCCGGAGGACAGAAGCAGCGGATCGCCATCGCGAGAGCGCTGATCAAAAATCCGCGCATTCTCATTTTGGACGATGCCACAAGCGCGGTTGACATGGAGACCGAGCATGAAATTCAAGCGGGCTTCAAGGAGCTGATGGCTGGCCGCACAACCTTTATCATTGCGCATAGAATTTCGTCACTGCGGCATGCCGATGAAATCATCGTACTTGACAAAGGCCATGTCGTGCAGCGGGGCAAACATGCGGAGTTAATTGCTCGGAATGGTCCATACCGCGACACATACAACATTCAATATGGTGATTATCCAATAGCTGACACGGATGCGGCTGTTGAAGCGATTGATCGGAAAGGAAGTACCGTCTAATGAGCGCGAGCAGCAAAGTCAAAGCAAGCAACAAAAACGAACGTTTCGTGTACCAAGACGATGAGCTCATTGAGAAGCCGTTTAACTGGTCGCAGCTTCGCCGATTGTTCACGTATATGAAACCGTATACGAAGCAGCTTATGCCCGTTATCTTCATGATGATACTAGGCACGCTTACCCGACTGGGGGTACCTGCTCTCGTTATTTTGGCAATCGATGAAGCCATAGCGCCTAAAAGCGGAGAAACGAGTATTTCTAAGCTCTTCATGTTCGCAGGCATGATGCTGATTTTATATGTGATCCAGTGGGCATCCAATACGTACCGTATTAAATATACGAACATCATCGGCCAGAAAGTTATCTATGACCTGAGGAATCATTTGTTCCAGCATATCCAGAAGCTTAGCTTTCGGTTCTATGACAAACGGCCTGCCGGCTCAGTGCTTGTCCGCGTGACCAATGATGTCAATGCGCTGCAGGACCTGTTCACGAACGGGGTCGTCAACCTGCTCATGGACTGCGTGCAGCTGTTCGGTATCGTCATTATATTACTTGTGTGGAACTTCAAGCTGGGGCTTGCGGTTATGATTACCGTGCCGCTTATGTTCCTTGTTTCGACTACGCTTCGCAAACGCATTCGTTATGCCTGGCAGGACGTTCGGATGAAGCAATCGCGGATTAACGCCCATTTGAATGAAAGCATTCAAGGGATGAAGGTGACCCAGGCTTATGTTCAGGAAAAAGACAATATGAGCTTCTTCAACCATATGAATTCGGACAATGTGAAATCCTGGAACAAAGCGTCGGCGCTCAATCAGGCCTTTGGTCCAGTCATTGAGGTCACCTCCGCAATCGGAACGTTTATCCTGTTCTGGTACGGCTCGCATCTCATTCAAACAGGGGCTATTACAGTCGGTTTGCTGGTTGGTTACGCCAATTATATCGGAAACTTCTGGGATCCGATCAACCGTCTCGGACAAATGTACTCCCAGCTGCTAATCGCGATGGCTTCGTCCGAGAGAATCTTCGAATTTATAGACGAAGAGCCAACCGTTGGCGAGTCTTCGAAAGCGAAGCCGCTGCCGCCAATTAAGGGGGCAGTAAAGTTTGATCAGATCGTCTTCGAATACGAGAAGGGCAGACCGGCACTCAAAGGCGTCACGATCGATGTCAAGGCAGGTCAGTCGATCGCTCTCGTCGGTCATACCGGCTCGGGAAAAAGTACGATCATCAATCTGCTTTGCCGGTTCTATGATCCGGTTGAGGGTCGTGTGCTGATCGACGGCATTGACATCCGGGATATCACGCTAGATAGCTTGCGCTCTCAGGTCGGGATCGTGCTTCAGGATACCTTTATTTTCGCAGGATCCATTCGCGACAACATCCGTTACGGACGACTGAATGCAACGGATGAGGAAGTGGTAAAGGCAGCGCAGGCCGTTAACGCGCATGATTTCATCATGAGCCTGCCAGATGGCTACGACACGCAGGTTGAGGAACGGGGCAACGTGCTTTCAATGGGCCAGCGTCAGCTGCTGTCATTTGCGCGCGCGCTCCTCGCCGATCCGCAAATTCTCATATTGGATGAAGCAACTGCTAGCATCGACACGGAAACCGAATTGAAAATCCAAGAGGCGCTCAGAATATTGCTTGCAGGCCGTACCTCCTTTATGATTGCGCACAGACTCTCGACAATCCGTCATGCCGATGAAATTATCGTGCTGGATCACGGGCAAATTGTAGAGCAGGGCAATCACGAGGCATTGATCGCGAAACGCGGCGTATACAATGGCTTAATCGAGGCGCAATATCGTTTTCTGTAGGACAAAAACAGAATAAAGGTTGATTTTTGTATAAGGAACCTCCACAATGGAAGTAAAAACGACCGGGTGTTACCCGTGCTGATAAGGTGCGGCTAACGGCTTGGCGTGCTTCCAGGAGGTTCTTTTTTGTTATGTATGGTTCACCGTTGTCATCGTATGCTAGAAAGTTATTGCTGCTGGGCTCAGGCGAGCTTGGGAAGGAAGTTATACTAGAGGCGCAGCGTTTGGGCGTCGAGACCATCGCGGTAGATCGCTATGATCATGCGCCGGCTATGCAGGTTGCGCATCGCAGCTACACAACCGATATGCTGGACGGTGCGGCTATTCGCCGTATTATTGAGCAAGAGCGGCCAGATTTCATCGTTCCCGAGATTGAAGCGATCGCGACTGAAACGCTGCTTGAACTGGAGAAAGAGGGGCATCGCGTGATTCCGACGGCCCGTGCGGCACGGCTTACGATGGACCGCGAAGGCATTCGCCGTTTGGCCGCGGAAACATTGGAGCTGCCGACCGCTCCATATCGCTTCGCGGATTCGTTGGATGAGCTGCGCCAAGCGACAGCCGAGCTTGGCTTTCCGTGTGTCATTAAGCCGATCATGAGCTCCTCAGGAAAAGGCCAAAGCGTTTGTCGTTCAGAGGCGGAGCTTGAGTCCTGCTGGAACTATGCAATGGAGGGCGGTCGCGCCAAGAAGCAGCGCATTATCGTAGAGGACTTCGTCACCTTTGAATCTGAAATCACGCTGCTCACAGTTAGATCCGTGTCCGGGACGAGCTATTGTCCGCCGATTGGACATGTTCAAAAGGATGGAGATTACATCGAATCGTGGCAGCCGCATGATATGACCGAGCAGCAGATCGCTCAGGCGGAAGACATCGCCCTGCGCATTACGGATGAGCTTGGGGGCTTTGGCATTTACGGTGTGGAGCTGTTTATTACGAAGGATGGCGTTCTCTTCAGCGAAGTATCCCCTCGCCCTCACGACACGGGCATGGTGACGATGGTGACACAGGATCTGTCCGAATTTGCTCTGCACGTTCGCGCGATTCTTGGTTTTCCTATTCCGACGATACGCCTCTTGACACCTGGGGCATCGCATACGCTCAAAGCGGATCGAGAGTCTGCAGCCTTCCGCATCGACGGCATTCAGGAAGCCTTGTCGGTTCCAAACACGCAGGTTCGCGTATTCGGTAAGCCTGAGACGAAGATTGGACGTCGTATGGCTGTAGCGCTTAGCAGCGCATCGGATGTGGAGCAAGCTAGAGACGCCGCAAGAACTGCGGCCGAATTGATGTATATCGCGTATGAAAGCTAAATCATTTTTTTATTTTTGCTTGAAATTCATGCAGGGCTGTCCAGACGAGGATAACACGACGGTGCTGGGCATTGCGTGTGTTTTGAAGCCGAAGGCTTTGCAGCCCTTTGGAGATTTGGGATCCCAGGTTACATAGTAATAGCTGCATTTCATGCAGTTGATACGCTCATTTTCACTCATGGATTCAACCTCGTTTGATTATGATTGTTGACTTTGAATGCTGTCGCCGTTAATTATAACGTAAGCAATAGGATCGTCCAAGGTTATTTGACTAATGGACGGTCTTTTTTTATTTCCACGTCATATAATATAACCTTATTTTTATGAATTTCAATAAATACCTACCATATATATGTCTCTTCCGAAGCCGTCCGGGATATAGCTCAGCAGCTTCAAAAGGATTTAAGCAGGCTCGTGCTTGCAAGGTGAAACGAAACAAGCTATTATATAAACCGCTGAATTCTATCGTGTATAATGAAGCATAGGGACATTTTAGACGAATTCATGAAAAAGCGGGTGAAATCTGATATGGGCAAAAAACATAAAAAGACGACGAAGCCAGCAGGCAAGCCGGCTCCAAAAAGCGAGGAAAGCAACGGGCTGTCGCTGAAGGATTTGCTTAGCGCCGATATGATCGGCAAGCTTAAAGCGCAGGCGGATGATTTGAAGCAGGCGGAAACGACTCGCAAGGAAGAGCACCGCAGGCAAGAGGAAGAGAAGCGGAAGCAGGAGCTTAAGCGTCTGGAAAATGATTTCGAATATTTATTAGAGAATAGCAATCAAAGCTGGTCGAAGTATAAATAATCCGCTGCATGGGGAATCAAGGGAGAGTAAGGCGAATTGACTGACATCTGGAATGTTGCCGGACCGCTGGTAGTTGCTGCGATTACGGCGATCGTACTGGGAGTTCTATGTATGTATCTTTTCTCAAAGATTAAAGACGACAGCAAGAAAGAGATGCTGCGGCCGCTGAACATTTATGTCATCTTATTTGGATTTTTAGCTTCGTTATTTATCGCTGCGGGCTTTTGGGGATATTATTAATCCTTAAGTAACTAACAATCTATTCAAAGTACCTTTACGAGCATCTTCGGGTGCTTTTTTCTTTTATCGCAGCGGAGGAGACGCATTCTTTTTTGTGGCCTGCGGCATAAGGAGCGTACGATTTGCAAAACATGGTACCATCTATCTTTTTTTTGCGGCGGAATGGGATTTTTTATGAAATATCATTTATATTTTCCCTTACGACGCTTGTGGTTCTGGGAATTGCCGCGCTGGCCGGCTTCTTAATTGTCTTTACGAAATAGAACAACTGCTTTAAAATAGCTTGAAGATACGTCAAACGTGCATACAGATTGGGGGGCACTCATGTCAGAGCAAATAGATCTCTTCGCAAATACAGCGGCTGCAGACCGGAATTACGAGGCCGATGATATACAAGTGCTTGAAGGCTTGACTGCCGTTCGCAAACGGCCAGGCATGTACATAGGAAGTACGAGCAGCTCAGGATTACATCATCTTGTTTGGGAAATTGTCGATAATGCAGTCGACGAGCATCTTGCTAAATTTTGTTCAGCCATAGATGTAACGCTTCACAAGAACGGCTCGGTAACCGTTCACGATAACGGACGGGGAATTCCGACGGGCATGCATAAGACAGGTATACCAACGCCTCAGGTCGTATTTACGATCCTGCATGCTGGGGGAAAGTTTGGCGGCGGAGGCTATAAGAAATCCGGCGGCCTGCATGGCGTAGGCGCATCGGTTACGAACGCGCTGTCGGAATGGCTTGAGGTGGAAATTTTCCGCGATGGCAAAATTCATAAGCAGCGGTTCGAGTACTGGGTAGACGATGCGGGCAAGGAGCATGTCGGAGAGCCTGTAAAAGGATTAGAGGTAATCGGGACATCGAACCGCACGGGTACAAAGGTTACGTTTAAGCCGGATGGACGCGTATTCCAGAACGGTACCTCGCTAAGCTATGATACGCTAGCCGAGCGTCTGCAGGAAATCGCTTTTTTGAATTCTGGACTAAAGGTTACCATTAAAGACGATCGAAGCGGCAAACAGGATGTGTTTCACTATGAAGGAGGAGCGCGTCAATTCGTACAGTTTCTGAATGAAGACAAAACGGTGCTGCATGATGTCATTCATTTCTCGGCGGAGCGCGATGAAATCGAGGTTGAGGTAGCGCTGCAGTATAACGATGGCTACACGGAAACGATCGCCTCATTCGTAAACTCAATTCCCACGCGCGGCGGAGGAACACATGAGACGGGCTTCAAGACTGCATATACTCGCGTTATGAATGATTATGCGCGAAAAACAGCGATGCTTAAGGAGAAAGACAAGAACCTTGAGGGCAATGATCTTCGCGAGGGCATGATGGTTGTTATTAATATCAAAATGTCCGAGGTCGAATTCGTCGGCCAAACGAAGGACCAACTTGGCAGCGCGTCGGCTAGAAGCGCGGTGGATGCGATTGTATCCGACAAAATGCAGGTTTTTCTGGAGGAAAATCCGCAGGTCGCGCAAATGCTGCTCAAGAAATCGTTGCAAGCCTCCAAAGCGCGCGAAGCCGCTCGCAAAGCTCGCGAGGAAATTCGCAGCGGCAAGAAGAAGAGCGAGAGTTCGAACCTGAACGGCAAGCTTACGCCTGCGCAGTCGAAGGACTATACGCGTACGGAGCTGTTTATTGTTGAAGGAGATTCCGCCGGCGGATCGGCTAAACAGGGCCGCGATTCTAAATATCAGGCGCTGCTGCCGCTAAAGGGCAAACCGATGAATCCGGAGAAGGCCAAGCTCGCCGATATTTTGAAAAATGACGAATATAAAGCTATCATCTCAGCCATTGGCGCAGGTGTTGGCTCTGAATTCGCTGCTGAGGAATGCAACTATAATAAAATCATTATTATGACGGACGCAGATACGGACGGCGCTCATATTCAAGTGCTGCTGCTTACTTTCTTTTACCGTTATATGAAGCCGTTAATTGATCTGGGCCGTGTATATATAGCACAGCCTCCGCTATATAAAATCACCCGCAAATCAGGCAAGCTGGAGACGATTCGCTATGCCTGGACTGACGAGCAGCTGCAAAATTACTTGAAGGAATATGGGAAAAACTATGAGCTTCAGCGTTATAAAGGTCTTGGCGAGATGAACCCGGATCAGCTATGGGAGACAACGATGGACCCGGAGAAGCGCACGCTGCTTCAGGTGCAAATTGAGGATGCGGCTAAGGCTGAGCGCAGAGTGTCTACGCTTATGGGGGATAAGGTTGATCCGCGAAAACGCTGGATTGTGGAAAATGTCGATTTTATGGAATATGAGGAATAGGGGGAACTGACGCATGAGTATGCTGGAACAATTTTTGCCGGCGTTTCTGGAAGAGGTCGTCGGTGACCGCTTCGGGCGCTATTCGAAATATATTATTCAGGATCGGGCCATTCCGGACGTTCGTGACGGCTTGAAGCCGGTACAGCGTCGTATTCTATATGCGATGTACGATTCAGGCAATACGCCGGACAAGCAGTACCGCAAATCGGCCAAAACGGTCGGCGACGTGATGGGCAACTATCATCCGCACGGCGATTCCTCGATTTATGAGGGAATGGTGCGCATGGCTCAGCCATGGAAAATGGGACATCCGCTCGTGGATGGTCATGGCAACTGGGGCTCGCAGGATGATGACCCGGCAGCAGCCATGCGTTATACGGAGGCGCGTCTATCCGCAATTGCAATGGAGCTGCTTCGGGATATCGAGAAAAGAACCGTACTATTCAAAGACAATTTTGATAATACGACGAAGGAACCGGTTGTGCTGCCGTCGCGGTATCCCAATCTGCTCGTTAATGGGACCAGCGGTATCTCTGCCGGCTTTGCCACGGAAATACCTCCGCATAACCTGCGTGAGGTCATAGACGCCTGTATCGCGCTTATGGGCAACCCAGAGGCACCGCTTGAAGAGCTCATGAAGCTTGTGAAGGGTCCAGACTTCCCGACGGGCGGAATCATTATGGGCGATGAAGGCATTAGAGATGCCTACGTAACCGGCAAAGGGCGTATTTATCTGCGTGCGAAGACAGCTATCGAGGAGCTTCGCGGCGGCAAGCAGCAGCTTGTCATTACAGAAATCCCTTATCAGGTTGTCAAGTCACGTCTAGTTACGGCAATTGAGAACATTCGTCTTGAGAAGAAGGTTGAAGGCATTGCCGAGGTTCGGGATGAGAGCGGCCGCAATGGACTGCGCATCGTTGTCGAGTTCAAGAAGGATGCGGATGCGCAAGGCATTCTAGCGTACTTCTTCAAGAAGACGGATTTGCAGGTCGCCTATAACTTCAATATGGTGGCGATTGTGAACAAAACGCCAATGCAGCTTGGATTGAAGCAGATTTTAGCTGCTTATATTGAGCATCAGAAGGAAGTTGTGACGTTCCGTACACAGTTTGATCTGGAGAAGGCGGAAGACCGGGCACACGTGGTTGAAGGTCTCGTTAAAGCGCTCAATATTTTGGATGAGGTCATTGCGGCCATTAAAGCCTCCAAAAATCGTGCCGATGCGCAAGACAATCTTATTGCGAAGTTTGGCTTCACCGCGCGTCAAGCGGATGCAATCTTAACGCTGCAGCTGTATCGTTTGACGAATCTGGAAATCACGACGCTGGAGAAGGAGCTCAAGGAGGCGCTTAAGAAAATTGCCTATTTGAAATCTATTTTGGCGAGCGAGAAGAAGTTGTTGGGCGTAATTAACGATGAGCTTATAGAGATTCGCAATAAGTACGGCATTGATCGCCGTTCTGATCTCCGCGGGGAAATTGAGGAGCTTAAGGTTAATCTCGAAGTGCTGGTTACAGCTGAGGACGTGCTGGTAACTCTCAGCCAAGACGGTTATGTGAAGCGTACGAGCATGCTTTCCTTTACAAGATCTGGTGGTGAGCGGCAGAGCTCAGGAGTGAAGGAAGGCGATTTCATTCGCGAGCTGTTTGAGGTCAATACGATTGACAACCTGCTGCTCTTTACCCGCAAAGGACAATATTATTTGTTGCCTGTCCATCAAATTCCAGAGTTTAAGTGGAAGGAAACGGGTACGGCAATCGTTAATGTTGTGCCGATTCCGAAAGATGATTCGATCGTCAGCGTCATACCGGTCAAGGATATTTCTGCATCGGCAGCATCGCTTGTATTTGTAACCAAGCGAGGGCAGGTGAAGCGGACGGAGCTCAAGGAATATGCTACGACCCGTTCAACGGCGGTTGCCGCTTGTAAGGTTGCCGATGGGGATGAAGTCATTCGCGTCGCGCTTAGTGATGGGACCAAGCAGATTTTATTGGTGACCAAGCAAGGCATGAGTATCCGGTTCGCGGAGTTCGAGGTTAATGCAATGGGTAGAGTAGCGACCGGAGTCAGAGGGATACAGCTCAAGGATGGAGACGAGGTTGCCGCAGTGGAATGGGTAGCTGATGATGAGGGTGAGTTGCTCGTCATAACAGACATAGGATATGCGAAGCGTTCGCTTCTGCTCGATTACCCGATTCAAGGAAGGGGCGGAAAAGGCGTTCAAACCTTCGAATTCAAGGAAGGCAAGCGAGTCAGATCCAACGGAGCTTGGCTTGCTGCCGCCTACTATTGTAAGGATGCGAAGGAAATAACAGCCATCACAGCCTCTGGCGTGAAGCTGTCAAGCGACTCTGAGAAGGCGCCAATCGAGGACCGTAAGTCGACTGGCAAATTAATCTTCCAAGTGGACAAAAATGATACGATCATCCATACGATCGCTCGTTCTAAGACGGATATTAATCAAAAGGTCGATTAGGAGGATCGAATCGCTCGATTACTTCCAATAAGGCCTCAAGCATGACCCACAATGGCACCGGTTCATCCGGACGTTCCAGCCATTGTGGGTCTTTTATTAACCCATAGCTTTTTATTTTTTGGATGATTTCGATTTTTCGTGTGTCCATCAGGATCACGCTCCTTAATCGCTTAGCATAATCAAACATTATGCTGGGCACTCGCCTCATTGTATGTCTAAAGCTGTCGGAATGTTCATAAAAGCATCGATTAATAGCGCAAATTATTAATTGTGTTAATCTTTTTTTCGACAATAAAGACTGGTATAATAGGAATCGAATAGGCGAATATGACAGGGAGCGAGTGTGAGGGCATGTTATCTGATGAATTTACAAGATTGTGGACGAAGCTTTCGCGTGAATGGAAAAATAACTTGGAGCAATCGTTGGCTCCATTGACAGAAGGGCAATTAAAGGTGCTGGAGCTGTTATTGCTGCATCAGCCGATGAAGCCGTCAGATTTACTTCAGTATTTGGAGACTACACCCGCTGCGATTACGACACTGTTAGACCGTATGGAGCGTAATGAGCTGATTGAGCGTACCAGGGATAACAATGATCGAAGAATCGTATGGGTGTCCGTCTCGGAGAAGGGTAGAACCGAGGCTGAACGCGGCTCAGCGATAAGGACCGAAATGATCGAACAATCGCTGGACCGCATTTCCTCGCATAATCAACAACTGCTAGTATATTTGCTGGGAAAGGTTGCCAATATTTAAAGCAAGTTTCACGTTTACGTACCTTATTTTAAAGAATCGAGCCGATTGCGCAGCAGCTCGTAGTTCGTTCTTAAAACATCGTAGTCGGCTTGTGTCAATAAGGTGTCTGATGAAGAAGCAATCGTTGCTTCAATAGGCAGTATACGGTACCTGTAAGATTGATCAGGCTTGTAACGATGAACCCATGTCGGTACTGCTTCAATTTCTGTTAAATCTACCGACCCATCCTTCCAATTTTTACGAATGCTAACCTTGAAGATAACTCCGTAATCCTTCGTATCTCCCCGCTGATTGGATAAGAAATTTCCCATAGAATAAATAATAAGTCCTTTTTTGACATGCCCGTTTTCATCGATTTTTTCAATGACCTCATACGGCTGCACGACATGCGGATGGGACCCCGCAATAATGTCAGCTCCAGCTGCAATTAAAGCTCTGGCCAGACGTTTTTGCTCTTCGTTAGGCAACGGTTGATATTCGGTTCCAAAATGCAGGGAGACCATAATAAAATCCGCGCCGGCTTCTCTAAGCCGCTTTATGTCCTCTTTTATTTTCTTTTCATCAATGAGGGAGACTAAATAAGGTTTACCTGCAGGAACGGGAATGCCGTTCGTTCCATACGTATAAGCAAGCAGTCCCATTGCGATTCCGTTCTTTTCGATCAGCAGCGGGGTATCTGCTTCTTTCTGGGATGCTGCAGTTCCCGCGGTTGGCAAGTCTAATGCCTTAAGGTTTTCAAGCGTTCGCAGCAGTCCGTTTTCCCCTTTGTCCAGCGAATGATTATTCGCATTGGTAATAAGGTTGAAGCCTGCAGCCTTCAATGCTTCTGCAAGCTCGACCGGCGCATTAAACTGCGGGTAACCGGAATAGCCAAATTCTATCCCCGCGATTGGCGTTTCAAGATTCGCAATCACCCAATCTCCTTGTTCCAGCAGCGGCTTAACCTCTGTGAAAACCGAGTTGAAGTTATACCTGCCCGTTGCTTGATCATAGGAGCCTGGAAGCTGAGGCATGTGCATCATAATATCACCGACTGCCATCCACACCGCATCCGAGTACACAGGCTCAGGAGGAGCTGTGGAAGGCTCAATCACGGCAGGAGAGGTGGACGCTTGTGCTTGTTCTTCTGTCAGCAATGCAGGAGTCGCATCTGGCGCATAAGAAGTCAGATCGTTCCGCCAAGGCAGGAGGTAGATGATAAATAATCCGATTACGCTTAGTAGCAATAAAATCAATTGCAGCCTTCTCTGCTTTGTTCGTTGCATCTCTAAGTCGAGCCTCCCGATTGATTGATGAGCATCGTTGAGGCGAACTTGAGCTGCTCATCCGTCCACCAGGTCCAAGCATCAGATCCGCTAGGAATAGAGTGGAAGCTCATCTTTTCCTTCGTGATGGGATGAGGGACGGTTACGGAGGTTGACCATAGGGCGATATCCGATATGCCGGCGGTTTTGCTTGCGCCATATTTGAGATCCCCGACAAGCGGACAACCGATATGTGATAATTGCGCTCTTATTTGATGGGGTCTTCCTGTATGCAGACGTACGGCAATTAATGAAAATCGACCGGTTGTCGCTGCGACCACGTAGTCTAAAATTGCCTCTTTAGCTTCAGAGGTTGGTTTGTCAAAAACCGTAACTTGATTATGCTTGCTGTCTTTGCGAATATAGTGTGTAAGCTTTGCCTGCGGCTCGGCCGGTTTTCCCTGCACGACACATATATATGTTTTTTCAAAAAGACGATTGCGCACCGATTCAGATAGTCTTGATGCGGATTTTGACGTTTTGGCAAATACCATAACGCCGCCTACGGTGCGGTCTAGACGATGGACAAGGCCGAGAAACACGTTTCCCGGCTTGTTATGGCGTTCCTTCAAGTCCTGCTTCAGCAGCGTAAGCATATCCGGATCGCCTGTATCATCCTCTTGTGAGAGGATGCCGGGAGGCTTTACGACTGCCAGCACATGATTATCCTCAAACAAAACAGGTAAAGACATTACTTCGACTCCCAACGCCCCAAAATGCCGCAGGGAAGATTCAGTCTTGATTTGGTAATCGGCAGGCCAATCTCGCCGCAGTTGATTTCACCGCCATACTTCTCATTCATCGTCATATGCAGCAGATTGTGCAGGACGGAAGGCGACAGGCCTGTCGTATAGGAGTTAATCAATAAAAATAATGGATTGTCGGATAGAATGGTCGTGCAGGTCTGCAAAAACGGGAATAAATTTTCTTCCAGCTTCCAAGTTTCACCGCTTGGCCCGCGTCCATATGACGGAGGATCCATAATGATCGCATCATACTGCTTGCCGCGGCGCTGCTCGCGCTGCACGAACTTGAACACATCGTCTGTAATATAACGAATAGGCGCGGATTCCAATCCGGACAGCTGCGCATTTTCTTTGGCCCACTGGACCATCCCTTTGGAGGCATCCACGTGACAGACCTCTGCGCCGGCAGCAGCGGCAGCAACGGTTGCGCCACCTGAGTAGGCAAACAGATTTAAGACACGAATCGGCCGGCCGGCAGACCTGATCTTATCCATCATCCAGCTCCAGTTCACCGCCTGCTCAGGGAATAAACCGGTATGCTTGAAATTGGTCGGTTTAATATGAAAGTTGAGCTCGCCGTAGGAGATCGTCCAGCGCTCCGGCAAAGTCGGATTGATTTGCCATTGGCCGCCGCCTGAACTGCTGCGGTGATAATGGCCATCGGCTTTTTTCCACAATTCGGTTTCATTTGTTATCGGCCAAATAATTTGAGGATCCGGACGGCGCAGGGTGTATTTGCCCCAGCGCTCCAGCTTGTCTCCATCTCCTGTATCAATTACCTCGTAATCAAGCCATTTATCTGCTATGTACATGTCTCTCGTAACCCTTCCTTGTCTCTGTTTTTGTAATATAATAATGTCATCGATAATTATATCGAAGCGAACAGCTTGAAGCAATGAAACAGGGGGAGGAAGCCGGGTTTATTTTCATGTACATTGCATAACGGATATAATTGCAGGCTATGCGTCAAGTCTGGCTCTTATTAGTGTAATCATGTTCATGAAATACTCATTAAAGATAAGCTAGAGGAGAGATATGGAAATGATGAGCTTTGAATGTGAATGCGGCAACAAAACGGTTATGTTTGCAACAGGCGATCGCGATGAGAACGGGAGAGAGTTTATCGAAATCGAGGATGATGAGCGGCTTACGTTTACGATCGGGGAAAAAAGTGTGCTGTTTCGCTGCTCCTTTTGCGGGTATACGTATCGCTTAGAGCAATTTTGAATTTAGAAAGTTTTTTGCAGGGATGATATTGAAATACTTCTCCTCTCGGAGTATGATAAACGTAAGTTTAAGTTGTAAGTACAAGTGGCTTTATAGGTACATCCTTTATGGAGGATTATACGTATGATCTCGAGTCCGGCAATGAGCTTGTGCTTGTTATATATCGTATTCGTTAATTTTCGCAAGAAGGACTGCTCTAAGCTTCTGCTTAGGCGGTTTTTTTGTTTGGTCTCTTTTATTTTTATATTGACGTTGGAATTAATATCCTATAGGATTACTTATGTTAATTATTATTTCTTTATATATAAGGAGAGAAGACAGAATGAGTATTAGAAATTTCCGTACCGCGTTTGTCCTGCTCATGGCGATTGCCATTGTTGCAACGGGCTGTGGACAAACCAGCAGCAGTAACACAAACAGCGGAAGCGGTGCAACGGCTGCGAATTCGCCTGTAGTCGAAGGAATTGAGAACCTTCCGGCGGCGATTGCCGACAAGGATGAAATTAAATTAATGGTCATCCGTAAAATCGGCGGCGATGATCATACCGCACAATTTTTGGCTGGTGCTAAGCAAGAGGGCGAATCGCTAGGCTTTAAGGTAGATACGTTCTCCGCAAACGGAGACACGGCAAAGTTCCATGATGCAATCGCACAAGCGACAGATGGCGGCTATGACGGCGTTGTCATCTCACATGGTGATGACCCTGCAACGGTTGACGCTGTACAGAAGCTGAAGGATAAAGGCATTCCGGTTGTCGCTTTTGACTCCGTTGGCGAGCTTGCTGAGATTGAAGGTGTCACCTTGACGTCGCAGGACGATGAAGCGCTTGCGAAATATGCGCTTGATCAGCTTGTGGAAGAGCAGGCCGCGGAAGCAAATATCGTATACCTGTGGGTAGATGGCTTCCCAGCGATGGTTCGCCGCAATACGGTGTATCAGGAAACACTTGCGAATAATCCAGGCATCAAGGAAATCGAACGCTTCGGCGTAGCGAATGCCACTACTTCGGTTGAGACGCAAAATGCAGTTGCTGCGATGCTGACGAAACATCCCAAAGGAGAGATTGACGCGATATTCGCTACTTGGGATGCTTTTGCAATCGGTGCTGCAAGAGCGCTGATTGAAGCGGGACGTACGGAGATCAAAATTTACGGTATCGATGTATCGAATGCCGATCTGCAAATCATGCAAGAAGAAAACAGCCCATGGGTAGCTACAGCGGCTGTTGATCCTAAGATGATCGGTGCAGTTAACGTAAGGCTGCTTGCTAAGAAAATCGCTGGCGAAGAAACGCCTTCTACGTATAATCTGGAGGCTGCACTTATAAGTCAGGAAATTTTGAAAACTTCGACCCAGCCTGTCAACATGGTTACTCTTGCTGATATTATCCCAGGATGGGGTACTACGGATGCGTTCGAAGAAGATTGGATGAAAGCTTTGAAGTCTTCTAACGACAAGTAAGCATTAATTGATGTTATAATAGTATCAATCTAGGCGCTCTTCTCTGCATAGAGAAGGGCGCTCTATCCTGTTTGGAGAGGAAGGTGCGATTGTTGCAGGACTCAAGGGAAAGCTGGCTGGATATGAAACGGATTTCAATCGCCTTTCCAGGGGTAAAGGCACTGACCGAGGTTGATTTCCATAGCGTTGCCGGAAGAGCTCACGCCCTAGTCGGAGCAAACGGGGCAGGGAAGTCTACTCTGATGAAGGTGCTTGCAGGCGCTTATGATCATTATACCGGCAGCATCAACATTGATGGGGAAGAGGTACATATCCGAACCCCAAAGGAAGCGAAGGACAACGGTATTCAAATCGTCTATCAGGAGGTAGACACCGCGCTAATTTCCAATTTGACAGTGGGAGAAAATATCATGCTGGAGCAAATGGTGCATGATATGAGCGGTCGTCACCTTATTCGCTGGAAGGAGCTTCACCGATCGGCACAATCCATTCTTGACCGCATGAATGTAAAAGTCCCTACGAGAAAGCTAGTACAGGAACTGACGCTAGCCGAGAAGCAAATGGTGCTAATTGCACGCGCTGTTTCCAAGCAATGTCGCTTTCTCATTCTGGACGAGCCGACTGCTCCGCTTAGCCAAAGTGAAACGGAGCAACTATTCCAATTAGTGCGCTTTTTAAAATCAGAAGGAGTAGGCATCATCTTTATTTCTCATCGTCTTCCCGAGCTTTACGAGATTTGTGAAGATATCACCATTATGAGAGACGGGCAGCTCGTCATTCGTGATGAAATTGCGAATATCGATCAGCACAAGATTGTTGAATATATGCTTGGCACAAAGATGGATGGGCAGTTTCCCGATATGAAGCGGACAATTGGCGATAAATGGTTTGAAGCCAAAGGGATTCGCGATGACGACAAGGTGGAAAATGTGGATCTGTACATACGAAAAGGTGAGATTGTAGGTATCGCAGGCCTAGTAGGTGCGGGTAAAACAGAGCTGTGCCGCGCATTGTTTGGCGCCTCTCCAACGGCTAAGGGTGACATCTATTTGCAGGGACGCAAGCTGAGCATAAAATCGCCGCATGAAGCTGTGCGCAGCGGTCTCGCTTTAGTGCCGGAGGAAAGGCGCCGGGAGGGTATATTTGTACAGGAGTCGGTATCAGTCAATTTAAGTGTTGCTAGTCTATCGCGCTTTACAAGACTGGGGACATGGCTAAGCGCAGTGAAGGAAAAAGCTGCTGCTAATGATATCATCCGCAGCCTCGGCATTAAGACGCCTGATGAGCAAGCGAAGGTAAAAAATCTTTCTGGCGGCAATCAGCAGAAAATTGCGATCGGCAAGTGGCTGTTGGTGGACGCGGATGTATACATATTCGATGAGCCGACCAAAGGGGTTGATGTCGGCGCGAAGCGGGATATTTATAAGCTCGTTGCCGCGCTTGCAGACCGTGGGAAATGCATTTTGTACGCTTCGAGCGAAATGTCGGAAATCATCGGCATAACGGATAGGGTGTACGTGATGTATGACGGCGGCGTCATCAAGGAGCTGCACACGCAAGACAGCAGTGAGGAAGAGATTTTGCTTTATAGTACTGGAGGCTTGTTAACATGAATACTGCCGAACCGATTCGGAAGAAAAAATCTTTTCTTTTATTCGATTTTTTGTACAAATACGGTACGCTTATTACGATTCTGCTTCTCATTGCCGTGTTCGGCACAATGACAGATAATTTTCTGAGCGGAACGAATGTCATTAATATTTTACGTTCTATTTCAATCGTTACGATTATTGCAATTGGTCTGACCGTGTCCCTAACCGTTGGCGGCTTTGACTTATCGGTCGGATCAACTGCTTCTCTTGCAAATGCATTAGTCATTTCGATGTTCGTCTGGCACGAGCATAGCTTCGGACTAGGTATTTTCATTACGATTGCATTTTGTCTTGCAGTTGGTTTGATAAACGCATTCCTGGTTATAAACTTCAAGATTCAGGATATGCTGATGACGCTGGCGACGATGTTCATTTTTCAAGGCGTGGCACTTACCTACACAAGAGGTGCGACGATCTCTCAAAATATGATTTTGCCTAATGGCGACTTCGCAACTGGTCAAATTCCGGACATATTTGGGAAGCTCGGGCAGGTGCCCTGGATCATCATTATTATGCTCGTAATCGTCGTGGCGGTTCATCTGTTCCTCTCCTATACGAAGCATGGCCGTTATATGTACATGATTGGCGGCAACCAAGAGGCAGCGAAGCTATCAGGCATCGCAGTAAGCAAGTATCGGTTAATCGCTTATCTTGTTTCAGCCTTATTCGCGGCTATCGGCGGAATTGTGCTTGGGGCACGGGTGATGAACGCAGAGGTCAATGCGGGCGGTCCTTATTTAATGGATGCGGTAGCGGCTGCGTTCATCGGTTATTCTGTTCTTGGAGCAGGAAAGCCGAATGCATTTGGAACGTTTGCGGGCGCAGTGCTGATCGGAATTCTATCCAATGGACTGATCATGCTGTCTGTTCCTTATTATGCGATGGACATCGTGAAGGGCGCGGTGCTGGCATTAGCGCTTGCTATTACTTATTACAAAAGAAAACATTAGCATAGCCAGACTGTCGATCCGATCGGCAGTCTTTTTGGTTTTCACCTCTGAAATGGTATTCTATTTTTGCTTTTTAGGTTGGAGCTTTGTGCAAACGAATGCACATCCGAAAGAGAATAGCTGCAGTTGTCTCTCTCATGAATTTTTTAATTACTTTTCTAAGCATCGTAATGCTGGTAACTGCCTTAGGTTTAGGATCTTATACCTTATCAAAGAGAGTGATTATGGATAAGGTATCATACGAACTTACAAAAGAACCGCTGGATAGACCAGCGGCGTATCGGTTGCTTTTATTTAATAGCAATAGTACTTCTCCCATAGAGAGTAGGAGTCTTTCTTGGGATCATCCCAAGGATTGGAGTCATCCCACCAGTTCTTGTCTTTATCAAACGAATCGAGAAAATCTTTGAAACCCCAATCCTTGTCTTTGTAGTCATCGTATTTATAATCTTTATCTGTATAATCCTTATCTGAGCCTGTGAAGATCAAGAAAAGGTTAGTAAATAAGCTTTTCTTGCTATCTGAAGAATACTGGTTCGATGATGCGAAAACGGTAGCCGGGAACATACATAACGAAATCAATAAAGTAAGACTTAAAACTTTCTTGAACTTGGGCACGAACTCAACACCTCCAGACGTCAATTCAATAAAGAATAATTAAGTTCTTTATAAAGAATATTACAATAATTCAATCTAGATGTAAACTGGAAAATTGTAATATTTGGATATATTGACAAGTGCGGTTGGTCGAGTGAATATTTCGGTCTAAAAGAGCCATCATTCCGGTAGTTAGTGAGCCACACCTCCGGAAAAAATGAGCCACTTCTCCGGTGATGGGAGCCACCATGTACCAGCTAAATTAACTGGCAGTTTTCGTTAATAAACAAAAGCCCCTATTAGTTGAAAAAGCCGATATAATAACTTTTAAGCTATAGAGTAATATTTGTATTCGCAAGAGGAGGTTCGTTCTCATGAATATTTTAATTTTGGGTGCAACTGGACGAGTTGGAGGTCAAATAGTTACTTATGCCCTTCATGACAGACATCATGTTACTGTATTAGTTCGCACTCCAGAGAAGATTCAAATAAATAATGAAAAGTTAACTATAATTCAAGGTAATGTTCTAAATAAAGATGATATCGTACGTGTCATGCATGGGAATGATGTAGTTATTAGTGCACTAAATACTGATGGGACAACTACTCTTTCAGAAAGTATGCCACTAATTATCGAAGCAATGCAAAACGAAGGTATACAACGAATTATAACTATAGGAACTGCTGGTATCCTACAAAGTAGAACCACCCCAAAATCACTGCGTTATCAGTCAATTGAATCAAAGCGTAAGTCAGTCCGTGCAGCAAAAGAACATCATAAAGTTTACGATATGCTAAAACAATCAACACTCGAATGGACTATTGTCTGTCCTACGTATTTGCCGGATGGAGAAAGTGTAGGTAATTACCGTGTAGACCGTAATTTTTTGCCGGAAGGTGGTTTTGAAATATCCGTGACGGATACAGCGGAATTTACATATAGCCAAATAAAAAATAGCGATTTTATAAAATCGCGTGTGGGTATCGCCTACTGATATAACCGGGGATTCCGGCGCTTCCTGCTTCGAGGCCTGCCAAAGGTAAGACTTGAGGTCGGGTGGCTTTCGCTCGCCCGCAATTTGCTCAAGAAGTCAGCAATAGACCAACAACCAGAAATGGCGTGCCAAGGATAACCCCCTGGCCACGCCATTTCTTCATTTTCGCCGATTCATTCATGAAGCGAGCTGTCTCATCAAGCGAGCAAACCTACTTTTGAGACAGCCCCTCGTCCTGGTTTTACTCTGATTTCCTTTGGGCTTCTTCATTGTTCAAATTGACTTGCCATTCGATGCCGAACTTGTCCGTTACACTGCCATACAGTTTGCTCCAGAAGGTTTCTTGAAGCTCCATGCCGACTTGTCCGCCTTCTTTCAGCTTGTTAAACCAGGTTTTTACTTCATCCGCGTCCTTGCTGTGAACCATGAGGTTAATGTTGTTACCCATCGCAAATGGCATACCCGGGAAAACATCCGAAAACATGAGAGGGCTTCCGTTAATCATAAGCATCGCATGCATCACCCAGTTTTTCGCTTCCTCGGGAATAGGATGCTCAGGGTTGGGAGGCATATCTCCAAAAGCCATGATAGATGGTTTTTCCGTTCCGAACACTTCTGCGTAAAATTCGACCGCTTCCCGGCAATTCCCTTTGAAATTCAAGTAAGCAATAATTGACATCACATTCGCTCCTCTTATTTTAGAATGTTAATCTAAGAGCCATTATATCATTCGTCAATTAAAATCAAAATTATTTGAATTTATTATGCAACAATTTCAGCTGCTTCGCGCCAGTCTTCCTAAAGCCTTACGTGAGGCATTACAAAAATAAGCAATATTTTTTCCTCGTTTCGATGCTTCTCAGCACGAAGCGAGATTTTTTTCGACCCTTCCATCTAAAAAATAATCTTTAAATTGCTACGATTCGCCTCTAAAATATGTGTTATTATAAAAAGAAAGAGTTAGTACTTTCGCACTATCAAAATATTGTAAATTAAGGGAGAGGAATATGATTCATACATATGGTAAATCAACTATTACTACATCTAATTATCATATTGTTTCCGATCTTTATCCAACAGTTCCTTTTCGCTCGCAAAAAAGTAACGGATAGTGTACAGTATCAAATTATTAATGGTATAATGTTCGGTGCCTCGGCCGCAATATGCATGGCAAACCCGGTTTATGTTGCGGGTGATTTTCAATGGGATTTACGAAGCATTCCACTTCTTGTATCCATTATTTATAGCTCGGGGAAATATGTTCCCGGCATCATTTCTGCGTTCATTGCTATTGTTTATCAGATCTATATTGGCGGAGAAATCTTTGTGTTAGCCATATTTGGCTATATCTCTATTCTAGGTCCAAGCTTTTTTTTCGTAAGAAAATTTCCGGATTATGCTGTTTTCAAAAGAGTGGTTATTAGTATTCTGCTTTCTGTAAACGCTTTCCTGATCATTCAATTTTTGTTATACATATATTTAAAGCTTTATGGTCATCAATTGCATTTGTCGATCGACGTCATGTATTTGTTTGCCTTGATCTCCACCTTCGCTTTAGTGTCAGTTATTGGCATGTGGATTTCGGCTCTGCTAAACGAGCATATCATAGAAAGCACGATGCTGAAGCTGGAGCTGGAGCGCAACGAGAAGCTAAAGATTGTAAGTCAGATCGCAGCGTCAGTAGCACATGAGGTACGCAATCCATTAACAGTCGTGAAAGGTTTTTTGCAATTGCTGAAGGAATCTGTTGACGATAAGAAAAGGGATTATTTGAAAATCGCTTTATCAGAGCTCGAGCGCGCAGAGTTTATTATTACCGATTATTTGAATTTAGCTAAGCCTCAGGCCGATCAGCTTGAGGTGATCGAGGTTTCAGGGTTTCTGCAGAGCACGCTCGAAATTATGAATTCTTATGGACTAATCCAAAATGTTCAACTGCATTTCTATTGCGAGCAGACAGATCTTTATATTATGGCTGAGAAGCCGAAGCTTTCTCAAGTGATTCTAAATCTGATCAAAAATGGTGTTGAAGCGATACCCGAAACGGGAGATGTGACCGTTAATGCTTATTATCGTAACGAGGTTATTTATATTGAAATTATGGACACGGGTAAAGGAATGTCCAAGGCGGATCTTGATCAAATTGGTACGGCTTTCTTCACGACCAAGGGGTCGGGGACAGGTCTTGGCATTCTTGTCACCATGCGAATTGTTGAAGCAATGAACGGTAAAATCACCTACGAAAGCAATCTTGGCCGAGGAACGAAGGTGACAATTCGGCTTCCCGCTGTACACCCATAAAGGTATCGTGCGTTCCTTCGTATTACCATCCCCGTATGTCAACCTGACCTACGGGGATGATTGTCTTTATTTCATCTGCAGCATCAATGTCCACAAATCCGATCTTTCGTAACCAAGCCGCCATGCTGCAACGCCGGCCAGATCATAGGTTTTGGCAATGTTTATGCGCGCCTTGACGGTATCTTCCGTTTCCGCCCAGAATAGATAGGTGAAACCGTCCTTTACATACTTGTATTTCACTTGACCCGATTCGGGATCAAGCACGCCTTGCGCCTTCGTGTCGGAAATAAGCTTTGGAACCTCACTCATGTAGATTGCTCGATTGCCAACCAGCTTGCCTGTGTTGTCGAGCTTCCATTCTCTCACATAGAAGGGGATGCCGAGCATGAGCTTGCTGCGAGGAATACCGTAGCTCAGAAATTGCTTGACGCCTTCCTCAGACCATTGTAGACCAGCGACGGATCCCGGAGTGTTGCTCCCGCTCCAATGCTCATCATAAGCCATAATTATCACGGTATCGACGACGGCTGCTATGGCGGCATGATCATAAGCGGTTAAGTGATTCCAGCTTAAGCTGCCGCGAGGGAGGTCTATGGATAGCTTCATTCCTTTCGCATGTACAGCATTCGTTAATGCAGTTACAAAGTTCGTGTAAGCCTGCCGGTCATTGCCTGCGACCTCCTCGAAATCAAGGTTGACGCCTGCGGCCCCAAGCTCGACTAAGCGTCCGACCAGCTTGTTAATAAAGCTTTGCTGCGCGGTGCTGTTTTTCAAAAACGCGGTGGTCATTTTTCGATCAAATTGATTGTGAACAAGAGGCATCACTTGTATGCCTTGCGCTTTGAAGGTATCGACTATTGCTTTGTCTGACGTATCCTTGATTGATCCATCAGCGGCAGATAATTCAAACCACGTCGGTGAATCTATGGAAAGTCCTTGTGTATTCGCTACGTGAGCCAGCACGGTTTGACTTGTCGCGCTGCCATTCCAGCCTAGGTAGACAAGGCTTTTTGTATTACTCCAGATTGCGCGGCCATCGGACGTGCGGACGGTAGCGTTCGCATAGCCATTCGCGAAGGCGATTGCGCCGCTTCGGGTATTGAAGGCTCTTACTTTCTTATCGCCTTGATATACGCCTAGATAGGGGATACCCGACCATAATACCGTATTGCCCATCAGCACTTCGGCATTAGGCGTTTTTTTAGCGAGCTGAACAGCCGCATCCAGACTAATGAAGGATTGCAGGGCAGTTCCGTTCTGCGAAACAGTGTAAGCAGGCACGTTGGATTGTACGATCTTGCCGGTAACCGTATTTACAACCTCGCTGTTTGCGATCTTCAATGAAGCTGTTTTTGCATCATATAGGAAGGAGTAAAGCTTGCCCTCCTGCACAGGTGAGCCATCTACCGTAATTTGATAGGCGGGAGCGGCTTTTAATTGCGCAGTTTTTTGTGCTGCGGTCAAATTACTCCAAATCCAATTGTTCGTCGCTAAATCGACGACATGTGCGTTACCCCACTTTTTGGCCTCTTGCTTTGCGGCATCGAACGTCAAGAAGGTCCAGCTGTCCTTAGTGTTATCGCCTTGATATAGTCTGTACTTCGAATAGGATTGATAAGTCCAGCCAATGTTTTCAAGATCTCTAATATGTACATTTGTAAGCTTTTTGGCAGCGTTCAATGCTTGTGCATTGGTGCTGAATTCCCATTTGGTGCTGGATACTCCATTTTGATAGAGCTTGTAGCGAGGGAAGTTATCCCATACCCAGCTTCGTCCGGCGATGGTTTCGACATGGCTGTAGCCAAACTTTTTCGCATAGGCGATAGCGCCGGATTCCGTTGGAAACTCCCTCAGTGCCTGATCATTCTGATAGACACGATATTTGGTCATTTGGCTCGCCGCCGCATCGGCCATACTGGCAGCTCCGGCCAATATTGTTTGGCAGAACAATAACAGCACTAAGGTCAAGCTTATTTTATTTCTCATCACGTTTTCTACCACACTCCTCTCATAGTCTTTCTATTAGACGCAGAAAGAGTAGAGAGGTTGCTCGTAACCGATGCTTTTTTATGCGGTAATAATTGACATAAGCTGCAAAACAGCCATAAAAAAAGCACGCATGAGCCATCTGATCACGAGGATCATCTGGTTCAACGCGTGCTTTATGGATTTTAATCCGCAATATCTGCCCAAAATTCTTCATCTGCGTCCAGCTTAATGTCGGAGCGGAATACGCGGCGATTATACTGCTTGAACATATATTGCTCGATGGCCTCGAGAATGTTAGCTTCGATAATGTATTGACTGCGACCGTTCACCCAAACCTCTGCAGTGTAGCCGTATTCCTCTTCCCAAGAAAGCTGTACTTCCACATCTGTCGGCTTAACGCCTCGACGATCGGCCATTTGGAAGCAGATCGCATTTATAATTTCATCCGTATATATTCGCACGATTAGTAAGGTCTCCGTTGGTCGGGCGGATTACGCTTGCTGCGAAGATACACAAACGCTACGCGTATGAGCATAATAATCGCAAAGATCGCAAGCAGGTTAATCATTAATCCAAGAATTTCACCGAATGCGCCCATTCCGGCAAACATACTGCCGAACAGTAGACCAGCCAATCCGCCGATCATTAGACCCTTCATTAAGCTTCCGCCGCTGAAAAATCCAGGCTTAGCGGCACCGGCAGTCGAGCCTGCAGTGGAACCGGGGTTCGTTTGATTTGTGTTTTCTGTTTTCTTCGGCGGCGTTTGCGTTACGCTTTGCTTTGGCGATTTCATACCGCCCCGCGGCTTAGCATCCGCATATTGCGCAAATCCTACAGTGAAGAACAGCACCAGCGCCACCATAATCATAAATCCTTTTCTCATCTGTAAATTCTCCTCCTGATTGCTTGTTCAAGCATTGCTAACACCATAAAATACGGCTAATATAAACAAAGGTTTCATTTACTTCTTCTATTGTAGGTTCGATTTTATGAAAATATAAGCGGTTCGGAGGAATATTATGACGACTTTCCCTCAAGCTTACCTTTCCTATCTGGTGGAATTTCACGCGTCTCGTGACTATTTTGAATGCCATGAGCTGCTCGAGGAGTACTGGAAGGAGCATCCGGGCGATTTGCTCGCCGATACTTGGGTTGGTCTGATCCAACTGGCTGTCGGGCTTTATCATGAACGACGGGGGAACACGGTTGGCGCGCGAAAAATGTATGTGCAAGCGAGGACTAGACTCGCGGAGGCTCCTTTGTCAACCCTAGGCTTAGAGAGTGAGAGCCTGCTTAAGGAAATATCCGAAAGGATACAGAGACTGCTGCAAGCGGGAGGCACGGAATATACGGATATGAACTTGAATATTATAAACGATGAGCTGAAATCATTATGCTATGCCGCTTGTAAGGAACGTGGATGGGAGTGGGGCGCTCCAAGTCCGTTAGCGAATGCTTCTATTATTTATCGGCATAAGCTTAGAGATCGTTCGGGTGTGATTGCGGCAAGACTTGCGGCCTTTGAAGCGAAAAAAAGAGAGCGTAACGGATCAGTGTAGATGCCGTTGCGCTCTTTTTCTTATAAGCGGGGAGCGCCGCGTTCTCCTTCTACCAGCTCTAACTCGCCTGTTTCCGGATTTATAATTAATCCGTGCACTAAAATATTCGTAGGCAGCAGAGGATGATTCCGAATGATGCTCACGCTGTTAAGTACGCTGTCACGCACGTTGTCGAAGCCCGTCAGCCAGCGCATCAGATTCAGTCCGGAGTGCTTAAGGGTTGTGATCGTTTCGGTTGAAACGGATTTACAAGGCACTTCCTTATTAAAATGAATGAACAGAGGAAAACCTAATTATTACGCTAAAAATCGCAGATTCGTCGTATAGATTTGACTGTCGCTCTTCAGACTGAAGCTGCTCCGAGCAGCGTCATAATCGACACGTAATTGCGGCTCGTAATAGACCTCGTGACGCGGCTCGTAATAGAAGGGGAATGGCTCTCCTTGCGTGAGCCTGTCATCAACGGTTGGCTCGGTTATGAGTTGAAGCGCCGGTACGCCGCTTACGACACAACCGCAGCCTTCTGTATCATGAAGCAGCTTCAGCTGCTTGGTTCCGTCGCTAAGATAAGGACTCAGACGATCGGCGGCTGATTTTGTAAACGTAATATTCATTTTGAATTCCTTCCCTTCACTCCATCTATCTCATCCTGTACACAAATCCAGCAGGTTTAAGTTGATTATAAGGACTGAAATAAGTAAGATCAAGTTAAGTTCCATTGAATGGAATGCATTATTAGTCAAAAAAGAAGGGCGGAATCGAGATGCCGACAATACATAAGGATACGCTGCAAAGCTTCAAGGAAACGATTCGAAAAATAAAAAGCTATGAGGAAGCGCTGGGCGTGCTTTACTGGGATTTGCGGACGGGCGCTCCGCGAAGAGGAATGGATAACCGCTCGGAGGTAATCGGGGCGTTGTCCGGCGATATGTTCAAGCTGTCGACTTCGCCTGAGCTTGGGGAGTCGTTGTCGACGCTGGAGGAAGGGTCTGTCTATGCAGAATTGACAGAAATCGAGCAGCGGCTTGTGTCGGAGACACGTAAGGATTATGACCGCAGCGTCAAAATTCCACCGCAGCTCTATCAAGAATACGTAGTGCTTGCCTCGCAATCGGAGTCGAAGTGGGAGGAAGCGAAGGAAAATAATGACTATGCGAGCTTCCAGCCTTATTTGGAAAAGGTGATTTCGTATACGAACCAATTTATCGATCTATGGGGGGTGAAAGCAACCCGTTACGATACGCTGCTGGATCAATACGAGCCTGGCATGACTGTTGCCGAGCTGGACCTTGTATTCGGCGGGCTGCGCTCGCAGCTTGTTCCGCTCGCGTCTGCCATTGCAAATTCACCGCATCAGCCGGATACGTCATTTTTGCGGCAAACGTACGACAAAGCATCCCAGAAAGACTTTAGCTTATACATCCTGAAGCAAATGGGCTACAGCTTTGAAGCGGGACGACTCGATGAGAGCGTACATCCTTTTGCAACGGGGCTAAGTCCCGGCGATGTGCGGATTACGACCCGTTATTTGGAAGAGGATGTAACGAGCGCACTCTTCGGTACGATTCATGAGGGCGGGCATGCGCTTTATGAGCAAAATATTATGGAGGAGCTTATCGGAACGACACTTTGCACGGGCACCTCAATGGGGATTCATGAGTCGCAATCCCGATTCTGGGAAAATGTCATCGGTCGGAGCAGGCCGTTCTGGGAGCGTTATTTCGGCGAACTGCAGAATCGCTTTCCCGGGCAGCTGGATGTGTCGGTCGATCAGTTCTATCGCGGCAACAATGTCGTGCAGCCTTCCCTTATTCGGATTGAAGCAGATGAATTGACATACAATTTGCATATCATTATCCGCTATGAGATGGAGAAGCTTATTTTTAACGAGGGTGCGAAGGCTTCCGACCTTCCGGCGATATGGAACGACAAATACAAAGAGTATTTGGGTGTTACTCCTTCAAGCGATGCTGACGGCGTACTGCAGGATGTGCATTGGTCGGGCGGCGCCTTCGGTTACTTCCCGTCTTACTCGCTTGGCAATATGTATGCGGCGCAAATCGCCGATACAATGGAAAGGGAGCTTCAAGGCTTCTGGTCGCTTGTGGGCAGCGGTGAACTGCTGCCCATAAAAAAATGGCTGACAGAACGGATCTATAAATACGGAAAGCTGAGAACACCATCGGAGCTTATTCAGAGCGTGACCGGCAAGCCGCTAGATCCGCAATACTTGGTCACATACTTGACGAAGAAGTACACCGATATCTATAAGCTCTAATTTAAATTGCCTTAACTGAAGACATGAAGGCTGTCCATCGTCGATTGACGATAGGCAGCCTTCTTTTTGTGCGGGCTAATCACCCTCAACAGCTCTATCGCATAGGCTGGAATACATCTATTTCACGCAAAAGCGCAGGAGGGTCTAAAATGAAAAGACGTATATGGTTGTCGCTGCTGCTCGCGGTGGCGCTTGTCTCGACGGCAGCTCTGGCTGCCTGCGGCAGTGGAGATTCGGAGAAGGTAAAAGTTCGGATAGGCGAGGTGACGCGGTCATTATTCTACGCGCCGGAGTATGTGGCTATGGCAAAAGGTTTTTTTGAAGAGGAAGGGCTGGATGTCGAGCTGACGACAACGCCGGGAGGCGATAAAACGATGACGGCGCTGCTGTCCAATGTGATCGATGTTGCGCTTGTTGGCTCTGAGACTGCGATTTACGTTCATCAGCAGGGCACCGATGATCCCATTATTAACTTTGCGCAGCTGACGCAGACTGACGGAACCTTTCTGGTGTCCAGAGAGGATAAAGGGGATTTTGTCTGGAATGATTTGAAGGGCAGTGTGTTCCTCGGGCAAAGAAAAGGAGGAATGCCGCAAATGGCAGGTGAATTCGCACTGAAGAAACAGGGAATCGATCCGCATGCGGATCTCGAGCTTATTCAAAACGTAGATTTTGCTAATATTTCCGCAGCGTTTGCCTCCGGAACCGGCGATTACGTGCAGCTGTTCGAGCCAACAGCGTCGATATTCGAGAAGGAAGGCCAAGGCCATGTGGTCGCATCGTTCGGTACGGAAAGCGGTCGTCTGCCTTATACCGTTTTTATGGCAAAGCATAGCTATATCGACAAAAACAAAAATACGATTCAAGCCTTCACGAATGCTGTTCATAAAGCGCAGCTTTGGGTAGAAAGCAACAGTGCTGAGGCGATCGCAGAGGCGGTTCTGCCGTTTTTTGAAAATGTGGACCGCGATATTCTAATCAGCTCGATTGACCGTTACAAGCAGCAGGACTCCTTCGCTACGGATCCGATTATCGATGAAGCGGAATGGAATAATTTACTTGATATTATTACAACTGCAGGCGAGCTCGAGAAACGGACCGAGCACAGCGAGCTGGTGGACACAAGCTTTGCCGAGAAGGCGATTGAAACGGTGAAATAAAAGCAAAGCAGGGAACGGAGGCTTAGGCATGACTCAATTACCAGTGCTTGAGCTGCAGCAGTTGTCACATGTTTATGTGAATGAAAAAGGAGCTTCGCTTGCGGTGGAGAAGATCGAGTTTGCAGTCTCCCGCGGGGAATTTATAAGCTTAGTCGGCCCTAGCGGCTGCGGAAAAACGACGGTGCTTAGTTTGCTTGCCGGACTTTTTCCGCCGACGAAGGGGCAGGTGCTGCTAAATGGTGAGCGGGTTGTCGGCCCCTCGCCTAAAGTAGGCTATATGCTGCAGCAGGATTATTTGTTTCCATGGCGCACGATTCGGGATAACGCCGCTGTCGGATTGGAAATTAACGGCAGGAAGTCAGCTGAGTCGCTTGCCTCAGTCGATTTATTGCTTGAAGAGGTGGAACTGCCAGACGCAGGCAGCCGCTATCCTCATGAGCTCTCAGGCGGGATGAGGCAGCGAGTCGCACTGGCAAGGACGCTTGCAACAGAGCCGGAGGTGCTTCTGCTCGATGAACCATTTTCCGCTCTAGACCTTCATATTAAGCTGCAGCTGGAGGACTTGGTGCATCAGATGCTCAAGCGGCTTGGCAAAACAGCTGTACTCGTGACGCATGATTTGGCGGAGGCGGCGGCGATGAGCGATCGCGTTATTGTGCTGGGGCGCAATCCGGGTCATATTCGCTGTGAGATCGAGGTTCCTGCCGATATTCGTCAGGCTGCCCCTATGGCTGCGCGCAAGCTTCCGGGCTTTCAGGAGCTGTTCGACCGACTGTGGGCAGAGCTTGATGAGGAGGACGACGAAGGGGGAGGACGCAATGGATGAGCCTAGAGAGCGAAAGCCCACGAGTGAAGAATCGATGAATGAGCGTAGAGAGCAGAAGCCCATGCCTGTGGATCCGATGAATGAGCATGGAGTGGTGCATCATATCGCAGCTATATCCGGCGTGCAAGAGGACCGCCGTGACTGGATGCAGCAGCTTCACTATCGCTTTAAGGAGCGGAATCGCCGATTAACGGGAGCAGTCTTGACGACTCAAATCGCCCTGCTCTTATTATTTGTAGGTTTGTGGGAGGCAGCGGGTAGAAATAAATGGATTGATCCGCTGCTATTCAGCTTTCCGTCGAAGATGTTTGATCAGCTTTGGCGGACGCTCGCAGACGGCTCGTTATGGCCGCATATTGGCATGACGGTAATGGAGACGGTCGTAGGCTTTGCCCTTGGCACGCTGCTCGGAACAATGATCGCCGCGCTGCTTTGGTGGTTTCCTTTTCTCTCTCGCGTGTTCGATCCTTATCTGGTTGTGCTCAACAGTATGCCGAAGGTTGCGCTCGGCCCCATCTTCATCGTTGGATTTGGTCCCGGATTTATTTCTATCGTGGCGATTACGTTATCGGTGACGGTAATTATTACGACTTTAAATATTTATAATCGATTTCGGGAAATCGACAGCGGTTATATCAAAGTAGTCCGACTGTTTGGCGCATCACGATTGCAGCTGTTTCGACTTGTCATTTTGCCGGGCTCCTTCCCGGTTATCATTTCAACGCTAAAGGTCAATGTCGGCTTGGCATGGATCGGTGTCATTGTTGGTGAATTCCTTGTGGCGAAGCTCGGCCTTGGTTATTTGATCATCTATGGCTTCCAGGTCTTCAACTTTACGCTTGTCCTTTCAAGTCTGCTGGTCATAGCGGCGGTCGCGACGGTTATGTATCAGCTTGTTGCCGTGCTCGAGCGGCGGTTGACGGCAGGCTGGCGCGAACGTTAGGATGTAGGTATACATTCTAGCGCAGACGAGGTTATTTTGATTATGGGCATTCGAATTATTAAAACGGCGCTAGCCGCCATCGCAGCTATTTATACGGCCGTTTATTTGGGGCTTGAGCCGCCGCTTGGAGCAGGCATACTTGCTATTCTCGGCGTAGAGGTTACGCGATTGAAAGGGCTGAAGAGTGCCTTTGTACGATTCGTTGCCTCAGTGCTTGGCCTTTTTTTTGCTTCACTTATATTTACGGTGTTCGGCTTTCATATTTGGGCGGTTGCCGTATTTATTCTTATCACATTCCCGATTCTTTCCCGCTTTCAATTAAAGGACGGCATAGTGACCAGCTCAGTCATCGTCTTTCACTTATTTAATCATGGTCAGGTGACCATCCATGTGATCGGAAATGAAATTTTGCTGCTATTCGCAGGTCTTGGCTGGGCGACAATCGTCAATATCATTTATATGCCGAAGGATGAGCATCAGCTCAATTACTATCGCACGAGAATCGAACAGGGCTTTGGTATTATTTTTAATGAAATGGCCATTACGCTACGGAATCCTTCGCATGTGTGGAATGGCGGTGAAATTCTTGACGCTTACTCCGCGATCGAGGAAGGCGCACAGCGCTCGGCGCGCAATCGGGAGAATCGGCTGTGGGGACAGGAGCATTACTGGTCGTCTTATTTTGAGATGAGGCGGGAGCAGCTGGAATCGGTTCAGCAAATGCTTGTTGAGCTGGCGTTCGTATATGAAAAATTCCCTCAGGCGGCTCTTATCGCTGAGCTGCTTGAGCAGCTGTCAAACGATGTGAAATCCGATGTTTACGAAGGCTCGGTTGAGGGGCGGATTAATGAGCTGACACAGCAGTTCCGAATGATGGAGCTGCCAAAAACGAGGGGAGAATTTGAGGTTCGCGCATCACTCCTCATGCTGCTGCGAGAGCTGGAGAGGTATTTAAGCGTTGCGAAGCGTTTGAAAAAAAGAAAAGTCATTTTGTCCGAAATGCGGCCATAGAATATAGAGGGAAATTATTCGTTTCGGAAAAAGAAACAGTCACCCTAGACGAATGTCCTGCATACACTTTAAATGAATGATTGTATGGAGGAGGTTAAATCAATGACTATTGCAGATAAACAGCTCCAGTACAGAGAAATCATTACGAAAGCTGTCTGCGGCAAAGGTCGTAAGTTTTCCACTGTAACCCATACCGTAACGCCGCCTCATAATCCGACCAGTATTCTGGGAGCATGGATCATTAATCATCAGTATGAAGCGGTTCGTTCGGGCGACGGTATTGAGGTGGTTGGTACTTACGATATCAACATCTGGTATTCGTACAGCAAAAACTCACAAACTGACGTAGCGAAGGAGTCTGTACATTACGTCGAGCATGTCAACCTCTCCTATGTAGATCCGAAGCATCGGCCTTCTACAGAGGAGGTATCTGCCGATGTCATCCAAGAGCCGAACTGTATCGAAGCCAATATTTCTTCGAACGGGTCCAGCGTTGTGATACGCGTAGAACGTGAGTTTTCGGTAGAGCTCGTAGCCGAGACGAAGGTTTGTGTGGCCGTGCTGCCAGGCGGTTGCGGCGACCTGGACGGCAAGGACCTGGAGTTCAGCCTCGGCGACAATGATTATGAGGATTTGGATCCAGATCTTCTGGACGACGAGTTGTAAGCGAGCTGGGGAAGCAGCGCATTTAATGTATCATATGCTGCGTAAGCGGCAAATTCGAGGGCGAAAGCCCTCCTTTTTTTTTATTCAGGCAAAAAATGGAGGGGAAGCTTAATGGCTTCGACGTGGATTTGGCGCGGCAGCTATGATCGGTTGGAGCTTGTGGCATACGGCAGAAAATCGGTACATACGTCAGGTGAATGGAATGGTCAGCCGCTCCACGCGCAGCCATGGACGAATGTAAAAGCAGGTGATGCTGTACTTGCTTGGTCCGATGCCCGAGCGATTGACAGCAGACGATTTCCAGGCGCTTGGGTTCTGAATGTAAAAGGCTTTGCCGCAGTGAGGATGATGGATGGCGAAAAACAGCGGGTATGGAAGAGAGCGGGGCTTTGCGGAGGCAAATCGATTGAGAGTGAACGACTCTATCTTGTGAGCGTTATTCATCTGGAGCCGGTGCAAATGAAGCGCATCGATCACATGGGAAAGTCGTTTCAGGAATTGCCAATCCCATGCGCTGAAGACGGCCTGTGGAAGGCAGGACGTGCAAGCATGGAGGGCCGCGCAAGCGTAGGGGAAAGGCGAGAGCTAGCCGAATCGTATGAGATAGATAACGGTGGTTTTGCAAGCAGCGGGCAAGTGATAAAGGATACACCGGCAGGCGTAGGGGCAGACGTAGGGGTTAGCGCAAGGATGCGAGGAAGCGTTACGGCCGGGCATGGTATTGGGCAATGGCCGGAGGATCCGGTGCTGCGGCGGGTGGCGCGGACAGCCGTGCAAGCGCTTTATGCGCTAGGCCTCGATATCGGTGAGGCCGAAGTCGCGCTGGGCGGGGACGGGCGGACAGCCGTCCGCGCAGCCTGGCCGAAGCTGAGGGATACGAGGCTGGAGGAGGCCATGCTGAGGCGATTCGCCGCTTGGCATGCGGCGGCGAGAGCAGAGGCTGCGGTGAGGCGGCCGCTGTTGATCGGCGCCGATCCGGAGTTTGTGCTGGTGACGCCAGCTGGCAAGGTTGCGGCGGCGTCACGGTTTTTTGGCGAAGGCGTCGGCGGGGCAGCCGGAGCCGACGCCGTGCTCATCGGGCGACGGCTGCTCTATCCCGTCGCCGAGCTGCGGCCCGAGCCGGCCGAGGATCCGGCCGCTCTCGCCGCAAATGTGCGGCGGCTATTGCTGCGCGCCGCCGAC
This sequence comes from Paenibacillus praedii, assembly GCF_049725345.1. Taxonomy (NCBI): domain Bacteria; kingdom Bacillati; phylum Bacillota; class Bacilli; order Caryophanales; family Paenibacillaceae; genus Paenibacillus; species Paenibacillus praedii. The sequence goes on along the minus strand of NZ_JBMWAM010000002.1, from coordinate 18,959 downwards.
CGCATCAGCGACCCTAGCTTGCGCTGGGCCGCTGGAGCAATGCCCGTGCCGGGGCTGGCGCTCGGCGGGCACATCCACATCAGCGGAGCGCCGCTTACCAGCCGCTTGCTCCGCTTGCTCGACAGCTTCGCGGCATTCCCGCTCGCAATGGTGGAGGACCCCGCAGGGCGGGCCCGCCGTCCCCGGTATGGCATACTCGGGGACTTCCGCCAGCAGCCGCATGGCGGGTTCGAATACCGCACGCTGCCGAGCTGGCTCATCTCGCCGGCAGCGGCCAAAGCGGCCTTCGCGCTGGCGCTGCTTTGCGCCCGCGAGGCGATGAGCATAACCTACATACCTGCTCTAGAGGAGCGGTATGTGGAAGCTTACTACGCAGGTGATCGCTCGGAGCTCACCGACTGCCTCGATGCCGTGGCATCGTCCATCTCCGCCACGGACAGCTATGCCGCGCTCGAGCCTTACATCGAGCCTCTGCTCGAAGCGGCAAGACGCGGGGCAACCTGGAACGAGGCTGCAGACATACGCAGCAAGTGGCGCATCCCTTTCGTGAGATAATTGAAACTAAGCGATTGCGCTGTTATTTGCTTCAATGAAGGTGGCGCATTATAGTGGATCGAGCGCATAACACAAATTAATTTGATTTTATCGTATTCATTTCAGCCGCAGCTTTCCAGCAGCTCGAATCATTCCATTAAGTCGTTAAAAAACCTTTTTTAGTCTGGCGTAATTATATCCCGGTTTAGCTTTGCAAAATCGAACTAAACCGAGCCAGACGTTACTAATAAAGGGAGCGCAGCTCAGGACTTCTTTACACTACGAATATAAGACACCCGTATTCGGCACGTGATCCGCAAGTGGCGAAATCATCACTTAGACGAATGGGCTGCTGGAACAAGCAGTATGTTATACGAATCATGTTGCTTGATCCGGCACCCTTTGCGTTGTTATGGCGTACATCTGTTCCGCTTGGTATAATAGATTTCTGATGTTTACTATGAGGAGGATCGGGATGGCTGGATATACTCCGATGATTTTGCAATATCTTGCGATAAAAGAAGAAGCGAAGGACGCTTTTTTATTTTTTAGGCTGGGCGATTTTTACGAAATGTTTTTTGATGATGCGATCGCGGCATCGCGTGAGCTTGAAATTACGTTGACCGGACGCGAGGGCGGGGGAGAACAGAAAATACCGATGTGCGGTGTGCCTTATCACTCCGCAGAAAACTATATAAGCCGTTTAGTTGACAAGGGCTATAAGGTAGCAATATGCGAGCAAGTGGAGGACCCCTCGGCTGCCAAGGGTGTCGTACGCAGGGAAATTGTGCGGATTATTACTCCCGGCACCGTCATGGAGTCTAAGTCGCTAGAGGGCAAAACGAATAATTTCATCGCGGCGGTTGTTCGTGTAGGCGGCATGCTGGGGTTGTCCGCATGCGATTTATCTACAGGTGAGCTTTATGTCACATCATTTCCGGAGCAGCTGGAGTCGCTGATCGATGAAATTAATGTGTACCAGCCTTCGGAGCTTGTTGGCGATGTCGAGCTGTTGGACAAGGTTCAAGCTGCAGCAGTGTGGAATCGTCAGCTGACGCTGACAGCTCGTGAGCCGATGGAGGCGGACAAGCTTTCTTTGCAGTATGGCGAGGCAGCGCTTAGCCGTCTGTCCGATGCGCGCCTTAGGGCTGTCAGCGTGCTGACGGGCTACTTGGATGAGACGCAGAAGCGTTCGCTTGGACATGTTCGAAGCTTTCATGCCTACGAGCCGAACCAGTATATGATTTTGGATCATTATACAAGACGCAATCTGGAGCTGACTGAGACGGTACGCGATCGGAATAAGAAGGGTTCGCTGCTCTGGCTGCTTGATAAAACGCAAACTTCGATGGGCGCCCGTTTATTGCGACGATGGATCGACAAGCCGCTTCTTAGCAGCAAGGCCGTTAATGACAGGCTTGATGCGGTTGAAACGTTATACAAAAACTTAATTTTAAGAGACGATATGCGTTCGGAGCTGCAGCCGATCTATGATTTGGAGCGTCTCGTCGGCAGAGTAGCGTTCGGCAATGCAAACGGACGCGACCTGAACGCGCTTCGCAGCTCGCTGCGGCGTATCCCGGGATTGACTGCTCTATGCGAGCAATCCGGCTCGCCGGTGCTTCAAGCTATTGTGGATGGCATGGATGACTGCGCGGATTTAGCGGAGCTTATCGAGACGGTGCTCGTGGACGAGCCGCCGGTCTCTATTCGTGAGGGAGGGCTCATTCGCGACGGCTACGATGCTTATTTGGATCAGCTGCGCGAAGCAAGCGTGAACGGAAAAAAATGGTTAGCGGAGCTGGAGCGTCAAGAGCGCGAGGCAACCGGAATCAAATCTTTGAAAATCGGCTACAACAAAGTATTCGGCTATTATTTGGAAGTGTCCAAAGCGAATCTGAGCATGCTTCCGGAAGGACGTTATGAACGGAAGCAGACGCTCGCCAATGCTGAGCGGTTCGTCACGCCTGAGCTGAAGGAGAAGGAGCGACTGATTCTGGAAGCCGAGGACAAAATGGTCGATTTGGAATACGAGCGTTTTATCGAGCTGCGGGATCATCTTGCCCTTCATCTGCATCGACTACAGAAGGCTGCGGGCGTCATCGCAGAGCTGGACGTGTACCAATCGCTCGCCACGGTCAGTGCTGAACGGCGATTTGCAAGGCCGCAGGTTAGCGAGAGCTACGATCTGCAAATTGAAGATGGCAAGCATCCAGTCGTTGAGGCAATGATGGATGGAATGCCTTTCATAGCCAACAGCACCTCTCTGAAGAAAGATGAGCAGTGGATGCTGCTTATTACCGGACCGAACATGGCAGGCAAAAGCACATACATGCGGCAGGTGGCACTCATCTGCATCATGGCCCAGATTGGCTGCTTCGTGCCGGCCAAGTCTGCGGTTATTCCGTTAATCGATCGCATATTTACGCGGATTGGGGCAGCCGACGATTTAATCGGCGGCCAAAGCACGTTCATGGTCGAGATGAAGGATATACAGATCATGACCGAGAAGGCGACAGCAAATTCGCTTGTCATCATAGATGAGCTGGGCCGCGGAACCTCGACTGGAGAAGGGATGGCGATTGCGCAGGCGGTCATCGAGTATGTTCATCATCATATTGGCTGCAAAGCGCTCGTCTCCACTCATTTTCATGAGCTTGCACATCTGGAGGATTCACTGCCTTCGCTTACAAACGCCCGGATGGCCGTTGAGGAGAGCGGTGATCAAGTGACCTTCCTGCGGAAGCTCATTCCGGGAGCCGCAAGCACTAGCTATGGCATTTATTGTGCCCAGCTCGCGGGCCTTCCACAATCGATTATTGGCAGGTCGTATGAGCTGCTTCATGAGACCGAAGCGCATGCTGATTTTGCTGCTCTTACGGCGCTTTCGAGTGCGATTGTGAAACCCGTGGAACATCTGAAGCCACCGGAAATCTACTCGGAACACCAAGACAAATCCGCTCACTTCGCGGAATCACGCAGGATTGTACAGCTGTCTATATTCGATGAGCCTGCAGCAGCAGCGGAGTCTGAATCCGTGCGACGCAAAGCGGCAAGCCCAAAGGCCGAGCAGCTGGCTGAGCAGCTCCGTAAGCTGGATTTATTTAATCTCACGCCAATGCAAGCGATGCAATGGCTTAATGATATGAAGAGCAAGCTGGGCAGTTAAGCTTAATTGAAGAAAGGGGGTGCGGTCACACTATGGGGAAAATCAAGGTGCTGGACGAGCAGCTCGCGAACCAAATCGCTGCGGGCGAGGTGGTTGAGCGGCCCGCATCGGTGGTGAAGGAGCTTGTTGAGAATGCTGTCGATGCCGGGAGCACGACTGTCGATATATCGATCGAGGAAGGCGGTCTTGCGTTAATAAGGGTGACCGATGATGGTTTCGGAATCGAAGCAGGCGATATCGCAACCGCTTTTCAACGGCATGCCACCAGCAAAATCGCAACAAGCAGCGATCTGTTTCGCATTGCCAGTCTCGGCTTTCGCGGTGAAGCGCTCCCGAGTATCGCATCCGTATCTCGTCTGCAATGCGTTTCGTCGGAGACAACGACAGGACTCGCAAGACGCATCGTGATTGAGGGTGGCCATGTAACGGCCGATGAGCCGGCGAATGCGCCGCAAGGAACGGATATGATTGTGCGCGACTTGTTCTACAATACACCTGCGCGACTTAAATATATGAAAGCTATTCAAACCGAGCTGGGGCATATTTCTGACTTTGTGAATCGGATTGCGCTGGCGCATCCGGGCATCGCTTTCACGTTCAAGCATAACGGAAATGTGCTGCTTAGAACGCTTGGAACAGGAGACAGGCTGCAGGTTATCGCTGCGGTGTACGGATCGAATACAGCAAAGACAATGCTGCCGGTCGAAGCCGAGAACGCCGACTACGAGCTTCGCGGCTTTATATCCAAACCGGAGCTTACACGTGCTAATCGCAATGGAATTACAGCTATTGTAAATGGCCGATATATACGAAGCCATGCGATCAATCAGGCTTTGATGCAGGCGTATCATACGCTGCTGCCAATTAACCGTTACCCGCTTGCTGTGCTGGAGCTGGGTATGCATCCCAGTCTGTTGGATGTCAATGTTCACCCTTCTAAGATGGAGGTCAGATTCAGCAAGGAGGCTGAGCTTCGTTCATTAATCGAAGCGGCAGTAAAAGAGGTGCTGGGTCGTCAGCGCCATATACCCGGACCAGAGTCACACGGAAGACAGGAGCGCTCGAAGCCTGTATTTGTGCAGGATGCCATCTCATTTCATCGATTGGAGCCTGCTGCATCATCACCATACGTCCAGAGTGGGAACAAAGGATCAGGCTCTAGTTATGAGCAGCCTCAGATTAACCGGGAATATATTCCCCGCAATGCGGCGGAGAAGCTGTATGCGCCTGCTGCACCCGCGAAGGAGGACCTTCTTGTCGTACGCGAGCTAACGATACCTTTGGAGCAAGCTGCCCCTTCCGCGGCGGCTCTAGATCGTGACGTACGAAGTAAAGAAATGTTGCCTGATCCGTTTATGGAATTCGAGGCTGTTTCAGAAGTAAATGCAGCATCCGGGCAAGCTCTTCCTGCGCATGCAGCTGCAGAGAATGCCGATGAAGCGCAGCCTGCTTTTCCCGAGCTTCATTGGATCGGTCAGCATCACGGCACATACATTGTCGCACAGGCTGAGGACGGGCTTTATTTAATTGACCAGCATGCGGCGCATGAGCGCATCAATTATGAATACTTTTTCCAAAAATTTGGGAACCCTGAAGCCGCAAGTCAGCAGCTGCTCGTCCCTTTAACCTTGGAATTTACAGCGGGAGAGGCTTCGCAGCTACGGGAGCTGCTCCCCTTATTCGAGCAAGCTGGAGTTGAGCTTGAGGCCTTTGGCTCCCAAACCTTTCTTGTGCGCGCCTATCCGGAATGGATGCCGCAGGGCGAAGAGAAGTCGCTGCTGGAGGAAATGGCTGAGCTGCTCATCGCTGAGCGCAAATCGATCAATATCGCGAAGTTTCGTGAGAAAGCGGCGATTATGGTTGCATGCAAAGCGTCTATCAAAGCCAATGACCGGATGAATCGTGAGGAAGGCGAGACGCTGCTGGCAAGATTGTCTACCTGTAAACAGCCTTATACGTGTCCGCACGGCCGGCCCATTATCGTGCATTTGTCGACGTATCAGCTGGAAAAAATGTTTAAGCGGGTGATGTCTTGATTGTAACGACAACCGCAAAGCCGTCGGAAAAAGCGCTCGAGCAGGCGGCGCGTTTAGCATCGGAGCTTCATGCACAGCTCAAACCGCGCGGCAATCTAACCGTGCGCAAGCTTCTTACTTTAACGAATGATGCGCGACTGCTCGTTGTAACCGAGCGCGAGGTCCGCTATTATGAGGGAGAAGCGGAATCGCCGCTTTATTTTCATCCAAGCATGGCCTTTGTTCGTGTGAAGCGGCTGCGCCGGGGCGAGCCGGACCCGCTCGTTCAGCTGTCCGGCTGCTTAGCGGGGGATCACATTTTGGATTGCACCGCAGGTCTTGGAGCGGATTCTCTCGTTTTCTCGTATGCTGCAGGCGAAACCGGCAGTGTCACAGCGATAGAGAGCGAGCCTGTGCTCTGCGCGCTCGTTCGCGAGGGCTTAGCGGCCTATGAGACAGGTCTTCCCGATGTAAATGAGGCGATGAGGCGAATCGTTCTGCTTAACGTCAATCATTTGGATTATTTAAAGGGCCAGCCAGATAAAAGTACAGATATTATCTATTTCGATCCGATGTTCAGGGAGCCGATCCACGCTTCCAGTTCGATGGAGCCTCTCCGATCGATTGCGAATATGGATGCGCTTAGTCCGGAGGTCATCGAACACGCGAAGCGTGTTGCCCGCAAAAGCGTCGTGCTGAAGGAGCATCAAGCAAGCGGGGAGTTTGCTCGTCTTGGGTTTGATCGAAGACATGTGAATACGTCGAAAATAGCATATGGAGTGATCGAGGTTTGAATCAACATCAGCGTTTAGAGCAGCCAAACGGCAAGGAGGCTGATAGCCGCAAGCAGCCGCTGCTCGTTCTTATAGGACCAACGGCGGTCGGTAAAACAAGAATGAGCCTGGACATCGCGAAGGCGTGGAACGCAGAAATTGTTTCAGGCGACTCGATGCAGGTTTACCGCGGCATGGATATCGGAACTGCGAAAATCGCCCCGCATGAGCGGGAAGGCATTCCGCATCACCTGATCGATATTTGTGAGCCGGAGGAGGCTTATTCGGCTGCCGACTTTCAGGCGGGCGCCGCTCATGCTATTAAAGAAATCGCAGCGCGGGAGAAGCTTCCTTTTATTGTGGGGGGGACGGGTCTTTATATAGAGTCGGTATGCTATCAATACCAGTTTGCCGATCATGGGTCCGATGAAGCCTTTCGTCAGGAGCAGGAGAGCTTTGCGGCAGAACATGGCGCAGAAGCGCTTCATTCGCGTTTGGCTGCTATAGATCCTCCGGCAGCGCAGCGTCTCCATCCGAATGATCTGCGCCGAGTCGTTAGGGCGCTTGAGGTGTATCATATGACGGGGCAGACCTTCTCTGAGCAGCAGGCCGGTCAAACCAAGGACTCGCCTTATGAGCTATGCATCATCGGTTTGACTATGGACCGTGCGGTGCTGTATCGTAGAATAGAAGAGCGCATAGACCTGATGCTGGAGCAAGGCTTGCTGGATGAGGTCAAGCGTCTGCTGGAGCGTAATTTGCCGCCGCATGCCGTGGCGCTTCAGGCTCTAGGCTACAAAGAAATGATCGATTATTTGCTCGGCAATTGCTCGTACGAGGCCGCAGTGGAGCGTCTCAAACGTGATACGAGAAGGTTTGCGAAGCGCCAGCTTTCGTGGTTTCGCCATATGAAGGATATTCATTGGATCGATAATGGGGAAAATTTTCACAACAATTTGCAAGCCATTCATGGTATAATTACAGGAAAGTTTCAAGATAATCTTGAATATACTTCTAATCAATCTTTTTTAAACGGGGGTAACGTCCAATGAACAAATCGATCAATATTCAAGATACTTTTCTTAATCAGCTGCGCAAGGATAACATACCGGTAACGGTTTTCTTAATGAACGGTTTCCAAATTCGGGGCGTTATTAAAGCTTTTGACAATTTCACGATCATCATTGACAGTGAAGGCCGTCAACAAATGGTTTATAAACATGCGATCTCCACGTTCACACCGCAGCGGAATATATCACTTATGCAGCAGGACAATATCGGCTCCGACACATAGGCGAGGGTGGATAATGAAACTTTCTTATAGCAAGGTACGTTTAACTAGATAGCGGCATGCAAGAGCAACCCGCTCCAAAATGGGTTGCTCTTTGCATTTCGGGGTAAAACTAGTAAAGATAGAAATTGGAACAACAGGAGGGGAGTCGGCAATGGCTGAACGACCACGCAGCAAGACTGCACCGAAATTGAAGAAAACAAAATTTTCAAGACGGAAATGGTTCTATGGATTGTTTTTTACAGCGGCGATTGCTGTCGTATGCGGCATTATCGGGTATTTGCTCATCATTCTCAACGGAGAACGGATATTAGCGGAGCACGGCAACAAGCTTGATTTTGGCGAGGCGTCCATTATTTATGATGCGGATAACAATGAAGTTGCCAAGCTTTATCATTATGAGGAAAATCGTGAAATGGCGGAATTCAGTGAAATCCCCGAGCCTTTGCTCAATGCAATTGTCGCTACGGAGGATCAGCGCTTTTACGAGCATTCCGGGATTGATTTCTTTGCCATCGGACGGGCTATCGTGAAGGATATTATCGCACGCAGCGCTGTTGAAGGCGGCAGCACTATTACGCAGCAGCTTGCCAAGAACGTTTTTCTTAGTGCGGATAAAACCTTTTTCCGGAAAGCGACTGAGGCTTCGATTGCCGTTGCTCTGGAGCATCAAATGTCGAAGCAGGACATTTTAACGCTGTATTTGAACCGGATTTATTTCGGTAAAGGGGTGCATGGCGTTAAAGCGGCATCCGAGTACTATTTTGATACCGAGCTTGAGAATTTGAAGCTTTGGCAGGTAGCAACGCTCGCGGCAATGCCGAAGGCGCCTAACCTCTATAATCCGATTAACAACCCTGAGGAATCAGCGAAACGCAGGGCGGTCGTCCTGATGCTTATGGAGCAGCAAGGCTATATCACAGCTCAAGAGGCGGAGGAAGCAAAGGCAGTCGAATATGTGGCGCCAAAGCACTTAGAGGAGGACAACAGCAGCACGAATGTGTCACAAGCTTATCTTGATTATGTCATTGAGGAAGCCATTAAGGTAACGAACATCACAGAGGAAGAGCTTCGTATCGGAGGCTTCCATATTTATACAACACTTAATCAACAGGCGCAAACGGCCATGGATGCGCAGTTCGCGAATGACGATAATTTTGAGAAGAGTGTTGACGAGCAGATCGTACAGGGAGCGATGGTCATTATTGATCACCGGGACGGCGCGATCAAGGCTTTGGCCGGCGGGCGCGATTACGTGCAGAAGGCACTTACCCATAACCGCGTCCAAGTACTGCGTCAGCCGGGTTCGGCGATCAAGCCTATTCTTTCCTATGGGCCTGCGCTCGAGACTGGCAAGATGTTCCCTTGGACGATTCTTGAGAATGACAAGAAGTGCTTCGGCGATTATTGTCCTACCGAAATTGGCAACCGTTGGGGAGCGACGCCTGTGTCGATGACGCAGGCGATAAAGGATTCCCGAAATCTGGCTGCGGTATGGACGCTGAATCATATCGGTATCCAGAACGGAATCGATTTTGCGGAAAAGCTTGGACTTGAATTTACGAAAGAAGATCGAAATTTAGCCATCGCGCTCGGCGGTATGAGCAAGGGGGCAACGCCTCTGCAAATGGCAACGGCCTATAGCGTAATGGCGAACGGAGGTAAATCGGTTGACCCTCATTCGATCGTGAAGATTGAAGGTAAAGGGTATACGTATACCTATGAAGCGCCGAAAGCGAAGCAGCTGATGTCCGAGGATACAGCATGGTATTTGACCGAAATGATGCAGAAAGTTGTGGAGAGAGGCGGCACGGGAACAAGTGCGGCTATAGACCGTCCGGTTGCAGGCAAAACGGGCACTACGCAGCACGGGCTGCCGAATTACAGAGGCAATGGCATACGCGACGCATGGTTTGTCGGCTATACGCCGGAGTGGACAGCGGCCGTGTGGATGGGATACGATAGGACGGACAAGGAGCATATCCTAAAGAAAGGAAGCAGTCAATCGGCTGCTCTATTCGCTAAGGTGATGCAATCCGCTATGAAAAATGTCCCGAAATCAAGCTTTAACAAACCGCAGGGTATCAAAGAAGATAAACCGCCGGCAGCGATTACGAATTTTAATGCCGAGTTTTTTCCGGAAGAAATGAAGGTTCAGCTGTCTTGGGACCCTATAGAGGGCGAAGATGTGACCTATCAAGTATTTCGCAAGGAAGCCTCTGAAAGTGAATATATTCGTTTCGTAGACTCTCTGACAACAACAGGAGTCGATGATATGAGCGTATTCCCAGGGCTTACTTATGAATATTACGTCGTTGCTTATGATGCCAAAAATGATCTGGAAAGCGCGCCTTCTCAGACCGTTAAGGTGGAAATTCCGGAAACAGAGATTATTCCTGATATCCCGATGGAACCTACACCGACTGAACCAGATGGCGAAGCCACCATGCCGCCAATCGAAGGAGATGCGGGTGAGCAGCCTTCTCCAAATCCGGCTGATGGCACAGAAGGACCGATCGAGACGCAAAGTCCGGGCGGCGGCAATCAACCGGTTGAGCCAAGTCCTACTCCGACTCCAAATCAGGAGGCAGGCACCGGAAGCAGTAATGACGTAATTGGCGGCACTGATACCGGCGGCATTACGCAAGGAACGGGTGGTTAAATGGCAAATGGAAACAAAGCACAGTTCTCGCTTTTCATCATGTTGATCGCCGCGCTGATGCTGGTTGCTGGCTGCGGCAGTAAGACGGATGGCGGTGGAACAGACGGGAATAGTGCTGCAGCTTCAACGAAGACAATGAGCTGGAATAAGATGCCTGATATGATCATTGATTTGAATAAGGCTTATTCCGCAAAGTTCCAAACTTCGAAGGGGCCATTTACAGTCGAGCTGTTTGCGAAGGAAGCCCCAGTGACAGTAAATAATTTTGTGTTTCTTGCTCGTGAAGGGTTCTATGATGGTCTAACGTTTCATAGCATTATTGAGTCATTTATGATTCAAAGCGGTGACCCCAATGGCAATGGCACCGGTACGCCTGGCTATACGATTCCTGATGAGCTGGACACGAGTAGGAAGTATGAAGAAGGCATTGTGGCCATGGCTAATGCAGGTCAGCCGAATTCGGGAGGCAGTCAGTTCTTTATATCCACCGGACCGGATGCGGAAAACTTAAACCGTGAGCCGAAATACACCATATTCGGTAAGGTATCCAGCGGCTTAGATATTGTTCGGGCTATTGCCAAAACACCAACCAAAAACAACATTCCGACTGAGCGCATTGTCATTGAATCGATTGTTATTGAAGAAAGCTGATAAGAATCGCTGTCCCGTTTCGGGATGGCGATTTTTTTCGTAGGAATGGGACATGTGGCTTGGTTTATTTTGACTGTTGGCTGGAGATGGACGATAAGATATGGTAATCTTTTTTTATAGGAAAATCATTAATCGTCAGTCGCGTGGAGAATGGATGGAGAATGTTGTTTGATCGATACAAAGAGGAGCATTCGCAAGCTGTTGCGGGCTTTTCCCACTTGACCGGAAAGGTACGTTCCGTATGAAGAGAAAATTTTCTGACCGGGCCAACTGGCGGCGTATTTTGCGCAAAAGCTATTCCTGCCTTGCGCTTGATGGCGATGAGTTCAAAGGTCTCGTTACGTTCTACAGGATTCATGAGCTTCGGGAGCCGCTGTGGAAGGAATATAACGGACGGCGGCTATGTCTCGCAGACCGAGGCTACCTGTGGATGCAGCATTTCCCAAGAGGCGAGCATTTTGTTGTCACAACGATGTTTGATGACAAAGGCTCCGTCGTACAGTGGTATATTGATGTTTGTAAAACGCAAGGTCTTACTGATCAACAGGTGCCTTGGTTCGATGATCTGTATTTGGATGTCGTCGTTCTTCCGAGCGGCGAAGTGTTTCTAATGGATGAGGATGAGCTAGAGGATGCGCATAGGCAAGGCGATGTGAATGGGAAGGATGTTGCGCTTGCGCGCAAAACAGCCGGCAAATTACTCTCGAGCATTCGAAATGGGCGGTTCCGTTACTTTACACTCAGCTTGAAGCATAGAAAAAGTCTGCTGGAGCGAACTGGGGAGCTAAGTGAATCATGAGCACAGCAACAGGTCGGAGGAGCAGTCCACGCAAACGAACGAAAAAAAATCGTCCGTGGCTGCTCCTGTTTCGTGTTGCAGCCTGGGTTGTGGTTGCAGGTGTATTTTGGTGCGGATATTTATTGTGGTTAATTAATGGATACGATATAGATAAGCCCTTGGCCAAAGCGGATGCCGGCATCGTACTCGGGGCCGCTTTATGGAATGATGTACCTAGCCCGGCGCTTCGGGAGCGTTTGTATTTGGCGATTCGTCTCGTGGAGGAGGGTACGGTGGACAAGCTTATTTTATCCGGAGGTCTCGGAGCGAATGGATCTACGAAAACAGAAGCTGAGGGCATGCGCGATTTTTTAATCGCAAATGGTATTTCAGCTGACAAGCTTTTGCTAGAGGAAGAAGCGACCAGCACCTATCAGAATTTGATGTTTAGCAAAGCAATCGCTGATCAGAACAGCCTGTCCAGCCTCATCGTCATCACGCATGATTATCATGCGGCTAGAGCGAAGGAGGTCGCGAAATCACTTGATTTTGACCCGTTACAGGTAGCTGCAACACGTTCCGAAGTATTAAATCCAGTCTATAACGAGTCGCGTGAGATACTTGCTTTTACGAAATGGAAGCTTAATTGGCTGCTCTTATCCGTTGGTATTCGCTCTTCCGATTCCATGCTCTGATTCTGCTAATATGCGGCCGCAAGGTAGAATAAACTTGTAGTGCGGTCAACCGCTATAGCTTTCGATGCAAAGGATAGGTGATGCGACAGATGAGTGGACACGTCATATCAGGACCGGGCAGCGGATCTGCTAGACCTTCAAGGCAAATCAATGTGATATTAAGAAGTCAGGATTCCTTTCAGGCTGGAGCCTCTGCCCATGCGTTGGAGCCGGACCCGCTGCCTGTCGTAAAGCCTCTGCCCAGCGCAGATCATTATGCTGATATTCAGAAAGAGCTGGAGCCGATGATCGGCATGGATAACGTGAAGTCACTAGTGTATGAAATATACGCCTTGCTTTATATAAGCCGCATGCGATCAGAAGCGGGCTTGTCCGGCGGCTCTCAGGTTTATCATATGATCTTCAAAGGCAATCCGGGGACGGGGAAAACGAGCATTGCCCGTATCGTCGCGAAGCTGTTTCAGAAGATGGGCGTCCTGTCGAAGGGGCATCTCATTGAGGTCGAACGCGCGGATCTCGTTGGCGAGTATATCGGTCATACGGCTCAAAAGACGCGTGATCTCGTACGTAAAGCGATCGGCGGCGTGCTGTTTGTAGACGAGGCTTACAGCCTTGCGCGCGGAGGAGAGAAGGATTTTGGCAAGGAAGCGATCGACACGCTGGTGAAGGCGATGGAGGATCATCGCAATCAATTCGTGCTTATTTTGGCAGGCTACCCCGCGGAAATTGAAAATTTTTTGCTTACGAATCCGGGACTGCCATCACGTTTTCCTATTCAGATTGAGTTTCCAGACTATTCTGTTGATCAATTGATCCAGATCAGTGAGCTGATGGCAAAGGATCGGGATTATATTTTGCAGCCGCAGACGATATTTAAATTAAGACAGCATTTAATGCAGGAGAAGCAAAATGCGATGTTCTCGTTCAGCAATGCCCGATATGTGAGAAATACAATAGAGAAGGCCGTTCGCTATCAAGCGGTTCGTCTGCTGGCCCTGTATTCCAGTTCTGTCCCGCCAAAGCATGAGCTGATGTCGATTAAGCCTGAGGATTTAAAGTGGGACATAAAGACGTAAATTAGACGATTTATATAAGGAGCTTAGCATGAGCGAGAAGACATTCGATACGAATTCAAATATGCATGAGAAGGCGATATTGATCAGTCTGGTCACTTCGGATGATAAGCGCAAAGGAATTGATCCTGAGCACTCCCTGCAAGAGCTTGTGCAGCTTACGGAGACAGCAGGGGTCGAGGTGCTTACGACGATCACGCAAAATAAAGAGAAGGTCGATTCCAAATGGTTTATAGGCAAGGGCAAGGTCCAAGAGGTCAAAGCGCTGGCGGATGAACTGGGCGCTACAACTGCGATTTTTGATCAGGAGCTGTCAGGCGCACAGGTTAGAAATCTGGAGGAAACGCTTGATCTCAAAATCGTGGATCGCACGCAGCTTATTTTGGATATTTTTGCTGGAAGAGCGAATACACGAGAAGGCATTATTCAAGTTGAGCTTGCCCAGCTGAGCTATCTGCTGCCCCGTCTATCTGGTCACGGCAAAAATTTGTCTCGACTTGGGGGCGGTATAGGAACCAGAGGTCCTGGTGAGACGAAGCTCGAGACGGATCGTCGTCATATCCGTGATCGTATCACGGATCTGAAGTCTGTGCTTGAGGAGGTCGTTCGTCACCGTAAGCTGCATCGCGAACGCCGCAAAAAATCAGGTGTCATTCAAGTTGCTTTGGTAGGCTACACGAATGCGGGCAAATCCACGCTGCTTCGCGAGCTGACGAACGCGGATGTGTATGTAGAGAATCAATTATTTGCTACGCTTGACCCGACATCGCGCGCACTCGAGCTGCCTAATGGCAGGGAAGTGGTTTTGACGGATACGGTAGGCTTTATTCAAAATTTGCCGCATGATCTCGTGGCAGCTTTTCGCGCAACATTAGAAGAGGTCTGCGAGGCCGATCTTGTCCTGCATGTCATTGACAGCAGCTCGCCTATGCGTGATGAGCAGATTGCCGTCGTGCATCAAATATTGGGCGATCTAGGCGCGTCAGATAAGCCAATGGTTATGGTCTATAATAAAAAGGATTTGGTCGCTGTCAGCGGCACGCTTTCTGACTTGCCTGTTACCGGCGGCGATAATCTGGTGATCAGCGCTTATGAGACAGCGGATCTTGAGCTGCTTCGCGAGACGATTCAAGCCAGATTAAGCGGGGATATACTGACCTTCGCGGTGCCAGCCGAACGCGGGGATTTGATTGCGCTCGCTTACCGCAGCGGAGAGGTCATTAAGCAAGAGGTTGTTGAAGAAGCGCTGCAGCTGACGATTCATGTTAGCAAGCAGCAATATGAGCAGCATGGACACCGACTGCAGCCCTATCTTGTTTAGCGGGCAGGGGCAGTATAAATAGAAGGGGAAGATCATAGATGAAAGAGCAGCAAGAGCAGGAAAAGCAGAAGGTTTGGGCGTATATGGAGAGGCTGGCAGAGGAAGCGGAGCAGCGTGCGGATGCGGCATTTCGCACAGTTGAACGGATAGCAGAGCGTAATCAGTGGAAAGTCATAGAAGCATTTCAGCGCCACAAAGTTAGCGATTTTCATTTTACAGGCTCTACGGGCTATGGCTATAACGATCGCGGTCGTGAGGTTCTCGATCTCGTCTATGCGGATGTGATGGGGGCGGAAGCGGCGATTGTTAGGCCTCATTTTGTTTCCGGGACGCATACGATCAGCTGTGCGTTGTTCGGGATTTTACGTCCAGGAGACGAGCTTTTATATGTGACAGGAAGACCATATGATACACTCCATAAAGTCATTGGTAAGCCGGGAGATGGAAAGGGCTCGCTTCAGGACTGGGGTGTGAAATATGCGGAAGTGGCGCTGCTGGCGGACGGCGGACTCGACTGGGAGCGAATTGAATCAGCGATTTCGGATCAAACCAAAGTAATTGGCATTCAGCGCTCGCGAGGCTATGAGTGGCGAGCATCTTTAACAGTGGCTGAGATCGAAGCCATCGTCAAACGGGTAAAAGCGATGAAGCCTGATGTGCTTGTTTTCGTAGATAACTGCTATGGGGAATTTACGGAACTGCTGGAGCCTACTCAGGCAGGTGTTGACCTTATGGCAGGCTCGCTTATCAAAAACCCTGGCGGTGGATTAGCAGAAACAGGAGGCTACATTGCCGGCACGGCAGCTTGCGTTGAAGCTGCAGCTTATCGCTTGACAGCGCCTGGCATAGGCGGTGATGTCGGCGCAATGCTTGGCACGCTGCGCGGGATGTTTCAGGGCTTATTTCTGGCCCCGCACTTGGTTGGACAAGCAGTCAAAGGAAGTGTACTAGCTGCAGCGCTGTTCGAAGAGCTTGGCTTTGAAACGAAGCCGCGTTGGCATGAGCCTCGTACCGATCTAATTCAAGCGGTTCGATTCGGACAAGCCGAGCATCTGATCGCTTTCGTACAAGGCATTCAGCAGGCAGCCGCGGTTGATTCACATGTCGTGCCTGAGCCATGGGACATGCCAGGCTACGAGAATGCTGTTATTATGGCGGCAGGAACGTTCATTCAAGGCGGCAGCCTTGAGCTGTCAGCTGATGCGCCGATTCGAGAGCCATACATTGCCTACATGCAGGGTGGACTCACCTATGCTCATGCGAAATATGGTATTTTAACTGCGTTATACCGACTTGTGAATAGTGGTTTAATTGTGACCAAACCTCACATAACTTGACACATTTATGGTATAGCGTTTACAATGGTCATATAAATGAGCGTATGGAAGGTTGATGCGGCATGGCTGATGAGATTCGCAGAAATATGGCCTTATTCCCTATCGGCATCGTAATGAAGCTGACGGACTTAACGGCACGCCAAATCCGTTACTACGAGCAGCATGAATTGATTGTGCCTGCGAGAACGGCAGGCAACCAACGGCTATTTTCGTTCAATGATGTAGAACGGCTATTGGAAATTAAATCTCTAATTGAGAAGGGCGTTAATATCGCAGGCATCAAGCAGGTTATGAATCCGGTTTCCAAGGAATCGGAGGATGCGACGATTGTCAGCGAGCAGTCTGAAGTGAAGCGCAGGGAGCTATCCGATCAACAGCTTCACCGGATGCTTAAACAGCAGCTGCTGGAGAAAAGACCGGGTCAAGCCTCTCTCATACAAGGTCAATTGACTCGATTCTTGAATAAACGTTAGAGTGATTTAACGAATGATAAACCATCAAAGGAGATGATTCTGTGAGTTTTACTAAAGAAGACATCAAGCGTATTGCAGTGGAGCAAAATGTTCGTTTCATCCGTTTGCAATTTACTGATTTGCTAGGTACGATAAAAAACGTCGAAATTCCGGTCAGTCAGCTTGATAAAGCGCTCGATAATAAAATGATGTTTGACGGGTCTTCCATTGAAGGTTATGTACGAATTGAAGAATCCGATATGTACTTATACCCTGATTTAGATACTTGGGTTGTCTTCCCTTGGGTAGCACAAGATCGCGTTGCTCGTTTAATTTGCGATATTTATATGCCGGACGGCACGCCGTTCGCTGGAGACCCGCGCGGTATTTTGAAGCGTGCGCTTAAGGAAGCGGAGGAGCTCGGTTATACAGCGATGAATGTTGGACCGGAGCCTGAGTTTTTCTTGTTCAAGACGGACGAGCGCGGCGAGCCTACGACTGAGCTTAATGACCAAGGCGGTTATTTTGACTTGGCACCAATGGATATGGGCGAGAATTGCCGGCGTGAAATCGTATTGACACTAGAGGAAATGGGCTTTGAAATCGAGGCTTCCCACCACGAGGTAGCTCCTGGTCAGCACGAAATCGATTTTAAATATGCCGATGCTATTAAAGCGGCTGATCAAATTCAAACCTTTAAGCTTGTTGTAAAAACAATCGCCCGGGAGCACGGTCTTCATGCATCCTTTATGCCTAAGCCTTTGTTCGGCGTGAATGGCTCAGGCATGCACTGTCACCAATCATTATTCCAAGGCGATACCAATGTATTTTACGATGAGAAGGACAAGCTCGGTTTAAGTGTAGCTGCCCGTCATTATATGGCAGGTATTCTGGAGCATGCCCGTGCAATGGCCGCAATTACGAACCCGACAGTCAATTCCTACAAGCGTCTTGTTCCAGGCTACGAGGCACCTTGCTACGTTGCATGGTCCGCAAGCAATCGTTCGCCTATGATTCGTATTCCAGCTTCGCGTGGTCTTAGCACGCGCGTAGAGGTTCGAAATCCAGACCCTGCGGCTAATCCGTATCTGGCGCTGGCAGTTATGCTGAAAGCAGGTCTTGACGGTATTAAGAATAAGCTGCCTCTGCCGGCTCCTACAGATCGCAATATTTACATCATGACGGAGGAAGAGCGTCAGGATGCTGGAATTCCAAGTCTGCCGCTTGATTTGAAGGAAGCGCTTGATGAAATGCTCCGCAGCGATATCGTTTGTGAAGCGCTTGGCGAACACGCGCTTGCACATTTCTACGAGCTCAAGGAAATCGAATGGGATATGTACCGGACCCAGGTTCACCAATGGGAACGCGATCAATATTTGACGCTTTACTAAACGAAAAAACTTAATGTGAAAGAAGACCCGAAAGATAGACACTCGAAAAAGTGCCTGTCTTTCGGGTCTTTTGTTTTTATTAATAACAAATGGTTGAAGCAGTGGTTATTAGTCTCAATAAAAATATAGAGAAAGATAATAGTAAAGCAACCCATAAAGGCGTCTTTATTCAGAGTTTGATTTCTTGTGTGGATAGAAAAAGAAGAGGCTGAATCGGATACGTGAAACGATGATATGCTCCCCATATGGTAGACAGGTGAAATAATAAAACCTGGTACTGTAAGGGGAGCTTTTTCATGCCTAAAGAAAAATATAGTCCGGCAGATAAACTAGCTATCATCGGTGAAATAACAAATGGTGAGATTAGTCTAAAGGATGCTACAAAGAAATACGGCATTTCAAAAACAACATTAGTTAAATGGCGACAACGTTATAATGTGTATGGTTTTGAAGGGCTGGAGCGTCAAGTTCATAATCGGAGCTACAGCGCTGAGCTTAAGCTTCAGGCAGTAAAGGATTACCTGGAGGGGGGCTTGTCCCAGTACCAGATCATCGATAAATACAAGATTGCTAGTCGAACGCAGCTCTCCAACTGGATTAAGCAGTATAATGGCCATAGCGGCTTAAAAGCTTATTCAGGGGGAGCACATGCGATGACCAAAGGACGTTCTACAACTTGGCAGGAACGAATCGATATTGTTCAATATTGTATGGCACATCAGCACGACTATCAGAGGACGGCAGACCAGTTTAAGGTTTCCTATCAACAAGTGTACCAATGGGTGAAGAAATTCCAAGATGGAGGTCAGGATGCGTT